>NZ_OZ038524.1:2493845-2808268 GCF_964036635.1 Tenacibaculum dicentrarchi
GGGGCTAGGAATTTGTGCTAATTTCATAGTAGTACATCATCAAAATAAAATTATAAATAGCTTATCAAATAATAATAAATAAAGTATTATAATTAACTTTTAAAGCCAAATAAGTACATAATAAACCAAAAATTTGTTCCAAATCATCCATTTTACATGATTTCGGACTCTCTATTTGAGTTATACCAATATATTGCCATTAAGAAATCCCCCGAAATAAAAAAACCTTGACAATTAATCGTCAAGGTTTTACTTTTTAAAAACTACAGTAAACTATAACTAATTAAAATCTACTGAATTATATTCTAATAACTCATAAAAAAGTAATATCACTTTATTTTTATTCAAAATATAATTCAATCAATCCTTTAGGAGTTTCAACTTCAATAATTTTATTAGCTCTATCAACTTTTTTAATAAAGTCATCAATCATAGGAATAAAAATTTCAGTATCACCATTTTCAATTTCAAAAAGAGGTTGAGCAGCTTTATCATTTATGTATGCTAAAGTACCTACTTCACCAAAATTTTTATCAACAATGCTAAAACCAATAACTTCATGATAATAAAACTTATTTCCTGAAAGTTTTGGCAATAAATTTAAAGGTAAATAAATTCCTGCTCTCATAATGGCATCTGCATCTGGTTCAGAATCTACGTCTTCAAATTTTACGCGAAACATAGTACTTTTACTTAATGAAGATTTTTCAATAAAAAAAGGAACCAGATTATTGCCTAAATCGACAAAAACTGATTCCAAATTTTCGTAAAGATGGGGTTCATCGGTATCTAATTTGATAACAACTTCTCCCTTAAAACTATGTTTTTTAACGATTTTGCCAAGATAAAAGCAATCTTCTTTTTGCATCATCATTATAGTACAGTTTTTTATTCTTCGCTATCTGCTCCATTTTCAGCAACAAC
This sequence comes from Tenacibaculum dicentrarchi, assembly GCF_964036635.1. NCBI lineage: Bacteria > Pseudomonadati > Bacteroidota > Flavobacteriia > Flavobacteriales > Flavobacteriaceae > Tenacibaculum > Tenacibaculum dicentrarchi. The sequence continues at coordinate 2,494,770 of NZ_OZ038524.1, forward strand.
CTCTTCGCTATCAGCAACAGGAGTGTTAGCAGCAATACGTGCAGCATTTACAGCTTTTTCAGCTTCTAAAGCTTTTGCTTTAGCTTCTGCTTCTGCTTTAGCTAAACCATCAACTTTACTTGCAACGATACCAGTTTTTTCTTCTAACCAAGCTGCAAATTTAGCATCTGCTTGTTCTTGTGTTAAAGCACCTTTTTTAACTCCACCAGCTAAATGCTTTTTTAATAAAACTCCTTTATCAGATAAAATAGTTCTAGCAGTATCTGTTGGTTGTGCTCCTTTTTCTAACCATGATACAGCTACATCAACGTTTAAGTCAGTAGTTGCAGGGTTAGTGTTAGGGTTATAAGTTCCAATTTTTTCTAAGAAACGTCCATCTCTTTTAGCTCTTGAATCAGCAGCTACTACCCAGTAAAAAGGTTTTCCTTTCTTTCCGTGTCTTTGTAATCTAATTTTTACAGGCATAATTTTAATTTTTAAGGTTCTCGACCTTTATTATTAATAAATCTTATCATCTCGTGATAAGCGGATGCAAATGTATAATTTATTTTTAATTAAAAAGCAAAAATCAAACATTAATACAATAAAAAAGAGCTTGAATACCAAGCTCTTAAGAAAATAAGTTATGTTTAAATGTTATAAAACTCTAACATCAACAGCATTTAATCCTTTTCTTCCTTCTTTAAGGTCAAATTCTACAGTATCACCTTCTCTAACCTCATCGATTAAACCTGATACGTGTACAAAATATTCTGTGTTTGACCCTGACTCTGTAACAAATCCAAAACCTTTAGATTCGTTAAAGAACTTAATTGTTCCTTCTTTCATTGTAAAAAATATTATATTAAATATGCCGCAAATATACTTTTAAAAAATATTTATAAATCAACTATAAATTGCTTTTTTTTATCAAAAAAAAAAACTTAACACCAAAGTAACAATTAATTATCAATTAGTTATCAAAATGATTTTACTCCTAAAACAACTCACACGCTAAAAGCCGATTAGCAACCTGTATGATAAACACGATAAATTCTTTGTATTTTTACATTTTATTTTAATAAAAAATCATTAAAAAACTTCAAAACCGACACACTAGATGTATTTAATTTTTGATACTGAAACCACTGGATTACCAAAAAACTGGAACGCTCCAATTACTGACACTAATAATTGGCCTAGAGCAATACAAATTGCTTGGCAATTACATGATGAAGTAGGTAATTTAATTGAACATAATGATTTTCTTATCAAACCAGAAGGATTTAATATTCCTTATGATGCTGAAAGAATACACGGTATTTCTACTGATTTAGCTCAAGAACAAGGAATTGAACTTCCCGAAGGTTTGGCTTTATTCAACGAAGCATTAAGTAAAACAAAATTTGTTGTTGGTCAGAATGTTGGTTTTGATTTAAATATTATGGGATGTGAATTTCATCGTTTAGGGGTTGATACCATTTTAAACGACCTCCCTATTTTAGATACCTGTACCGAGCAAACTGCTAAAATGTGTCAAATTCCTGGTGGTCGTGGAGGTAAATTTAAATTACCAACACTAACCGAATTACATCAACATTTATTTGGTATTGGTTTTGGTGAAGCCCACAATGCTACTGCCGATGTAGAAGCTACAACACGTTGTTTTTTAGAATTGATTCGTTTACGTCAATTTACAAAAGAACAATTAGATGTTTCTGATGATTTCTTTGATAACTACAATAATATCAACCCTACTCCTATTCAGGTAATAGGATTAAATCACTTAAATTTAAAAAAAGAAAGTGAAAAAATTCGTGATAGAATTGAAAAGGCTAAAGGTGTTACAACAACTGTAAGTACCAATGAAGGATTAGCTAAATTAGAAAATGTAGCTTTTGCACATCTTCATAATCATACACAATATTCTGTTTTACAATCTACCACTCAAATTGGTAATATTATAAAAGCTGCCGCAAAAGACAATATGTCGGCAGTTGCAATGACCGATACAGCAAATATGATGGCTGCTTTTCATTTTGTACAAGCAGTTTTAAATCATAATAAATCCGTAGAAAAAGCAAACACTGAAGCCATTGAGAAAGGAGAAGTCCCTACTCAAAAACCTTTAAAACCTATTGTTGGTTGTGAATTTAATATTTGTACCGACCATACTAATAAAAGCCAAAAAGACAACGGTTATCAAGTTGTTTTATTAGCAAAAAATAAAAAAGGATATCACAATTTAGCAAAAATGTCATCTATCGCTTTTGTTGATGGATTTTATTATATCCCCAGAATCGACAGAAAAGTAATTGAACAATACAAGGAAGATATTATTGTACTTACTGGTAGTTTATACGGTGAAGTTCCTAGTAAAATATTAAATGTTGGTGAAGCACAAGCCGAAGAAGCATTACTTTGGTGGAAAGCACAATTTGGTGATGATTTATACATCGAATTAATGCGTCATAACCAAGATGATGAAAGAGTTGTAAATGAAACACTTTTAAAATTTTCGAAAAAACATAACGTAAAAACAGTTGCTTCTAACAACACATTTTATTTAGATAAAAAAGATGCCAATGCTCATGATATTTTATTGTGTGTAAAAGATGGCGAAAAACAAGCAACTCCAAAAGGACGAGGACGAGGTTATCGATACGGTTTACCTAACGATGAATATTACTTCAAATCATCCGAAGAAATGAAAACGTTGTTTGCTGACATTCCTGAAGCAATTATAAATATTCAAGAAATTGTTGATAAAATAACACCTTACACCCTAGCTCGTGATGTTTTATTACCTGCTTTTGATATTCCTGATGAATTTAAAGATGAAAAAGACAACCAAGATAAAGGAAAACGTGGAGAAAATAATTTTTTACGTCATTTAACCTATGTTGGTGCAAAAAAACGATACGGAGAAATTACAGAAAGTATTCGTGAACGTTTAGATTTTGAGCTGGAAGTAATTGAAAAAACAGGGTATCCAGGGTATTTTTTAATTGTTGAAGATTTTATTCGTGAAGCAAGAAAAATGGATGTTGCCGTAGGTCCGGGGCGTGGTTCGGCAGCAGGTTCGGTAGTTGCATATTGTTTGTGGATTACAAATATTGACCCAATTAAATACGATTTACTTTTTGAGCGTTTCTTAAATCCTGAACGTGTATCAATGCCCGATATTGATATTGATTTTGATGATGAAGGACGTGGTCGAGTTATGGATTATGTAATTGATAAATATGGTGCAAATCAGGTAGCGCAAATTATTACTTACGGTACTATGGCGGCAAAATCTTCTATTAGAGATACTGCTCGTGTACTAGATTTACCGCTGTTTGAAGCCGATAGAATTGCCAAATTAATTCCAGGAATGAAGCTGAAGAAAATATTTTCTTTGGATGATAAACAACTAAGTGAAAAACTTAGAGCCGAAGAAATTGAATTGGTAAACGAACTAAAAAGACTTTCTAATGGTTCTGATTTAATGGCAGAAACCATTAATAAAGCACGAATTTTAGAGGGTTCTGTTCGTAATACGGGTATTCATGCCTGTGGTGTTATTATTACACCCGATGATATTACCAAGTTTGTACCCGTTGCTTTGGCAAAAGATTCTGACATGTACGTAACTCAGTTTGATAACTCGGTTGTGGAAGATGCAGGTTTATTAAAAATGGATTTCTTAGGATTAAAAACGTTAACTTTAATTAAAGATACCGTTAAAATTGTAAAAGCACGTCACGATGTACTTTTAGACCCCGAAACTTTTCCTTTAGATGATGTGAAAACCTACGAACTTTTCCAAAGAGGAGAAACTGTTGGTATTTTTCAATATGAATCTCCAGGGATGCAAAAACACATGCGTTCTTTAAAACCTACTGTTTTTGAAGATTTAATTGCTATGAATGCCTTGTATCGTCCTGGACCGATGGAATATATTCCTTCTTTTATCAGAAGAAAACACGGAGATGAAGAAATTGAGTACGATTTACCAGCAATGGAAGAATACTTATCTGAAACCTACGGAATTACAGTTTATCAAGAGCAAGTAATGTTATTATCGCAAAAATTAGCCGATTTTACAAAAGGTGAAGCCGATGTTTTACGTAAAGCAATGGGTAAAAAACAAATTGCAGTACTCGATAAAATGAAACCTAAGTTTGTAAAACAAGCAATTGCAAACGGACATGATGAAAAAAAACTAGAAAAAATCTGGACAGATTGGGAAGCCTTCGCATCCTACGCATTTAACAAATCACACTCTACTTGTTATGCTTGGATTGCGTATCAAACAGCCTATTTAAAAGCGCATTATCCTGCCGAATATATGGCAGCGGTATTGTCAAATAATATGAATGATATTAAATCCGTTTCCTTTTTTATGGAGGAATGTAAACGAGCTGGAATTACAGTTTTAGGTCCTGATGTTAATGAATCTTTTTCTAAATTTTCAGTAAATAAAGAAGGTGCTATTCGTTTCGGAATGGCAGCTATTAAAGGGGTTGGTGCACTTGCTGTAAAAGCGATTATTACCGAACGTGAAAAAAATGGAGGGTTTAACTCTGTTTTTGATGTTGCCAAACGTGTTGATTTACGTGTAGCAAATAAAAAAGCTTTTGAAGGTTTAATTTTAGCAGGTGGATTCGACTCTTTTAAAAATACACACAGAGCTCAATATTTTATCGAAGATGAAAAAAACCAAAAATTTATAGAAAAAGTATTGCGTTTTGGAAATAAATATCAAGAAAATTTAAATTCAGCACAAGTTTCATTATTTGGTGGTGCATCCGAAGAAGAAATGCCCGAACCAATTATACCTATTTGCGATACTTGGGGAACTATGGAGTTGTTAGGAAAAGAAAAAGAAGTTGTTGGTATTTATATTTCTGCACATCCGCTAGATGATTTTAAAAATGAATTGAGTTTTTGTAATGCAAAGCTTTCTTATTATAATGACCTACCTAAATATGAAGGTATGGCATTAACTTTTGGAGGAATTGTTACCGATGTACAACATCGAATTTCGAAAGCAGGAAAAGGATGGGCAACATTTTTTATTGAAGATTATAGTGAAAATTTTGAGTTCAGAATTTTTGGTGAAGAATATTTAAAATTCAAACATTTTTTAGTTCCTAATTCATTTTTATTTGTAAAAACTATGGTAAAACCTGGTTGGACAAATAGAGAAGGTATAAAAGGAGACCCAAGAGTTGGGTTTACAGAGTTTATATTACTTCATGATATTATGGATAAAATGTGTAAAAAAATAACTATAAAAATGCATTTAAAAGAAGTAAATGAAAACCGAATAAAAAACTTACAACATTTATTTACAACTAATAAAGGTTCTCAAAATTTACATTTTACCATTTGGGATACTAAAGAAAAAATAGAATTAAATATGCCTAGTAGAAATACTAAAGTAAAAGTAACTAATGATTTTTTAAGTTCTTTAGAAAATCAACATATTAAATATAAATTGAATTAAAAATGCTACCAACTTACAATAATAGCAACGATTTATTAATAAACGTAGCAGAAAACGAATTGTTTAGTAAGCTGATTATACAGCTTACTAAAGATTTTGGCTTGGCAAATTCTGATTTAAAAATCTCAGAAAAAACTCCTCCTGATACGTTAAAAAAAGTACTAACTAATGCTATAAAAAATTTAATTCTTAAAGATTCGAATACTTATAAAACGCTTTTATATATTATTGATATTCCTGAAGAAATGATACAAAAAATTGATACTTCCGATATTGATAATTACGTAAAAACTGTTGTTTTTTTAATCTTAAAAAGAGTTTGGAAAAAAGTATGGTTTAACGCCAATTATTCCCGTTAATTAGGTTTTTATTATTTAATCTTCTTTAATTATTGATGGAAAAATCATCGGGGCAATTTTTTTAACAGGGCGGTATAAAATAGATTCGGCTAAGTTTTCTTTGGTTACAAAAGGAATGGTATCGTTCATTTTTCCAAAGAAAATAAAAGCGACACTTAATATTAATCCAATTTTTAAAGCACCAAAAACACCGCCCAATATTTTATTTAAAATTCCTAAAGAAGCAAAATCGGCAACTTTAGTTAGTATTTTTCCTAGTAAAGATATTACTATAATAATAACAATAAATGTTCCTGCAAAGGCAGTTAAACTAATGTATTTTTCATCCCAAGAAACACTGCTTGCTAACCAATCTGAAATAAAATAAGAAAAATGCATTGCACCATAAACTCCCGCAATTAAAGCTACCAAAGAGGCTACCTCAACAAATAATCCTTTGAGAATTCCTCGTACAAAACCAAATAGTAAAAGAACAGCTATTATAATATCAAAAATATTCATAGGTATAAAAATAAGGGTTATAAAATATCGTTTAAAAAATAGCATCTCAATTAAAATGTTATGCCTGTAAATTGTACATCAAATATACATAACTCAGTTGTATATTTGTCTATTCAAAAAACACAGATGTCAAAAGAAGTTAACTTAAAAGAAAAATGGGATTTTCTGATAAAAAATTTATCAGAACAATTTGCCGATGGCGATACATTAAATGTAGACTCCATTGTATATTTAATTGGAGTTCAAGAACTAGGACAAGGACAACGACCTTTTAAAAAAGATGAAAAAGTAAACTTAATGCACATTGCTATTTGTAAACTTTTAGAACCCTACGGATATTATGAGTTTGATTTCTTTGATCAAGATGGTTGGCCTCACTATAAAACTATCACAGAATTACCTAATTTAAAACCAGGAGAACAAGCCGTTTTAATAAAAGAAGCTATTATTAATTATTTTGAATTAATAGCATTCTTTAAAAAAAAGAATTAAATATTCGTTTAAAATCATAAATAGTACTTTTATTTTGATAAAACAACAAAAAATAAAATTGGTACACTTCTTGGATAGAAGTTAGTAAATGACTAGTTTTAAATATTAATTCAACTCTTATAAAATATACTAATGAAAAAATTACTTTCGCTATTAATACTTGCTACTTCAATAGTTAGTGCTCAATACACAATTAAAGGAACAATGACTCCTCCTGAAAAAAGTGACTGGGTTTACTTACATAAATTACAAGGAGCTAAGCCTAAATTTATCGGTAATACAACTATAAAATCGAACACCATTGTTGTTGGTGGAGAAAAACAAACTTTAGGTAAATTTGAATTTACTCTTCCTGAAGATGCTCCTGCTGGTGCATACAGAGCTACTTATCGAAATAAAGGTGCTGGTTTTGTAGACTTCTATTTCAATAAAGAAAATATCGAATTTATATTCAATCCGAAATACCCAGGACAATCTATTGTTTTTACAGCTTCTAGAGAAAATAAATTATATACCGAATATTTACAATCTTATGCTTTAATTCAAAATAAAATTGACGAAAATCAAGTTGATTATATTAAAAATGGAAATAAAGAAACTAAAAAAGCATATAAAGTAGCCGTAAAAGAATTAGAAGATGTGCAAGATATTTATGAAAATAAATCAGATGGTATGTTAGTTAATAATTTTATAGAAGCTTCACAACGTTATAACCCATCTAGTCCTATTGATAATATGGACGAATATCTTTCTTCTACAGTTAATCATTTTTTTAAATATATCGATTTTAAAAATGAGGCTTTATATAACTCTTCTTTTTTAGTAGATCGCATTGCCGATTATGTTTTTTACTTAAATTATTCTGATAATAAAGAATTACAACAAAAACTACTTAAAGAATCTATTACAAAGGTAATGGGCAAACTTTCTGGTGTTCAATTAAAAAAATCAGTAACAGTATTTTTAATTACTTCTTTAGCTGAAAAACGCAATGGTCCAATAGTAGATTGGATGTTTGAAAACTACTATGATAAGTTACCTGAAGAAGAAATTGATCCTGTATTTAGAAAAGAAACCTTACAATTTTTAAATGCTACCGTTGGTAGAATAGCACCTGATTTTTCATGGGAAGAAGCAGGTAAAGAACTTAAATTATCAACCTTAGCTGATGGTGAAAAATATTTATTAATTTTTTGGAGCACCTCTTGTCCTCACTGTACTAGAGACATTCCTGAATTACATACCCTAATGCAAAAATACAATGAAGTATCAGTAGTATCATTTGCTGTTGAAAACTACAAGTCAACTGATTGGAATGAATTTCAAAAAAACCTACCTTACTGGCACAATGCTATGGGAACACATCCTACCTATAAATTTGACAACGAAACCATAGTTAAGTACAATTTAACAGGAACGCCTTCTTATTTTGTTTTAGATAAAGATAAAAAAATAATTGCGATACCAAACGATTTAGAAGATGTTAAAAAATATTTCGCAAAACAATCAAAATAAAACATTTATTTTATAAATACGTTGATTAAAACAGCAACCCTAACATTATTGTTGGGGTTGCTGTTTTAAAAATATAAAAATGCGTCTTCTATATGATGAATATTAAAACCTTCTTTGTTTTTTAAAATTGCGATAATATCAAATCGAACCTCAACATCTAAATCTTTTTGATTTACATAATTATCAATTGCATAAACCAATAATTTTATTTTCTTCGGATTTACAAAATCTTGTGGATTACCAAAATAAGAACTAGACCTTGTTTTTACTTCTACAACAATTAAAGTATCTGACTTTTTAGCGATAATATCAACTTCAGCCTTTTTAAATCGATAATTTTTCTCAACTATAACGTATCCTTTATTTTGTAAATATTCAATAGCTAACTGCTCACCTTTTATTCCAAGTTCATTATGTTGTGCCACTACTTAAATTTTACAGTTACTATTTTATCATTATTTACTTCAACAGTTCTTCCCATAATTAAAGCTCTGTTATCAGGTTCATGACCTGCAGGAAAATTAAATACAACAGGAATATCTTTAGGAATTACATCTAAAATTAATTGTTCGATAGAACTTCCCCAAGGTGTTGAATTTTTTTTAACCTTAGTCATATCGCCAACAATAACGGCATTTACTTTTGTAAAATATCCTGCACGTTTTAAGCTTTGTAACATTCTGTCAATCGAATATTTGTATTCGCCTATTTCTTCAATAAATAAAACTTTATTTTCTGTTGATATTTGACTCTCCGAGCCTAACATCGATGTTAAAATAGCAATATTTCCGCCAATTAATTCACCTGAAAATTTATTTATTTTATTAGGAGTTCTATTATATTTTGACGTTATAATTTGATATGATAATTTTTCACCAAACAATACTTTTTTAAGCGATGCAATACTTTCTGCAAGTACTTCAGGTTTATCTTGCAAACTTGTTCCCATTATTCCGTGAATCGTTTCTACGCCTAAATTATGAATATGATTATGAAACGCTGTAATATCAGAATAACCAATTACCCATTTAGGATTTTCAATAAATTTAGAAAAATCTAATTTATCTAATATTCTAACAGAACCATAACCGCCACGAGCCGACCAAATAGCTTTAATATTCGGATTATCTAAAGCATCTTGAAAATCTTGACAACGCTGTTCGTCTGTTCCCGAAAAATGATGAGATTGATTAAACATATGTTTTCCATAAACAACTTTTAATCCCCAACTTTGGGCAAGTTTTTTGGCTTTATCAATAATATGTTTTCTATTTTTTAAAATTCCAGCAGGAGCTAGAATTACAATAGTATCGCCTTTTTGTAAAAATGGTGGTGTTTTTAATTTCATAAAATTATTTTGAGCGTTCATTGACATTGACAATAATAGCGATACTAACAATGAAAAAACAAACATTTTTTGTTTCGTAAATCTCATAAATAATGTTGTTTTAAGTTAATTTACGCTCAAAATAATAAAACTAATAATATTCAACTAGTTTTTAACTTCTTTTTTAATCTAGAAATTATTCAATATTTAAATTGGTAATCATTTTTATTCGTGTGGTATTATATTTTTCTCCTTTATAAACACCGTTTTCTTTCTTTTTTAATTGATAAATCGCCTGATACGTTCCTTTTTTATAAGGTATAAAATAAAACATTCCATTTTTATCAGTTTTTTTAACTGATGTCCAACCATCGGGGCTATATACTTTTATTTCTTTATCAATAGCAATTTCTCCATCAATATAAAACGTAGCATATACTTTTTCTTTTACTCGCCAAGTAGCTTTATGACTGTTATAACTTCCGTAGCCATTTTTAGCAGGAAAAGGAACAATATCATATTTCATCATCGGCTTTAAATTGGGCGTTCCTTCTTGTTTTGTTCTCCATGAAGTAGCTTCAAAAGTAGTACGTAAATAAGTTGCATCCTTTAATAAACCTAAACCATGTTTGGTATAATCTTTAATTGTACCTGTTTCGTTAAAGGCTACTATTTGATAAATTCCAGATGTTTTTGGGGTAAATTTTCCTGATACAGATGTTTCAGAAGGTGTTAATAATAAGGTTTCTTTATTATCCGAATTAGGAAGTTTTACATAGCCTTTAAATTCTTTAAAAATTTCACCATCATACCATTTTAAGCCTTTTTCTATAACATTTTCTCTAATTTCACCAAAATATAAATTCACTTTAGCCTTATCGCCTACTTTTCCTTTATTTTTTATTTGCATCCAAACACTATGTGACATGAATATTGGCAATACTATCAAAATTATTAAAAAATTTATTTTTTTCATGATATATTATTTTTTTAAACCGACACAATCTTAAAACTATAAAATTGTGTAAGTTTTTTTTAGGGGAATTAAAATCTGTATCGTGTTGTTAAGCTAAATTGTGTTGGGTCTATAGGGTTTACACTACCATATCGATAGGCAAAAAATGTAAATTCATCTAAAATATTGGTTACTTTTAAATTCACATCAAAGTTTTTTTGCTGATAACCAACACCCGCATTTAACAATGTGTATGCTTTTTGGATGTATGGATTATTTCCTCTATAAAAATCATTTCCAAGGCGTTCACTTGTATATTGACCTCCAAAATTAAGAGAGAAATTTTTTAAAGCACCACTATTAAATTTATAATTAGACCAAAAACCTAACTGATGTTCTGGAGTTTGCTGTGGTCTAGTTCCTGCTTTAAAAAATCCGCCTTCGCCATATTCGGCATCTATATAAGAATAATTTGCACTTAATGTTAATCCTTCAAAAGGTTTTGCAGAAGCATCAAACTCTAAACCTCTATATTTTGTTCCAGGACCTATTGCATGTCTTTCAGGTCTATTAGGACTTGTTACATAATCATCACTATTAATAATATAATAAGTCGCATTTACATTAAATCTTCCAGCGTAAAAACTATTTTTTGTTCCTACTTCAAATTGATTTGTGTAAAATGATGGTAAAATATCATCATCATCATTTAACCTGAATCTATTATTTGGATTAAAAGTATTTGTAAAACTTGCAAAAATTGAATTATCTTCTGTGAGTTTATACGTTAAACCGATACTTGGTGTAAAAGCGACATCATCATATTCTTTCAATACAATATCCCCAGGTTTATTTCCGCTGTAATCGATTAAGTAAACATTTTCTGAACTACCATCAACAACATCCATTCTTACAGATGCCAATAAGTTTAAATAATCAGTAATGCTTAATAAATTTTGAAACGAAATTCCTACGCCTACAAATTTATTATCGCCTAAATAAGATTTATCCATCGTTACCAATCCCTTTTGAATTGTGTTTTTATTAAATAAATAAACATCATCAAAGCCTCTTATTGAATTATAATTTACTGTTTTTTGATTTCTATTATCATAATCGATACTAAAACTAGTACGATTTTTCATTCCTAAAACAGCATATTTACCTGTTAAATTAATTTGTGCTCCAAAACCGTTTTCAATCCAAGATTGCTTTTCTAGTGTTCTGCTAATTCTAATATCATTTCCTTCTAAAAAATATTGATTAGAAAAACCACTTCCTGTTCTAACATAATCATAATCAGAAATAGAAGTTCCTAAGGCAATATTTAAATTCCATTGTTCATTTAATTGAGAATCTAATTTTAAATTAGCATTAAATTGATTTGAATTTCTGTTATTAAAAGGACTTCCTATAAATCTTTTTCTTAAATCTTTTGTTATTTTAGAATACAAACGTTGCTGTCCTTTTTCTTGTAAATAAACAGGTTTTTCTTTTCCTTCATTATCTATTGTTGTTCCTGTAATAATTCTATCTTCAAAAATTGGCAATCCAAAATCAAACGGACGTTTATCTTTTAAATATTCTACATTCAAATCGATAGTGGTATTTTCTGATGCTAAATATCTAAAAGCTCCATAATTAAAATAACGCTTGGTTTTTACGGTTTCTCTAAAACTGTTTGCCATATCGGTTGTAGAAACAAATCTGAAGGCTAATTTTTCTGATAATTTAAAATTATAATCTAACGTTGGCTTGATAAAATCGTAGCTTCCATATCTGAAAGAAATAGTTCCTTTGGTTTCAAAAAATGGTTTTTTAGTCACATAATTTATAGTTGCTCCTGGCGATACATATCCAAAATTAATAGCCGCTCCACCTTTTAAAATTTCTACTTTTTCAAATGATTGTAATTCAGGAGTTGCTAAATATTGATTAGTACTAAACCTTATACCGTCTCTAAACATAAAACCTAAGTAACGTAAACTTAAACCTCTAGCACCAAAAGTTTCAGAAACTCCTCCATAACCTTTATTAAATTGAAAAACTCCAGAAACATTAGTCATTACCTCCCCTAAAGTCAAGGATTGTTGTTGTTCTATTAATGATTTACCTACAACATCAGATGAATTTGGCATATCAATAGTTTTAGCACCTAATCGGTTTGTAGATACTTTAGATTTGTTTTTTTGTTGTAAATTACCATTAACTATTACCTCTTTTAATGCTTCGGTTTTAGACAACATTACTAGATTTACAATATTATTTTTAGTTGATAATGTAATCTTATTTATAATTGTTGCATACCCTATTTTTGAAGCTTTTAAAACTATTTTTTTAGATTTTAATTTATCTAAATAAAATTCTCCTTTACTATTAGAATACACACCTTTATTAAGGTCAGATAATACAATTGTTACATTTTCAATTGGATTTCCATTTTTGTCTGTGATTTTCCCTTTTACTGTTTTTAAATCTTGAGAAAAAATGACGGATGTTACGAACATCATTAATAACAATAGTCCTTTATTATTCATCTTATTTATATATTTTATTTATAATAATTTTTAAATGAGGACAAAAGTATATCATTATTCTTATTTAGACAAAATAAAGATAACTGTTTTTAAGGATATTTTAAAAAGCTGTTTAATTTTAAGTATTTTTGCCTATCAAAATTGATTTTTAAAATGACTACACCAAAAAGATATACAATTACAGCGGCATTACCTTATACAAACGGTCCTATACACATTGGGCATTTAGCAGGTGTTTATGTTCCTGGAGATATTTACGCACGTTTTTTACGTGGAAAAGGAAAAGATGTTACTTTTATTTGCGGATCTGATGAGCATGGTGTAGCAATACCAATGCGTGCAAAAAAAGAAGGTGTTACACCACAACATATTATTGATAAATATCACGGAATTATTAAAAAATCATTTGTTGATTTTGGTGTTTCTTTTGATAATTACTCTCGTACATCTTCTGAAGTTCATCATAAAACAGCTTCTGATTTTTTCACAAAATTATATAATGATGGAGAATTTATTGAAGAAGTTACAGAGCAATTATACGATGCTGAAGCTAATCAATATTTAGCTGACCGTTTTGTGGTTGGAACTTGCCCAAAATGTGGAAATGAAGAAAGCTATGGTGACCAATGTGAAAAATGTGGAACAAGCCATAATGCAACAGATTTAATCAATCCAAAATCGGCAATTACGGGAAATATTCCTACTTTAAAAGAAACAAAACACTGGTTTTTACCTTTAGATAAACACGAAGATTTTTTACGTAAATGGATTTTAGAAGGTCATAAAAGTGATTGGAAACCAAACGTTTTAGGGCAATGTAAATCTTGGATTGATGACGGATTACGCCCAAGAGCCGTAACTCGTGATTTAGACTGGGGAATTCCTGTTCCTGCTGAAGGAGCTGATGGAAAAGTTTTATATGTTTGGTTTGATGCGCCTATCGGATATATTTCATCAACCAAAGAATGGGCAGAACGTGAAGGTAAAAATTGGGAAGATTATTGGAAAAAAGACGATACTAAATTAGTACACTTTATCGGAAAAGACAATATTGTATTTCACTGTCTTATTTTTCCATCAATGTTAAAAGCACATGGAGATTATATTTTACCTGAAAATGTACCTGCAAACGAATTTTTAAATTTAGAAGGTAATAAATTATCTACTTCTAAAAACTGGGCAGTTTGGTTGCACGAATATTTAGAAGATTTCCCAAATCAGCAAGATGTTTTACGTTACACTTTAACAGCAAATGCTCCTGAAAGTAAAGACAACGATTTTACTTGGAAAGATTTTCAAGCAAAAAATAATAATGAGTTAGTCGCTATTTTTGGGAATTTTATAAATCGTGTGGTTGTTTTAACTAACAAATATTACGAAGGAAAAGTACCTGTTGCGAGTGATTTATCAGAAGTTGATGAAGATACTTTAGCTACTTTAAAAGAGTTTCCTAATGTAATTGCTAAATCAATTGAGCGTTACCGCTTTAGAGAAGCATCTCAAGAATTAATGAATTTAGCACGTTTAGGTAATAAATATTTAGCCGATGAAGAGCCTTGGAAAATGATTAAGGTTGATACAGAACGTACTAAAACAATTATGAATGTAGCTTTACAAATTGCTACTGGATTAGCTATTTTATCAGAACCTTTTTTACCTTTTACTTCAACAAAGTTAAAATCAATTTTAAATATTGATGCTAATTTAACTTGGAATGATGTATCAGAAAAAGACATTTTAATTTCAGATAATCATCAAATTAATAAAGCCGAATTATTATTTTCTAAAATTGAAGATGTTGAAATTGAAAAACAATTAGCAAAATTAGAAGCTACTAAAAAAGCAAATGAAGCTGAAAACAGAGTTCTTGAGCCTCAAAAAGAAACCATTGAATTTGATGATTTCACAAAAATAGATATCCGTGTAGGAACTATTACTGCTGCCGAAAAAGTTGCAAAAACTAAAAAATTATTAAAACTTACTGTTGATGTTGGGCTTGATACCAGAACAATTGTTTCGGGAATTGCTGAAAGCTTTAAACCTGAAGATATTATTGGACAACAAGTTTCTGTTGTTTGTAATTTAGCACCACGTAAATTAAAAGGAATAGAAAGTCAAGGAATGATTTTAATGATTGATACGCCTGATGGTAAACTTGCATTTTCACAACCTTCTGAAAAGGTAACAAACGGAGAGTTTATATCTTAAAAAAATAACATTTTACTATATTTGAAACCTCACTTTAAAAAGTGAGGTTTTTTTATTTCAAATAACTACGCTATGCAACTCATCAATTATATAATTTCTCGCTGTCAAATTTCTTTAAAATCGATTCAAAGTACTATTGAATTATTAAATGAAGATTGTACTATTCCTTTTATTGCTCGCTACAGAAAAGAAAAAACTGGTAATTTAGATGAAGTTGAAATCGGTTTAATAGTCGAATTAAAAGAGCAATTTGAAATCCTTGAAAAAAGAAAAAAAACAATCATAAAAGCCATTGAAGAACAAGATGCTTTAACCGATGAACTAAAAAATAAGATTGATAAAACAGAAAATATTACTGCTTTAGAAGACATTTATCTTCCTTATAAAAAGAAACGAAAAACAAAAGCCGAAACTGCTCGTAAAAACGGATTAGAACCTCTGGCAAAAATGATAATGAGTCAGCGTATAAATGACTTAAATTTTACTGCATCAAAATATAAAAACAAAGAAGTTTTATCCGAAGAAAAAGCCTTAGAAGGCGCACGTCATATTATATCAGAATGGATAAATGAACGCACCGATGTTCGAAATAATATTCGTAAAGAATTAGCACGTTTTTCTGTTATAAATACTAAAATTGTAAAAACAAAAAAAGAAGAAGAAAACGCCCAAAAATTTAAAGATTACTTTGATTGGAATGAAAGTTTTAGTAGAATTCCTTCTCATAGATTTTTAGCTATTCTTCGTGCCGAAAAGGAAGGTTTTATCAGAATAAAAATTGATATAGATAACGAAAGAGCTATTCAGAAAATAGAAAACAGTATTATTCGTTCTCAAAATAATTGTAGTGAACAGATTGAATTAGCTATTGCCGATGCTTATAAACGCTTATTGTTGCCTGCTTTAACAAATGAAGCAATGGTAATTGCTAAAGAAAAAGCAGATGAGAGTGCAATAACAGTATTTACAAAAAATTTACAACAACTCTTATTAAGTGCTCCGTTAGGCGAAAAACGAATTTTAGCGATTGACCCAGGTTTTCGTTCAGGTTGTAAAGTGGTTTGCTTAAATAAACAAGGCGATTTATTACAAAATGAAACTATTTATCCACACGCACCGCAACATAAATCTGATGAAGCTATTCAAAAAATAAATGCTTTAGTTGAAAAACATAACATTGAAGCAATTGCAATTGGAAACGGAACTGCATCAAGAGAAACGGAACAGTTTATCAAAAAAATATCTTTTAAAAATAACATTTCGGTTTTTGTTATTAGTGAAGCTGGAGCATCTATTTATTCGGCTTCAAAAATTGCTAGAGATGAATTTCCTGATTACGATGTTACCGTTCGTGGTGCAATTTCTATTGGTCGTAGATTGGCTGACCCATTGGCTGAATTAGTTAAAATTGATGCAAAATCGATTGGTGTAGGGCAATATCAACATGATGTTGACCAAAATAAGCTAAAAAAATCATTAGATACTGTTGTAGCACATTGTGTAAATAAAGTAGGCGTAAATATAAATACGGCTAGTGTTTCGTTATTAAGTGCTGTTTCAGGGATTGGAATAAAACTAGCCGAAAATATTGTAAATTATCGAAATGAAAATGGTGCTTTTAAAAACAGAACTGCCATAAAAAAAGTACCTCGTTTAGGCGGAAAAGCATTTGAACAATCCGCAGGTTTTTTACGTATTAAAAATGGCGATAATCCTTTAGATAATTCGGCTGTACATCCCGAACGTTACGCCTTAGTTAAACAAATGGCAAAAGATTCTGGTAATAAAATTATCGATTTAATAGGAAATAACTCAGTTTTAAAACAATTAAAATTACAACAATATGTTACCGATTCTTACGGATTACCTACCCTTCAGGATATTGTAAAAGAATTAGAAAAACCTGGATTAGATCCTAGAGAAAAAGCAAAAGAATTTAGTTTTAACGAACACGTTAAAACTATTGATGATTTAAAAATAGGAATGATTCTTCCAGGAATTATCAACAATATTACAAATTTTGGTTGTTTTGTCGATATCGGAATTAAAGAAAGTGGTTTAGTTCATGTTTCTAACCTTTCAAATACTTTTGTAAAAGATATAAATGAACATGTTACTTTAAATCAGCATGTACAAGTAAAGGTTTTAGAGGTCGATGTAACAAGAAAACGCATTCAACTTTCTATGAATTTCTAATATTTTTTTAAGGATAAAACAAATAATTATTAGAAGCAATTTCCCGCTTTTCGCACTCGCTTTTTTTTGAAGAAAAATCAAAAAAAGAGCTCAAACAAATGCTACAATCGGGGCTAGAAATTTGTACACATTTTTAAATTATTAGATAATTTTAAAATCATAAGTTATCAAATAAAAATACCCGAAAACGTTTAAATTTTCGGGTATTTTTTATATCAAAAAAGATACAATTTACTTTATTGTATTTGAAGAACCTAATAATTGTGTTGCTTCTAAAACAATCATATAAGCTTCTGAGTCGTGCTTTTCAACAAGATTTTTAAGCGTCATAATTCTATTTTTATTTATCGATAAAAATAAAATATTACGCTGATTACCTTGCGATAAATTATTACCTTCAATTAAAGTTCCTGAAATTCCCATTTTAGAGGCTATCACCATTTTTAAGGTATTTAAATCATCTGAAGCAATATGTACAATTTTATTTTGCTTACGTCCTGTAACTACTAAATCTATAAATTTACTAGCTACAAAAATACTTAGCATTGCCCACAAGGCAAGTTCTAAATCTTTAAAAACAAGTGCTGATAAAAGAATTATTAAAATATCTAAAGTTAAAATTACTGTTCCTGGTTTAAAGTCATATTTATCTTTTAAAATACGTGCTATAATAGCACCACCACCTGCCGACGCATCTCCTTTAAAAATAACTCCAATCCCTAAGCCTACACAAACACCACCATAAATAGTAGATAACAATGTGTTATCACTTAATGCAGGGAATTTAAAAACCTCTCTAAATAAATCAATATATAAAGCCAAAGAAACAATAGAAATCATAGTTCTAAAAGCAAAACGTTTTCCTATATATTTTACACTTATTAATAATAAAGGTGCATTTGTAATTAACAACAACATCCCTATCGGAATATTAGAAATATAATTTAACACAATTGACAAACCAGAAGTTCCTCCTGTTGCTATTTTATTTGGTGCTAAAAAGCCAACAACACCAATAGCTAAAATTAAACTACCACTGAGTATGAAAAAATAATTTTTTAACTCATTTTTTAATTTTATAATATTCATTCTTATTGTTTTATTTTTTTAGGGCGCAAAAATACCTCTAATATTAAAAAATAAGAGTATTTTTAATGTTATTTATTTGAGTAAAATTCAGCACAAATTAAGTTTAATAGACCGTTTATTTACATTTCATATTTTTACTGCTTCTATTTCAGAAGATAGTTACTTTTTAGCACCCAACATTAAAAACTCATTTACAGTTATTTCAGTTACGTATCGTTTTTCACCTTCCGAAGGTTCATAAGAACGATAGGTTAATTTACCTTCAACCATTACTTCTTTTCCTTTTTTTAGGTATTTTTCAATAAGTTCCGCAATTTTACCCCAGGCTATTAAATTATGCCATTGTGTATCTGTTACTTTTTCACCAGCCGAATTTTTATAGGTTTCGTTAGTTGCTAATGAAAATTTAGCTAACTTTTTACCACTTTCTAATGTAATTATTTCTGGATCATTTCCTAAATTTCCTACTAACTGTACTTTGTTTTTTAATGCGTTCATCATGTTTGTTTTTATAGTTAAATAATTTTAAATTGCCTTTCAAATAAATTGACACTGCAAAGATGAAACAGTATTAAACCTCTAATCGGTTAGTAATCGTTTGTTTTCGTTTGTAAATGAATGTAAACGTTTAATTTACTTTAATACTTCGTGTTTTATCAGAAAGTTGGCAACAATTCCCCTTTTTTCGGGAAAGAAAATAATTACTTTATGCTAACGTTTGGTTAGAATATAAGAGCAACGATGGGAATATTAAACTAAAAAGGAAATACTGAACAACGAAACATTATAAAATTTTTTAAGCAATGGAATGATAAACCTTTTTACAATTAATATTTGAATATTTGAAAAAACAAGAATTTGTAGTTGCATACTTAATATAAAAAAGAATTATGTCATATCTTTTGATAGTATTTTATTTTCTAATACTTTTAATACTTTTAATACAATTAGTACTACATAAATATAAAGGAAATAAAATGACAAATGGGTTCATATTGTTTTTAAGTTTATTGTTTTATTTTGTGTTTTTCCAAATTATTTTCGAAATGAACAAACCCGAACCTATCGCAGATTCTGAAGGAAGAATTAGATATCCAAGGAATTGTTTGTTGCCTACACCTATGGTTGCCATTATTTTTTGTTTTCCTGGGTGGTTTACCTCAATATTAACATATGTAGGCTGGATTATTTATACAAAGTACAATCAGAAACTAAAGAATAGTTGACATACAAATAACTTTTATGAATATAAATTAGTGTTTTAGAGTAAATTAATGCCGAAAAACGAAGGCTAAAAACATTGATAGCCAGTACAGTATAATATTAATTGCTGATTTTAGCCAATTTACGAAAGTCCTTGCAGACTTTCTATCCGTGATTTATTTACTAACTTTAGTGCTTAAAACACGCAACTAATCTTATATATAAACGCTATAACTAATGCAAAATGTGAATATAGTTTTTACTTTAATTTTATTTAGTTGTTTAAGAAATCTTTCTGCTCAAGAGAAAGTAGTTGCTGTTTCTGGAAAATTTATGGAGCAAAACAGCACTTTATATATTAGTAAAGAAGTTCAAAGAGCATTATTTATAAAGACAAAAGGACATCTTATATTACCTGAATATGGGTTTATTTTAATGCTTACAGAAGAAGATGCAATAAAATACGACAGAAAATATTTAGTAATAATTCCCTCAAAACATAGGTATGAATTTAATGATAGTAAAGGCAAAATTCTTAATCTAAAAGTATGCCAACTCACCCCTGATAATCCGTTTGTTTACTACATTAAAAACGATATAATTTCAAGTGATATAAACAAGGAGTTTTTTAAAATCACAACAATCAAAGATACTATTGAATACAGGCAGGTAAAAGGCAATCAGCATAAACTAACCTACACCAAAGAATGGATTGAAAATATCGATAATCCGAAAGAAGTCGTCATTAAAACTAGCTCTAGGAATTGTGGGATAACTGGTAAATATCTAAGAGAATTTGAATCAAAATCTGTTTTTTATAAAAAATCAATTTCCCATTTAGCAAAGCAACAATTACATTATGTCGCAAATTTATTTAGGGAAATCGATAGAGAGAACTGGACTAAAAAACAGTGGCAAGAATGGTTTGAAAACACCATAAATACCGAACCTAAAACACTGAAAGACTGCAACTCAAAAAACTGGAGTAAACCTTCATATTTCAAAAACAACTTTAGAGACCCAGCAAAATTTAATCTTAATTCAAGTAATAATCAAGTTTTACGAATAGAAGTAAATCCTAACTACAAAAAGTATCAAAACAAACAAATTTTAGCTTTTGACCTTGAGCAAGGAGAAGATTTTAAAAGAAAATTTAATCCCAAAAATATTCCTAATGGCATTAAAGCAATTGAAAGTAATAATGATAACTTATATTTAATAAATAAGTATTTCAAATGGTTTCATTATAAACTAAACACAGAAACTGATAACTATGATTTGGTTTCTAAAAAGGATATTCTTCCTCCTAAATTCACTAAAAACAAAAAAAGACCTCCTATTGACCAAACTTATACAAATCTTACTAATATGTTTTTTACGTTTCAAACAGAAGATACAAAAGAAATTTACATCGTAAGTCTAAACACTAAAAATGGAGAAACCACAGCGATAAAAAGTATTACCGAGCTTACAAAAAGAGTTGATATTAAATATGATAAAAAAAACAGTTCAATTGCTAAATTAAACTACGGAAGTAATACTAGTCAATATTTTATTACCGCCTTTGGAAGTCATAATAATTATTATATTATAAAAATGAATAGCAATTTAAATAATGTAAGTCTAAGTAAAATTTCATCTAAAATTCAAGATAAATTTACGGCTATTCAATCTTCTAATTTAATTCAGTTTATTAACCAAGATGACGACTATTATAATAGGGGTAAAAATCCAAAAATTAATGTATGGACATACAGCCTTGATTTAAAAAAAGTAAACGAAAAATTTATCCCAGTAAATCACAATTACAATAGATATTCTTCAATCATAGTCAAAAATAAAAGTGGCTTTGGTATTGTAAGTACTCATAGAACAAATTATTTATACCAAATAACATATCGAGAATTTGACAATAACAAAAAACTTATTAATGAAAAATGCGTCTATTCAAATTTACCAATAGAAGAAATAAATAGTACTAATAATTTACAATTAGAATATTTAAAAAAAATTAATAGCAAAATGTATCTTTTTTTTAACGATGGTAAAGCATTACGATTTTCAGAATTTTAAAAGGATATTCTTTTATATAAAAATTATTTTGAGAAGTTCTAATGTTGTAATACTTCTAAAAACACACTATTTTGTAACATCAACTTATAAATATATGAGACCTTATGGAATATAAGAAATGTTTAGAATGTGAAAACAAGGTTATCGGTCGAATTGATAAAAAATTCTGTTCTGATTATTGTAGAAATGCCTATAATAACAAAGTTAATAAACAGAGTAAAAACCTGATTAGAAACACGAATAATCGCTTGCGAAAAAACTATAAAACACTAAGCGAACTAAATATTTCAGGAAAAACAAAAGTAAGCAGGCGCACATTATTTGACAAAGGATTTGACTTTAAATTCATTACATCAATATATACTACAAAAACAGGAAACACCTATTTTTATGTATATGACCAAGGTTATTTAGTACTCGAAAACGAACTTTATTTATTAGTTAAACAAGATTAAAAAAAGCGTTTTACTTTAGTAGTAAAACGCTTTTTTAATACTATTATTAAAAAACTATGCTATTTGAGATACACGCAAAGTATTTACCATTCCTTTTGCTTGTACAGGCATTGACGATAAATTAATCATAAAATCGCCAGTTTTCACAAAACCTTTTTCTTTTGCTATTTCGTTAATATCTTCTAGGGTATCATCGGTACTTAAATTTCTATCGTAATAAAAAGCCCTAACTCCCCATAAAAGGTTTAATTTTCCAAGTATTCTTTTTTCAGATGAAAAAGCTAATACGTGCGATTTTGGTCGCCATGCCGAAACTTGAAAAGCTGTATATCCACTATTTGTTAAAGTTGTAATTGCTGATGCTTTCATATCATCTGCCATTAAAGCAGCGTGATGACATATCGATTTTGTAATAAATCTATTAGTACGAATATGTGGTGCTTCTTGTGGTACTTCTATTAAATTTGAAAACTCAACACTTCCGATAATTTCAGTCATTTTTTGAATAACTCTTAAAGGATGCTTTCCTACTGATGTTTCACCTGAAAGCATAACTGCATCTGCTCCATCCATAATTGAATTTGCAACATCGTTTACCTCTGCTCTTGTTGGAACGGCATTTTCAATCATGGTTTCCATCATTTGAGTAGCAATAATTACAGGAATTCTTGCTTGTTTAGCTCTTCGAACCAACATTTTTTGAATTAATGGAACATCTTGCATTGGTATTTCTACACCTAAATCACCACGAGCTACCATTAACCCATCGCAATACGGAATTAAAGCATCGATATTTTCAATTGCTTCTGGTTTTTCAATTTTAGCAATTACAGGAACTCTATACATAGAGTTTTGGTCTATTAAATCGCGTAACATTCTCAAATCTTCAGGATTTCTAACAAATGATAAAGCAATCCAATCTACTTCTTGTTGTAAAGCAAAAATTGCATCTTTTTTATCTTTTTCCGTTAATGCTGGTAATGAGATATTAGTATTTGGTAAATTAACCCCTTTTTTTGAACTTAAAATACCACCTACAACTACTTTTGTTTTTACTTCTTTATGTTTATCAGTAGAAACTACTTCAAATAATAATTTTCCATCATCTACTAAAATATGTTCTCCTGCTTTCACATCTTTAGGAAAACGTTGATAAGTCATAAATGCTTTTTCGTTTGTACCAATACATTCTTCTGTTGTAAAAGTAAATGTGTCACCTGCTTTTAATTCTACAGCATCATTCATAACTCCTACACGTAATTTAGGACCTTGTAAATCAGCTAAAATTGCTAGGTTATAACCTTTTTCTTCATTAATTTCTCTTATTTCTCGAATACGATTTTTTACATTATCATAATCGGCATGTGAAAAATTTACTCTAAAAACATTAACTCCAGCAGTTGCCATTTCTGTTAAAATTTCTTTGTTGTTAATTGCAGGACCTAATGTTGCTACTATTTTTGTTTTTTTATTGTGTGGCATAATTTAAAATATTAAAAAATCTTTCGACTTTAAAGATTCAACTTTTACTTCGTATGAGGTTATAATTTGGGGAATTTCATTTATTTTTTTAATTATTTCAATAATGTAATTAATATCTAAACCACTTTCTATTTTTAAAAAATAGTCTATTTTTTGTTTTTCTGGAAGAAGATATTTAACTTCATTTTTTTTATCAAAAATAGTTGTTACTCCTATTTTATCAATAGCCTTATAAGAATTAGCTATTAAAAACCAATCGTAGCCCAATACTGTATCTTTATATTCATATACAGGATAAAAAAATGTATTATTTTTTTCTGTGAAGTCTAAATTATAAACTGCTTTACTAAATTTTGTACCTAAAAATTTATTTAGTAAATAGGCTAGTTTATATTCATCTAGTACTGTTTGAACACCTATTAATGTATAATCATTAATAGATAACTCATCTATATTTAATGTATAAGTAACCATAAAACAATTATTTGCTTATGGCTAAATTACTGAATGTATCTAAATATAATGTGAATTTCAAGAAAACCTTTATGTAGTTATGTTAAGATTTTCCCATTTGTGTTTGCATTGCAAAATAAGCTCTTTTTGCGGCTATTTCTTCTGCTTTCTTTTTTGATGTAGCTCTTCCTTTTCCTGTAACCTTTCCATCAATATGAAGTGTTACACTAAAGTGTTTTTTAGCTTGATTTCCTGAATCTTCAAATGATTCAAATTTATACTTTTTCTTATTTTTTTGACACCACTCAATAACATATCCTTTATAGCTCGATATTTTACCTTCTAGTCTTTCAATATTAACATATGGTAATATCACTTCCTTGTAAATAAATTCTAGGCAGTAATTATAACCTCTATCTAAATAAATAGCGCCAATTAAAGCTTCAAAAATATTACCATAAAGGTTATTACTTATATGTTCTTGTGCAATATTACTTTTTACAAAACGTATTAAATCTAAGTCTTTACCTAAAGTATTCAAATGCTCTCTACTAACTACTTTAGAGCGCATTTGAGTTAAATAACCTTCATCACCTTCAGGCACTTTTTTGTATAAGTAAGATGCAATTACAGACCCTAAAATAGCATCGCCTAAAAACTCTAAACGTTCATAATTAATAGGGCGTCCTTTTTTATCAACTAATTTTAAAGACCTGTGTGTAAATGCTTTTTTATAATGAGAAAGCTTTATAGGCTTAAAATTAAGTAGTTTTTTTAACTCGTAGTAAAAAATTTCATCCTCTTTATTTTGGGGTTTAACTATTCTACGAAGAAAATCCATATATTATTAATCTAATTTTCTAAAAACTACACAAGCATTATGCCCACCAAAACCAAATGTATTACTCATCGCTACTTTAACATCTCTTTTTTGAGGTTTATTTAGTGTTAAATTTAATTCAGGATTAATATTTTGATCAACATTAACATGATTAATTGTTGGAGGAATAATTCCATGTTCCATTGCTAATATTG
This sequence comes from Tenacibaculum dicentrarchi, assembly GCF_964036635.1. Lineage (NCBI taxonomy): Bacteria > Pseudomonadati > Bacteroidota > Flavobacteriia > Flavobacteriales > Flavobacteriaceae > Tenacibaculum > Tenacibaculum dicentrarchi. Next base: position 2,520,123 of record NZ_OZ038524.1, read on the forward strand.
CAGCAATAGATTCAACAGCACCAGCAGCACCTAATAAATGCCCTGTCATAGATTTTGTTGAGTTAATATTAATATTTTTAGCATGTTCACCAAAAACCTTAGAAATTGCCTTTAATTCGGCTACATCTCCTAATGGAGTAGAAGTACCATGTGTGTTAATGTGGTCAACATCTTCTGGTTGAAGCCCTGCATTTTCTAAACAGTTTTTCATTACAGCAACAACTCCAATACCTTCAGGATGTGGCGCAGTCATGTGGTGTGCATCTGATGACATACCTCCACCAATAACTTCTGCATAAATTTTAGCTCCACGAGCTTTTGCATGTTCGTACTCTTCTAAAACAATTGCTCCAGCTCCTTCACCTAAAACAAAACCATCACGGTTTGCATCAAAAGGTTTTGATGCCGATGTTGCATTTTCATTATTTGTAGAAAGTGCATGCATTGCGTTAAAACCTCCAACACCTGCATATGTAATTGCAGCTTCACTACCTCCTGTTACAATAACATCACAGTGCCCTAATCTGATATAGTTTAAGGCATCAATCATTGCATTTGCCGATGATGCACAAGCAGATACCGTTGTATAATTAGGTCCCATAAATCCATTTTTAATAGAAATATGACCTGGTGCGATATCAGCAATCATTTTAGGTATAAAAAATGGATTAAACCTAGGGGTACCGTCACCAGCACCAAAGTTTATTGCTTCGTTTTGAAAAGTTTCTAAACCTCCAATACCTGCTCCCCAAATTACACCTACTCTAAACTTGTTAATTTGGTCTAAGTTTAATTTAGAATCTGCAATAGCTTCATCAGAAGCTACCATTGCATATTGGGTAAAGCGATCCATTTTACGGGCATCTTTCCTGTTAATGAAATCTGTTACCGTAAAGTTTTTTAACTCACATGCAAAACGAGTTTTGAACTTGGCAGCATCGAAATACGTTATAGGCGCTGCTCCGCTAACTCCGTTAACTAAGCTATTCCAATATTCTTCTTTATTATTTCCTATTGGCGTTAATGCGCCAAGTCCAGTTACTACAACTCGTTTTAATTGCATATGAATTTTATATAAAATTATTTTTTAGCTTCTTCAATATAGCTAACTGCCTGTCCAACAGTCCCAATGTTTTCTGCTTGATCGTCTGGAATTTGGATATCAAATTCTTTTTCGAATTCCATGATTAATTCAACAGTATCTAATGAATCTGCTCCTAAATCATTTGTGAAGCTTGCTTCGTTCGTTACTTCGTTATCGTCTACTCCTAATTTATCTACGATAATTGCTTTTACTCTTGATGCTATGTCTGACATAATTTGTTTGTTTTTAAATTTAAAGTCGAGGCAAAAATACAAATCTTAGCTATTAATACTAACTTTTGTACAAAAATGTGATGTTTTATATAAAAATAATTCTAAATCTTTTGCTACAAACACCGTCGTTGTTAATAATTATCCTTTTTTTTGTAGTAACAAAATAATCAAATTTAACATGAAACGTATCGTAATTTTTGCTTCAGGTTCGGGTAGTAATGCCGAAAATATTATTAAATACTTTCAAAAAAGTACAACCGCCACCGTTACTCATGTACTATCTAACAATGAACATGCCAAAGTTTTTGACAGATGTGAACGCCTACAAATTGACGCGTCATTATTTGATAAAGAGAGCTTTACAAAAGATGACACTGTTTTATCTTTTTTACAAGCAGAAGCTGACATAATTGTACTTGCTGGTTTTTTATGGCGTATTCCTGCTAAAATAGTTGCTGCTTTTCCTAATAAAATCATCAATATTCACCCTGCTTTACTTCCTAAATACGGTGGAAAAGGCATGTATGGTAATAATGTTCATAAGGCAGTTAAAGAAAATAACGAAGCTCAAACAGGTATTACCATTCATTATGTAAATGAAAATTACGATGAAGGTGCTATTATTTTTCAAGCAAAAACAGCTTTAACTCCTTCGGATTCTTCGGATGATATAGCCGCTAAAATTCATGTTTTAGAGCAGGATAATTTTCCTCAAGTTATTGAACAGGTCATTAAAAAAATTATTGAAGAAGACTTGAAGAAGTAATATCAAAAAATGGCTAAAAAAAAATATTACGTCGTTTGGAAAGGTCAAAAAACAGGTGTTTTTACCTCTTGGAATGTTTGTAAAAAGTACATCACTAATTTTCAAGGAGCCCAATACAAGGCTTTTATCGATCAAAAACAAGCCGAAATCGCTTTTACCAAAAGTTACGATGACTATAAAGGAAAAGACACCAAAAAAGTTATTTTATCTGATAAAGAAAAAGCAAGCTACGGAATACCTAATTTAGAAAGTATTTCAGTAGATGCCGCCTGTTCAGGAAACCCTGGCGTAATGGAATACAGGGGTGTTTTAACCAAAAGTAAAAAAGAAATTTTTAGGTTAGGTCCTTTTAAAAAAGGCACCAATAATATTGGTGAATTTTTAGCTTTAGTACACGGAATTGCTCTTTTAAAGAATAAAAAAATGGATACCTACCCTATTTATTCTGATTCTAGAACAGCAATGAGTTGGGTTCAAAAAAAACAATGTAGAACAAACTTAGCTTTTAATAGTAGTAATCAAGAAATTTTAAATTTGATAAAACGTGCCGAAAAATGGCTCAAAGAAAACACTTATAACAACCCTATATTGAAATGGGAAACCAAGGCTTGGGGTGAAATACCCGCCGATTTTGGCAGGAAATAAAATAACAAAAAAATAACCAAGTACAAATTTGTACTTGGTTATTTCCAATTTATTAACAATAAGAAATTATTGTTAACGCACTATAGCTATTTAAAACTATTTAATAGCCATTTTTGTTTCCTCTTTCCAGGTTTGAACACTTGCAATAACATTATTATTATAGTCAATTTCTTTTAAACCATCTTCTTTCCACATAAACCATTTCCCTACTTTTTTTCCTGCTTCATAATGTGCAATTGTAGTTTTAATGCCTTTCTCATTAAAAGAAATCCAAGTTCCTGTTAATTTTTTATCTTTAAAAAAGCCTTGTTCTTTTACTTGACCATTTTCATGAAAGTAAGTAGCTTTTACTAAATCATTTTCTTTTTCAAATGTTGTTTCTGGCGTCTGAGCTTGCAATAATGATATAGATAATATGCAAACAACTAATATAAATTTTTTCATATATGTTCTTTTTAAATTAATATTCTCTTTCGATATTACAAATATATAAAAAAATTTACATAAAACAACCATTTACGTAACATTAATTTAACATTGGGGTTTTATGGCGTATTATTTAATTCTTAAATTAATTTTATAATCACTACATTTACAATGTATTAACTATTTTAAACAAAAATAATATGGCAGTTATGAAAGTTATTGAGGTTTTATCTAATTCTGATAAAAGTTGGGAAGAAGCAACAAGAAAAGCAGTAAAACAAGCTTCTAAATCGGTAAAAAATATTAAATCGGTATTTGTACAATCGCAAAGTGCAGTGGTTGATGGTGATGATGTTACTGAGTTTAGAGTCAATTTGAAAATTACTTTTGAAGTAAAGTAATACTATAAACACTTACTATTATAAAAGTGGTTTTGTGAAAGCAAAACCGCTTTTTTTAGCTAAAAATAAACACATAGAATCAAAATAGCTTCAAGAAAACACTCGAATTAACAAGAATCATCAAAAAAAAGCTAAAAACTTACGGAAAATAAGGATGTGAAACTGAAATAAATTCAGATTGACGGATGCTATTTTTTATTTTTATGTTACAAAAAATTTTTAGATAAAATTTAAACAGATGCTAAAACCTGAATACAATTACTCCTCTTTTTTTAAAGAAGATACAACCTATTTTGTAAAATAGTTGAAGATTAGTAACAATGCCTAGCCCCGATTGAAGCATTTGTTTGAGCTCTTTTTTATTTTTCTTTTTGAAAAAATAAAAAAAGCGAGTGCGTAAAGCGGGAAATTGCTTCAAAATAAAATAACGAAACAAGGCAGTAAATACCTTTATATAGTTCCTGTTTTTAGAGTTTTAGTGTCGTTTATTTATTTTTTCATTTAAAAAAAATTTACAGATATTTTTAAATTTATACTTTACTTTTACAGTCTAATTTAAAAAAATCATAAAATGGAACAAAACATCCTAAAATTAAAAGACCTTTTATTTGAATTTGGCCCAAAAGTAATTTCGGCATTAATTCTTTTATTTGTAGGACTTTGGGTTATTAAAATTCTAACAAAAGCAGTAAATCAATTAATGCTAAAACGTAATTTAGACGCCTCTTTACAAGGTTTTTTAGCTAGTTTAATTGGTTGGGGTTTAAAAATATTTTTATTCGTTACTGTTGCAGGTCAATTAGGGATAGAAACAACCTCTTTTGCAGCAATTATTGCCGCTTTAGGTTTGGCTATTGGTATGGCATTACAAGGTGCTTTATCTAACTTTGCTGGTGGTGCATTAATTATGGTTTTTAAGCCTTTTAAAATTGGTGATTATATTGAAGCCCAAGGTGAACAAGGTACTGTTAAAGAGATTCAAATATTCACAACAAAATTAAATACTGTTGATAATAAAGAAGTAATTGTTCCTAACGGGATATTATCTAACGGAAATATTGTTAATTACTCTTCGGAAGAAAACAGGCGTGTTGATTTGGTTTTTGGTGTTTCTTATGATGCTGATATCAAACAAACAAAAGAGGTATTGTTAAGTGTTTTAAACAATACTCCTTATGCTTTGAAAAATCCTGAACCTGCTGTTATGGTTAGTGAATTAGCAGATAGTTCTGTTAATTTTACCACAAGAACTTGGGTGAAATCTGCCGATTACTGGACGGCTCATTTTTATATTATTGAAAATATGAAAATAGCATTAGATAAGGCCGGAATTGAAATTCCTTATCCACATGCTGTTGAAATTCAAAAAGAAGCTTAAACTTTCTTTTTTTCAACACCAGCAACAAAATCTTTTAAATAAAAAGGTTCAAAATAAGCGACATCTTCGATGTCGTTTTTTTTGTATTTAGCCTCACTTAATACTGCCATTTGTGTTGCCGATGGAAATTTATCTTCAATAAAAATAGCGTTATCATGCTGTAATATTTCTTTACATTTAGCTGCTCCATCGCCTAAAAAATAAACGTTTCCTTGTGCTAATTCTTCTTTAAAAGAGTTTTTATCAATAATTTGAGCTTGAATTTCACGTACATCTTCATATTTTGAGTTATAAACTGCTGAATATACTTCCATTCTTCGAGCGTCTAACATCGGTACAATTAAACCCTGATCTACAGAAATACTATGTGCTAATGAATTTAATGTTTCAATAGAAATTAACGGTTTATTTATGGCAAAACAAATTCCTTTTGCTGCCGAAACACCAATACGAAGCCCTGTGTATGAGCCTGGTCCTTTACTAACGGCTACGGCATCAATATTAGGAGCTGTTATCTTTGCTTCTTTTAAAAGTTCATCAATAAAAGGGTGTAATTTTTCTGCATGAGAATAATTACCGTCGTTTAATTCTCTAATAGCGATAATTTCGCCATTTTCTGCTAAGCATACCGAACAATTTTTAGTTGCTGTTTCTATATTTAAAATTATCGCCAATTGAAATCTATTTATTTATTACAAATTTTTTGCAAAGATACATTATAAACAAAAAATGGCGTTCATTTTTACATAACGCTATTTTTTAGTATAAAACAATGTGATTATTAATCAACAATAGCTTCTCCAAAATAGAATTTTAAGACTTTTGTTTTAAACACATAATCGTATTTAGAGCGAATCATTGCGCCTTGAGCAGTTACCAGCTTATTGCGTACTTGGTCAAAATCAAATTGTGTTATTGAACCATGTTTATAACCTACTTGTGCATTTTTAAAGGCTTCTTGTTGTGCTTCTAATGATATTTTTGCTACTTCAAATGTTTTTGCTGCTGCTTTGGCTTCTAAAAATGACGTTGTTATTTCTTGTTCTAATTGTAATTGTTTGCTTTGTAAATTAAAAGTACTTTGTTCTTTGTTAATTGCAGCTTTTGCGACCCTATTTTTAGTTTGAAAACGATTGAATAAAGGCACATTTAATGAAAGCCCAATACCATAGCCTAAATTATCTTTTAATTGTTTAAAAAAGTAAGTGTTAGGTTTTTGCCCTGGAAGTAAATCAAAACTATGCCCAAAATTTGTGGCGGCATTTGCTGAGGCTGTTAGTGTTGGTAAATAAGCTCCTTTTGCCATTTCAATACTTAAATCTGCATTTTTAATATTCAATTTAGCTTTGGCTATTTCAGGTCTGTTTGTAAGCGCTTTTCTGTAAACACTTTGTGCCGAATCATACAATAAAGCGGCAGATGGTGCGTCAATTTTTATAGCTGCTACATCAAAATTAGGGCTAGAAACTTGCAATACTTGCTTTAAATTTAACAAGGCTAAGTTTAAGGTGTTTTCTTGTAGTACTAAATTTTGTTGGTCATTAGCAGCAGTTGCTTTTGCATTTAATAAATCACTTTTTGGTATTGCACCTACATCAAATTTTATAGTTGCTTGTGCTGTTTGGTTTTTACTTATTTCAGACTGTACCTTAGCGACCTTTAAATTTTCTTTTGCAAACAGTACATTTAAATAGTAATTTACAACGTTTAAAGAAATATCATTAGTTATTTTGGCTACCTCTAATTTACGTGATTGAACGCCTAACCTTGCTTGTTTTAAGGTGTTTAAATTTCTAAAACCATTAAAAATTGTTACTCCTGTATTTAAACTATATGAGTTTCCAAAGGTATTTTGTGATACTAAATTTCTTGTAACAGGATGTAAAGTGGAACCAAAACCTAAATTGGAACTTGTAGAACCGTTTAGGTTGGGTAAAAAATTACCTTTTGCTATTTCTGTATCTTTTTCAGCTAATTTAATTTGTAGCTTATTTTGTTTAATCGTAATATTATTTTCTAATGCGTGATTAACACATTGTTTTAATGTCCATTGTTTTTGAGAAAAACCAGCTATCGAAGTACATAAAGCTGCGAGTATTACCATTTTTGTTTTCAAGACGAATGTTTTTAATATAGTTAGCTAATTCAAAAGAAGTCATCAATAAAATGAAATTACTAAGTTATTGATTACTAAACGATGTGTTTTTAAACAGGTTTCTTTTTTATTTTTAAGTATAATGAAAAAACCAGTATTTTCTTTTTTTTATAAGACGACTAAAATGAATATATGTTACAAAAAAAAACACTCTTATTTAGAGTGTTCATTTTTTAATACTTTTTTGATGATTTTTTATGTTTATAGATAAAGTAAAATAATACTCCTACTAAAATATAAGGAAATATCATTAAATAGGTAATTCCGTTATTAACACCCTCGGCAATGGTTTCATTTCCGCCTTCTACAACCGCCTTACACATAGCGCATTGGGCATTTGCATCCGAAGAAATAATTAATACTAAAATTATTAAAAGTTTTTTATACATAATATGGAGATATCATTAAATACACAATTACACCTGTTACAGCAACATATAACCATAAAGGAAACGTAATTTTTGCTATTTTTTTATGTTCAGGGAAATCACCTAAACGAGCTCTCATAAAGGTAATCAATACAAAAGGAATTACAATTATTGATAATATAATATGTGTTATCAGAATAAATAAATAGATATACTTCACAATTCCTTGCCCTCCAAATGAGGTGGAATCTGAAGTCATATGATATGCCACATACAGTACTAAAAATAGTGCCGAACAAACAATTGCTGTAGTATTTAGTTGTTCGTGTAATTTTTTATTTCCTTTTTTAATCGCAATTACTGATGCTATTAATAATACAGCGGTTAGTCCGTTTATACTCGCATATATTGGTGGTAAAAACGATAGTGGCTCAACATTAGGGATTTTAATTCCAAACAATGCTGCAACAGCTATTGGAATTACAATAGATACAATGCTGATTAATTTTTTATATTTTTGTTCTTTTGTATTCATAATACTTGTTTAAATTATTCCTTTAATAATAACTTAATATCTTGTTTTAATTCTTTAATTTGATTTCCAAAACCGTGTTCATCTAAGGCTCGATAATACATAATAGGATTTCCATGTTCGTCATAACGAGAGCGGATATTTCCGTTTTTATCAACCAAAGCAAACAAGCCTGAATGTTCAAAACCTCCGTGCGAAACCTCTCCTTTTCCTACAAATAGTTTAAATCCTCTATTCGATAAATCATACACAACATCTTCAGATTTACCTGTTAATAAATGCCAATTTTTATGATTAATGCCGTTTTGAAGTGCATATTGTTTTAATTGCCTTGGGCTATCAATTTCGGGAGTAATCGAAAAAGAAGCAATTCCGAAGTTAGGATTTCCCATAAACTCATTTTGAATGGTAACCATTTGAGCATTCATTATAGGGCAAATACTTGGGCAACTAGCAAAGAAAAACTCTACAACATATACTTTATTTTCGAAATCTTTGTTGCTAATTGTTTTACCATTTTGATTGATAAACTCAAAACTTGGTACTTTATTAAAAGTATGTAAATCGGAAGTTTGAAAGTGTTTTACAATTTTTGGTATCGAATAAATACCAAATAATAAAATTATAAACGAAATTCCAACGTATGAATAGTTATTTTTTTTCATTTGAAATACTGTTTTTTCTTCGGTCGTCACTACTATTATTCTTTTTCAATGCCATTTTATATTCGACTAAAACAACGCTGATATCATCAATCATATCATTTTTAAGTTCGGCTACAGAACTCATCGTATAACCAAATAAATTTTCGTTTTCTAAACTCTTAATTGTTGATTTACCTCTTCTTAAATTAAGTTCTTTATCAATAATATAGGCTTTTGGTGAATGACTATTTTTATCTAAAAGATTTGGAGTCTTAAAGCTTTCGTGTAAGGCTTGCATTTCTTCGGATGAAGCAAAAACAAAATCCCACCTGCTTAAATCAGTATTAACACTTAGCATTTTTTTCAGAGCCTCTATTTCTTCTTTCTGGCTTTTATCAACCAAAGAAATCATTTGAAAACTTACATAATTAGAAAATTTATTGTAAATTTTTTCCTTTAAATTATACACCTCTCCTTTTGCCAAGGCGATGTCATTTCCTAAAAAAGTAACTACCGATACTCTTCTATCAAAAGAAATACTTTTATCGATTAGCGAAATATCGATAACACTTTTAGATACTATTGGTAACTTTCCAAAATTATGCGTTCCTAATTGTAGTAGTATATAAAACAATAATGGCACTATAAAGAGTGCAAATAATACCGTAAATTTTTTAAAATTTTTCATTTTAAATCTAATTCAGTTCTAATTAAAGTCAAAAAAAGGTGGTTAAAACCACCTTTTTTCTAAAAATTTTATTTGATTACCATTTTACTAATGGCGCTAATGTTTCATGTAAATAATTACCTTCTATTAAAATAATAAATAGTAAATAAGAAACTAAAAATACCGCTGTCCAAACAATTGATCTTCTAAACCATGTTTTTTCGCCTTCTAAGTGCATAAATGCCCATGCAATATAATATGCTTTAACAAGGGTTAGAATGATAAAAATCCAGTTTAACCAACTAGTACCTACTCCATTTAAATGTAATGAATCTGGCTTAATAATACCTAGTATTACTTCTACAGTTGTCAGCATTGTTAAAATTGCTAAAACAATCCAGATTCTTTTTTTATTTGATTCGTGTGCGTGACCCATTTTAATATCGTTTTTTAATTATACTAAATAGAAAAAGGTGAATACAAATACCCAAACTAAATCTACAAAGTGCCAATATAAACCTACTTTTTCAACCATTTCATAGTGCCCTCTACGTTCGTAAGTACCTAAAATTACATTGAAAAATATAATAATATTTAAGATAATTCCTGATAATACGTGAAAACCGTGGAAACCTGTAATAAAGAAAAAGAAATCAGCAAAAATAGGATTCCCATATTCATTTTCATGTAAATTAGCTCCTTCAACAACCTTGGTTATTAAAGGTAATTTAGCTAAACTTTCAGCTCTTGATAAAACTATTTTTTGCTTTGTAGCAAGGTCTAATTTTTCCGTTCTTATTAATAAAGAAGGATCCGCTTTAAAAGCTTCTTTAATTTGTGCTACTGAATACTCAGAAACTGTTGCTTCTTTTTCAAACCACAACCCGTTTTCACGTGTGTGCTGAATTCTATCATCTTTTCTTTGCGCATGTACAAAATCAGCTAAAGCTATTTGATGATATTTAGGGTTTCCTTCAGCATCAACACCATCTTGTTTTGCAAACTGTAAAATATGATTATTGGTCGTTTTAACAGCTCCATAAGAACCGTTGATAAAGTTTTTCCACTCCCATGCTTGTGATCCTACGAAAATAATTCCGAAAATGATCGTTGCAAACATATACCAAGCAACTTTATTTTTTTTCTTTTGATGCCCCGCATCAACCGCTAACACCATTGTTACCGATGATATAATTAAAATAAATGTCATTAAGGCTACATAATACATCGGTGCATGCACACCATGTAAACCTGGGAAGTGAGTAAACACCTCATCGGCGATTGGCCATGAATCAATAAATTTAAAACGAGTTAATCCATAAGCGGCTAAAAAACCTGAAAAGGTTAACGCATCTGAAACGATGAAAAACCACATCATCATTTTACCATAGGTAGCACCAAATGGTTTTTCACCACCGCCGCCCCAGGCTTCTTTCTTGTCAGAATTTACAGCAATATTTGCTTCCATAAATCTTTTTTTGTTAATTTTTGTTAAAACAGTGTGCCAAAATTACGTAATTTTCATCATCTTATGAAATAGAAAAAGAAAAATAGATAAATCCATAAAATATCTACAAAATGCCAGAAGATTCCACCTAACTCAAAGCCAAGCATATCAGCTGATGAATATTTCTTTTTAAAATGATTATAAATAACGACTAATAAGACTATTACACCTGCTAAAAGGTGTAGAATGTGCATAAATGTAATTCCTAAAATAAAAGATGTAGATACAGTACTTTCAGGTCCTGTAAAAAATAAGCCAACAGCTCTTAATTCATTAAAACCTACATATTGATACCATACGAAACCAACCCCTGATACTAAAGTAGCTAACAAAAAGAGCAACGAAGCTTTTAAATTATCTTTTTTTAGAAGTTTTTGAGATATTATTAAAGTAATACTACTTAATACTATTAAAACGGTACTAATGTAAAATGCCTGTGGCAAATCAAAAGTAACCCAGTCATCTCGTTTCATACTTACTACGTAAGCACTTGTTAGTCCGGCAAAAAACATCACCATACTAATCATGGCTATCCATAACATTGGTTTTGCTGATTTTCTTTTACCAGCCCTTAATTCTTCTTGTAAAGTTTGTGCGCTCATTTTTATTAGTGTAAAAATTTATCGACCACGTAAATTATAGGTACGATTGTTATATAAAAAACACTGGCTAACATTAATTTTCGTGCGTCAGTATTTTTTTCTGATTTATATAATTGAAAAGCATAGTACAACATTACCCCCCCTAATAATGATACTATTACAGCGGTTAATGGATAAATATAAAAGTTACCTGTTACTTTTAACACCGGTGCTACCGACATTAAAATCATTATACAGGTATAAAAAATTATTTGGACAACTGCTCCTTTGTCTTTTTTATCCATAGGAAGCATGTGTAAGCCTGCTTTATTATATTCTTCAAATTGCAACCAACCAATTGCCCAAAAATGAGGAAATTGCCAGAAAAACTGAATCATAAATAAAAATCCTGCTTCAATACCAAAATGACCTGTTGCAGCAACCCAACCTAACATAAAAGGAATGGCTCCAGGAATAGCGCCTACAAATACAGCCAAAGGTGTTACGGCTTTTAAAGGCGTGTAAGCACTGGTGTATAAAAAAATTGACACCGCTCCAAACAAAGCGCATTTAGGGTCAATGACGTATAAAACACCAATACCTACTATAGTAAAAATAATTGCAATAGTTAATGCTACAGCTGTACTCATTCTACCTGCTGGTAAAGGGCGATCTTTAGTTCGCTGCATTAAAGCATCAATATCTTTTTCGATAACTTGATTAAAAGCATTCGACGCTCCTACCATTAGATAACCTCCAAAGGCTAATAGAAGTACTACCGTATAATCGATTGTTTCAGCCCCTAATAAGTACCCAGTAATAGAAGTGAAAACAACACTTATAGACAAGCCTACTTTGGTTAATTGTTTAAAATCATTAAATAATGATTTTAAAGATACTTTATTATGTACGGGTAATTTTGAGTTCAATGCGATGGTTATTTTATTTTTGCAAAGATATTTCTTTCTTACTGAATGACCATAAAAAAGGGGGGTAATTGAAATATTTTAAAAAAAAATGAAAAAAGTTTTTTTTATCTAATAAAAGGTTGTAGATTTGCACCCGCATTGCAACACATGCAAACGATCTTTAAAATAATTTTTGACTACGCGAAAGTAGCTCAGGGGTAGAGCATCACCTTGCCAAGGTGGGGGTCGCGGGTTCAAATCCCGTCTTTCGCTCTGAGACTTTCTTAAAAAAATATACCAATTTGATTAATTACAATCAAACAAGCTGAAGTGGTGGAATTGGTAGACACGTTGGACTTAAAATCCAATGGCCTTTGGGCCGTGCGGGTTCAAGTCCCGCCTTCAGTACTAAGCCTCGCTTTTATTAGCGAGGTTTATTTTAAGAAAGAGTCAAAAAATTAAATATAAAAATCCACTTGCTGAAGTGGTGGAATTGGTAGACACGTTGGACTTAAAATCCAATGACCTTTGGGTCGTGCGGGTTCAAGTCCCGCCTTCAGTACTAAGCCTTAACATTTATTTGTTAAGGCTTTTTTATTGTCTTTTATTTAAATGATTGAAAGTTGAAATTTAATTACCAATAAATTTCAAACAGTTTCTTAAAACTCACTATATTCTTTAACAAAAAAATATCAAAAAGTAACCGTAAATTTGTTTTCTTAAATCATCAAAAATGAAAAAACAACACTTACAAGAAACTACTACATATTTAATCGATAACGGAGTTACAAACCCCGAAATAGGAATTGTTTTAGGAACAGGTTTAGGTAAATTAATCAACGAAATTGATATTGAAAAAGAAATTTTATATACCGATATTCCTCATTTTCCACAGGCAACTGTTGAATCTCATTCAGGGAAATTAATTTATGGAACTTTATCAGGAAAAAAAGTACTTGTAATGGCGGGGCGTTTTCATGTTTATGAAGGTTATAATTTATGGGAAGTTACTTACGGAATTAGAACAATGCACAGCTTAGGAATTAAAAACTTACTAATTTCAAATGCCGCTGGAGCAATTAATTTAAGCTATAAAAAAGGCGATTTAATGCTTTTAGAAGACCATTTAAACTTACAAGGCGGTTCTCCCCTAGCTTTTAAAGGAGCTAAAAATTTCGGAAATATTTTTGCTGATATGCTTGAACCATATTCTAAAAAAATCAATATTTTATTAAAAGAAATTGCAAGTAATAATAGCATAGAATTACATGAAGGAATGTATGCAAGTGTTGTAGGGCCGCAATTAGAAACCAGAGCAGAATACCGAATGTTACAAATTTTAGAAGCAGATGCTGTAGGGATGAGTACCGTTCCTGAAGTGATTGTAGCAAAGCAATTAAACCTTCCTTGTGCTGCTATTTCTGTTTTAACCGATGAGTGTGATCCTAAAAATTTACAGCCTGTAAATATTGCTGATATTATTGCCGTGGCGGGTAAAGCAGAACCAAAAATGATTGTATTATTTAAAGAATTAATCGCTAAATTATAATCTTATTTATAAATAAGCGCTATTAAATGAATAATAGCTAGCATTAAAACTATTGATAAAAAAAATAGCCTTGAAATAAATCAAGGCTATTTTTATAATTAAAAGATATTTTATTTTGATAATTCGGTGAAATACTCATAAAAATAAGGAATTGTTTCAATTCCTTTTAGGTAATTCCAAACACCAAAATGTTCGTTTGGCGAATGAATGGCATCTGAATTTAATCCGAATCCCATTAAAATACTTTTACTATTTAATTCTTCTTCAAACAAAGAAACAATAGGAATACTTCCTCCACTACGTTGCGGAATTGGCGATTTTCCAAAGGTTTTTGTATAAGCTTTACTTGCCGATTTATAACCGATATTGTCAATTGGCGTAACATAACCATGCCCTCCGTGATGCGGAGTTACTTTTACTGTAACCGAATCTGGAGCTAAACTTTTAAAGTAAGTAGTAAACTTCTCTGTAATTTCATCAGGAGTTTGGTGTGGTACTAAACGCATAGAAATTTTGGCATAAGCTTTTGACGCAATTACCGTTTTTGCACCTTCGCCAGTATAGCCTCCCCAAATTCCATTTACATCTAAAGTTGGTCTAATAGAGTTACGTTCGTTTGTCGTATACCCTTGTTCACCATGTACTTCTTTAATATCTAAAGCTTCTTTGTAAGCTTCTATCGAAAAAGGAGCTTTCGCCATTTCTGCACGCTCTTCCAAACTTAATTCTTCTACATTATCGTAAAAACCAGGAATCGTAATTTGGTTTTTATCATCTTGTAAAGAAGCGATCATTTTTGTTAATATATTTATAGGATTTGCCACTGCTCCACCATATAAACCAGAATGTAAATCTCTATTAGGACCTGTAACCTCAACCTCTACGTAACTCAATCCACGTAAACCTGTAGTAATAGAAGGTACATCTTTGGCTATCATTCCTGTATCAGAAATTAAAATAACATCGTTGGCTAATTTTTCTTGGTTTCGCTTTACAAACCAAGCTAAACTCTCTGAACCAACTTCCTCTTCACCTTCAATCATAAATTTAACATTACAAGGTAAACTCCCTGTACTTGTCATGTATTCTAGCGCTTTTACGTGCATATACATCTGTCCTTTATCATCACAAGCGCCACGAGCAAAAATTGCTCCTTCAGGATGAATGTCTGTTTTTTTGATAACAGGCTCAAACGGTGGCGAAGTCCATAATTCGATAGGATCGGCTGGTTGTACATCATAATGACCATACACTAAAATAGTTGGTAAGCTAGAATCGATTATTTTTTCACCATAAATAATAGGATATCCTGGAGTTTCACAAATTTCTACTTTATCGCAACCTGCTTTTTCTAAGCTTTCTTTTACAAAGTCAGCAGTATTTAACACGTCCTTTTTGTAGGCAGGATCGGCACTTACTGAAGGTATTTTTAATAAATCGATAAGTTCATTTATAAACCTATCTTTATGTTGCTCAATGTATTTTTGTACGTTTTCCATGTGTTGTTATTTAATATCTCACAAAAATAATAAATTTTTTGTGCTTCTGCTTTGTAGTTTCGAAGTATTGTTTATATTTGCACCCACAATTACCTAGGTACGCGGGCGTGGTGGAATTGGTAGACACGCTAGACTTAGGATCTAGTGCCGAAAGGTGTGAGAGTTCGAGTCTCTCCGCCCGTACTTTAATTATAAAACCCTTAATTCTTTCGAATTAAGGGTTTTTTGTTGGTTGAAAATTATTTTAAAATCATTATTTTCAAGCATTAAACAATTTTCACTCCTTAGTCAACTCTCTAAATAAACTCTCTAAATTTTTATTTTCGGTATTTAAACCGAGTATTTTCAAGCCATTTTCTTGAGCGAAATCAAAAATTACAGGACGCATATCTTCGGATGTTTCAAAAGTCAGTATCCAGTTGTTTTCAACCGTATTTTTATAATGTACAATATTTGGTAAACGCTGAATAAATTGCTCTTCTAGCTTATAATCAAAGGTTACTTTTATAATTTGTTCTTTGCTTGTTTTAAGTTCGGCAATAGGTTTATCAATAACTATTTTTCCTTTATTTATTATAATTACTCGGGTGCAAACCGCCTCTACTTCTTGCATAATATGCGTAGAAATTAAAACTGTTTTGTCTTTACCGAGTTCTTTAATTAATTCACGGATTTCAACCAACTGATTTGGGTCTAAACCTGTGGTTGGTTCATCTAAAATTAACACTTCAGGGTCGTGTAAAATAGCCGCTGCCAAGCCTACTCTTTGACGATATCCTTTTGATAATTGCCCTATTTTTTTATGTGCTTCAGCTGTTAATCCAACTTTTTGAATAACTTCGGATATTTTATTTTTAGTAATTTTATAAATACCTGCTTGAAATTGCAAGTACTCTCGAACATACATCTCTAAATACAACGGATTATGCTCTGGTAAATAGCCGATTTTTTTTTGCGCTTCAATAGGGTTTTTAAGCACATCGATACCACTTACAAAAACCGATCCTTCACTTGGGAGAATAAAACCTGTTAAAATTTTCATGCTCGTTGATTTCCCAGCACCATTTGGTCCTAAAAAACCAACAATTTCTCCTTTTTGAGCATCAAAAGAAATGCTATTAACAGCTTTTTGACTGCCATAAAATTTAGAAATTTCGGTAAGTTGTATTGACATTTTATTGCTATATTTTTATCAAATTTTAGTATCAAAAAAAATTAAACCAATCTAAATTATTTTTTCTTTAGATAAGAAACGAAACTATAATCATATTTATTTTTTTCATCTGCTTTAAAATCTTCTCTAGCGGTTTGTTCCCAAATATTCAAATCAATTTCAGGGAAAAAAACATCTGCTTCAAACTCCTGATGTACCAAACAAATATCTAGCTTATCTACTAAATTATTTTCAAGTGCTTGCTTGTAAATCTGTGCGCCTCCAATAATAAAAATATCGGTTTCATCTTTTGATAAATCAATAGCTTTTTCAATAGAATCGGCAATTAAACAGCCTTCTTTAAGGTAATTTTTATTTCTGGTGATAATAACAGAAGTACGGTTTGGCAAAGGCTTCCCGATACTTTCAAAGGTATTTCGTCCCATTAAAATATGATGCCCAGTGGTAACTTTTTTAAAGCGTTTTAAATCGGCAGGTAAATGCCAAATTAAATCGTTTCCTTTCCCTAAAGCATTGTTATTTGCTATTGCTGCAATTATTGTAATCATAGATTTTAATTTAATAAACGGCTATTTTCTTACACTTTTATGATGCTTTTATACCGCTTTATTTTTTCTTTTCCGAAGATATAAAAAATTACACCGCCACCACACCTTTTATGTGCGGATGCGAATCATAACCAACTAATTCAAAATCTTCAAAAGTAAAATCTTCAATATTTTTAATTGCCGGGTTTATTTTCATCGTCGGAAGCGGTTTTGGCTCGCGAGAAACCTGCAAAGCTAACTGCTCTTGATGATTATTATAAATATGTGCATCGCCAAAAGTATGGATAAAGTCGCCCGCCTGATAGCCACAAACCTGTGCAATCATCATGGTAAACAAAGCGTAAGAAGCGATATTAAAAGGAACACCTAAAAATATATCGGCGCTTCGTTGGTATAATTGACATGATAATTTTCCGTCAGCTACATAAAACTGAAAAAATGCATGACAGGGTGGTAATGCTGCTTTTCCGTTGGCTACATTTTCTGAAAATGATTTTGAAGTATCGGGCATTACAGAAGGATTCCAAGCAGAAACTAACATTCTACGGCTATTCGGATTGTTCTTTAATGTATCAATTACCTCTTTTAACTGATCAATTTCATCGCTATTCCAGTTACGCCATTGATGCCCATAAACAGGTCCTAAATCGCCATTTTCATCTGCCCAAGAATTCCAAATTTTAACACCATTTTCTTGCAAATATTTAATATTTGTATCGCCTTTTATAAACCAAAGTAATTCATAAATAATCGATTTTAAGTGCAACTTTTTAGTGGTTACCATCGGGAAACCTTTACTTAAATCAAATCGCATCTGATGCCCAAAAACACTTTTTGTACCTGTTCCTGTTCTATCTCCTTTTTCGTTTCCGTTTTCTAAAATCTGTTGTACTAAGTCTAAATATTGCTTCATTTGTTGTTGTTCTAAATACCCTGCTGATAAAATAAAAAGCTTCAATTTTTAGTATTGAAACTTTTTAAATGATATACTATTATTAAATTTGGCTATTACCCAATAATCATACCAGCAATTGTTGCTGACATTAAAGAAGCAACTGTTCCACCAATTAAGGCTTTTATCCCAAATTCTGATAATGTTTTACGTTGTCCTGGCGCTAACGACCCAATTCCACCAATTTGAATACCAATAGAGGCGAAATTTGCGAAACCACATAACATATAAGTAGCCATAATAATTGATTTATTATAAGTTAAATGTGTTAAGTTTGCTGCATTTTTAAGCTCTGATAACTGAATATATCCTACAAATTCACTTGCAGCTAATTTAATTCCTAATAACTGTCCCATTAAAGCCATATCTTCTCTAGCAACACCAATTAACCACATTAAAGGTGCAAAAATATACCCTAAAATAAATTCTAAAGAAAAGTTTTTATAAGCTGTTGAACTTTCAATAAGGCTGTTTAAAGAAGTAAATTTCCAGCCTAAATAATTGATTCCATCAAAGCCTCCTATTCCTCCTAAAATTCCATTTATCATAGCGATAAAAGCGACAAAAACCAATAACATTGCTCCTACATTCATTGCCAATTGTAAGCCTTCGGTAGTTCCGTTTGCAATGGCATCTAATATATTTGAACCTATTTTGTCTTGCGACACTTTTATATCGGTAACAATTTCTTCGGTTTGCGGATACAAAATTTTAGAAATAACAATTGCTCCAGGCGCTGCCATTACTGAGGCTGCTAATAAATGTTTTGCATAAAACAATTTTAACGTTTCATCATCGCCACCTAAAAACCCGATATAAGCTGCTAAAACCGCTCCAGCAACAGTTGCCATACCGCCAATCATTACCAATAACACTTCCGACTTATTCATTTTTTCTAAATATGCCTTGATCAATAAAGGTGCTTCGGTTTGCCCTAAAAAGATATTTCCTGCTACCGATAAACTTTCTGCACCTGATATTTTTAACACCTTACTTAATGACCACGCCAAGCCTTTTACCACTTTTTGTATCACCCCTAAGTAAAATAATAAAGATGTTAATGCCGAAAAGAAAATAATTGTTGGTAATATTTGAAAGGCAAAAATAAATCCGAAAGTATCCATATCAGAAATTAATCCTTGAAATAAAAATTCACTTCCTGCCTGGGTAAATCCTAAAATACTAACAAATCCTTTTCCTATAAATTCAAAAATTGATTGTACAAAAGGAACTTTTAATACACCAATTGCGATTACCAATTGAAAAGCAAGCCCTAGCCCAACTATTTTCCAATCGATCCCTTTTCTGTTAGCGCTACATAAAAATGCAATCAATAATAATGAAAACATTCCTAAAACACCTCGCCATAAACTTTGTGTTGAAAATCCTTGACTTGGAACTATTTCGATACTACTATTTTTTTCTTCGGATGCCTTTAAAACCGCCACTTCCGACATTACTTTTTGAGGTTTTGAGCTAAAATTATATAGCACATTGTTTTCAGAAAAAGTTAATAAACTGTCTGATAATTGGGTAATATTATAATAACGAACCGTGTCTTTTGGCTGTTTATAATTAAAAATTAATAAATTGTTTTGATGTATGTAACTTCCTGAAAAGTGTAAACTATCTTTAGCAAATACCGAATAGTTAAATTCACCTTTCGATAAATTTAAAACATCTTTAGCGTCTGTAGATGATACTAAAGATGTTCCTTTTATTGTTGTAATTGATGAGAAGTTCCAATTTTTCTCTATGTTTTGCCCAAAAGTAATTACAGATGCAAAAAGCATCAGAAGGGTAAATAATTTATTCATTGTATGTGGTTTATTAAGAACGTTTGCTAATTTCGTCGCGAATTTCCGCAGCTAATTCATAATTTTCATTCGCTACAGCTTCATTAAGCTGCTCGTTTAATTCGGGTAAAGACAGGTTTGAATATCCTTGTTCATCATTATGGTCATCATCATATTCATCTTCTAAAGAAAACGCTATTTCATCCGATTCTAAATCTTCTTCAATAATTAATTCTTCATCCATTTTTAAAAATACACCTGCTTTATCTAATATATTTTCGTAGGTAAAAATAGGAGCATCAAAACGAACGGCTAATGCAATTGCATCCGAAGTTCGGGCATCAATAACCTGTTCAAATCCATCTCTTTCACAAATTAAGCTCGAATAAAAAACGCCATCTACCAATTTATGGATAACAACTTGAATTACTTTAATCGAAAATCTATCGGAAAATGTTTTAAATAAATCGTGGGTAAGTGGTCGTGGTGGACGAATTTCTTTCTCTAAAGCAATGGCTATAGATTGAGCTTCAAAAGCACCAATAATTATAGGCAGAGTTCTCTCTCCACCTGTTTCACTTAGCACTAACGCATACGCACCACTTTGAGTTTGGCTATACGAAATTCCTTTAATATTCAGTTTTATTAAACTCATGTATGATTATAATAAATAAAAAGAAGGCTGTCTAAATTTTGGCGATATGCTTCAAATTTTAGACAGCCATTTTAATCGGGTGCAATTTACTAAAAATTATGAATTGATTTCTAATTTCTATAAAAAGAAAATTCTTCTATTAAAATTTATGCTTGTTTAAATACTTTTAATTTTTCTATTAATTTTGGCACTACCTCAAAGGCATCACCAACAATTCCGTAATCTGCAGCTTTAAAGAAAGGCGCATCAGGATCGGTATTAATAACTACTTTTACTTTTGATGCGTTAATTCCTGCTAAATGCTGAATTGCACCAGAAATCCCAATAGCGATATATAAATTAGACGCTACAGGTTTTCCTGTTTGCCCAACGTGCTCACTGTGAGGTCGCCATCCTAAATCAGAAACTGGCTTAGAACAAGCAGTTGCTGCTCCTAAAACTGACGATAACTCTTCTATCATTCCCCAATTTTCAGGACCTTTTAAACCTCTACCTGCTGAAACTACAATATCAGCATCAGCAATAGTTACTGTTCCGCTAGCTTTATTAATGCTTTCTGATTTTACGCCTAATTCAGGTAAAACAGCATCAAAGCTTTCGGTAGCTCCGCTTACTGGATTTTCGTGTGCTCCGTAAGAGTTTTTAGCAACACCTACTACTTTTTTATCCGTAGAAATTTCCGTATTGTTAAATCCTTTGTTCGAAAAAGCAATTCTTTTTACTGTAAACGGACTCGTGCTACTTGGCAAAGCAACTACATTTGAAGCATATCCTGCTTCTAAGGCTACTGCTACTAAAGGCGCTACGGTAAAACCGTCAATACTTGAATCTATAATTACCGTATCGGCATTTTTTGCTTGGGCAACCTGTGTTATTATTGATGCGTATGCTTTGGCATTGAATGATGCTACATCATTTTTTACTTCCACAACTTTTTGAGCTCCGTAAGTATATAATTCAGAAGCATCGCCTGCATTTATTGTTAAAACAACCAAATCACTAGCTAATTGTTCGGCTACTTTTTTTCCGTATGAAACTACTTCAAAAGCAGTTTTTTTAAATTTCCCTTCCGATGAATCGGCAAAAACTAATACAGACATATTTTTATATTTTTTAATTTATCACAAAAAATGATTTTGTAACAATATGGTTTTAAAACTTGATTTTTTTTAAATGACTCTTTACTTCAAATAGATATTTAAATTGCCTTTGCTTCGTTGTGTAATAAATCAATTAAAGCATCTACAGTATCTACTAATTTTACAGCGCCTTTTGCTTCAGGTTTTTCAAAGTTTTTGGTTGCTGTACTTGGCGTTGCACCTACTGATTCTACTACTGATAATGGTTTTTTACGAGCCATCATAATTCCACGCATATTGGGAATACGTAAATCTTTTTCTTCGACCATTTTTTGACCAGCAATAACCATTGGCAATACTGAAGAAACTTTTTCTTCTCCTCCGTCGATTTCTCTATTTAAAGTTACGTTTGTTCCTTCAATTTCAACACCTACACAAGAATTCACGAAATTAAAATCAAGCAAAGCCGCTAACATTCCCGGTACCATTTGCCCGTTATAATCAGCAGATTCTTTTCCTGCTAAAACCAAGTCATATGCTCCGTTTTTAACCACTTCGGCTAATTCTTTAGCCACCATAAAACCATCGGTTGGCACTGCGTTTACACGAATTGCGTTATCGGCACCAATTGCCAATGCTTTACGTAAGGTTGGCTCGCTTGAAGCTTCTCCAACGTTTACAACCGTTACAGTTGCGCCTTGTTTTTCTTTAAACCACATGGCACGAGTTAAACTAAATTCATCGTAAGGATTTATAACATATTGAACGCCGTTTGTATCAAACTTTGTATCGTTATCAGTAAAGTTAATTTTCGAGGTAGTATCAGGTACATGGCTAATACAAACTAATATTTTCATATATCGTTGTTTTTAAGAAACTTAATTTTGAGCTGACAAGTTACACTTTTTTTTTAAAAATTTACTATGCGTGCATAATAAATTTTAAAGTTAATTTTCAGCTTAGTTCAAAAAATTTTAGATAAA
This sequence comes from Tenacibaculum dicentrarchi, assembly GCF_964036635.1. NCBI lineage: Bacteria > Pseudomonadati > Bacteroidota > Flavobacteriia > Flavobacteriales > Flavobacteriaceae > Tenacibaculum > Tenacibaculum dicentrarchi. The sequence goes on from NZ_OZ038524.1 coordinate 2,542,653, forward strand.
TGTCGGTATAATAATGGCAATTATTAGCTAAAAAGTAGCAGAGTAAAATACATTGAATTTAAAATAGCAGTTAAGAACTAAAATTTGTGCTTAACTGCTGTTTTTTTGATGTGTAGTTTGTGTTTTATTGTTTAATTAGTTTCAAAACTTTATTCTTCTTTTTTATTTTAATGAAACTATTGTTATATTCAATTAATTTATATTTTAAAATCTCACCTTTTATTGCTTTTGGAGCATTAGATCCTTGTTTTAAAAAAACCTCTATTATATAATTTTTTAATTTTGATAATTTTATATTATAAGATTCATATCCTACATCAGAAACACCTAAAACAAAGTTTTTATCTTCTTTTTTTAAATCAAAAATAGCTTTTCCATTAGAATTTACGATATACCCTTTATTTTCTTTTAAGATATAGGTCTCAGCATTAATAATTGGGTTGTTTTTAAAGTCTTTCACAACAATTTTTATAGAGATAGAACCTTTAGAATTATAATATTCTTTTATTTTATGATAACTTTTAAAACTTGGTTCAGTTAAATCATAGTTTAAAATTAAACTATCATTTTTTATTAAATAATGCCCTTTACCAAACTCATCATCTCCTAAACTTGCTCCTGAATGGTATTCAAATACTCCATTTTCATTAAAATTAAAATAATTGTAGTGTTCTTGATAAGACATTAAATTAGTATATCTTCCAATAATTTCTTCTTGACAATAGAGTTGACTTGATAAAGAAAAAATCCACATTATTAATATCCATTTAATCACATTTTGTTCCTTTTGCATAATCATTATTCTTTTGTTCATTAACAACTATATTCGCTATTTTTTGTCTATCATTTAGCTTTGGAACTAATTTTTTAAAAGTATCTGTTTCTATAGCAATATTTCCACTTGAGTCTACTTGAAACATTCCCCCATAAGCCATAGATTTATAATATTGCCAACCAAGATTTCCGCCTGTCCCATCTTTTTTATCCCAATCATATAAAGAATATGCCATAGCTTCTATATATTTTCCCATAAAATTATGATGAAAATTATTAGTTCCAATAACATACCCATTATCTTCTGCATATTTATCCATTTTTTGCCTTAATGACATGCTATTAAAAGAAAAAGGGCTTGAATATAAAAGATTTAAATAAGCATGTAAACCTTCATTGAATCATTGTTCTAGCAATAGATAGTTCAGTTGCATTGGAGAGGTATCCATTTCCAATTGTAATTGTAGTACCAAATGTGTTAGCATTTGAGTCACCCGTTTCACCATTTTGAATTGTTAAATGGATATTCTTACTATTATTAAATAAGTTCAAAATTATTTTTGAAAGATTTAAAGAAGTAGAAGTGTTTGGTATTTGAACATTAGGTTTTAAAGGATGATCTTTATATAGCCCACTTTCTAATTCTGTAAAAATACTTTTAGCGCAAGGGTTCGTAAGCTTATTAATAATCTTATCATCATCCTCTAGACAATTTCCATAATAATCTTGATAACCATTCCCATTATCACAAGGTGTTTTTTGACAACCATGAACAGAATCATTACAAGGAAATACATTAACATAATTGTTATAATTAGCGGGTTGATGATTTGAAGAACTTCCACCATAATTAGAATTAGAGCTAGAACTAAAACTATAAGAATATGCACTAGGTCCTGTAGGAATAGGAGTAGTTATAGTATAATTAGAAGAGCTTCCACTTCCACCTATAATAACTTCATCTAATTCATTATCACAAAAAATATCAGGAGCGGCATTTTCATCACAATCAGGTTCAGGATTACGAAATTGAAGAGTACTTTTCTTTTTAATCCGCTTAATAAATCTAGTTTTAAATAGTCCATTTTTTAATCTATAGCCATTAATAAAATCTCCATTTAGATCATTAATACTTAGTATTCCTGTAAAATTTTCAGAAGATGTATTTTTATCAGGAATCAAACTTATTAATACTTTAATGGTATTATTATTTTGACTAATAAGTATTACTTTTGAAGTAATATTTTTATACTTTGTTTTAGCAGGTATAATAGTCGTAAGTTCATTGGTGTTTTTTATTTTTTGTTTTTGAATCTTAGAAAAATCTAATTTTAAATTTAACTTGTCTTTTCTACTAGATTTTGAAGCAAAGTTATAGCTCTTTTTAAAATTAGAAATTTCATCAAAAGATACGGTTTTATATAGAAAGTTGTCTAATGTCTGATTTTCAATTTTAAAATTTCTTCATTTTCACAGCTCCATAAAAATAAGGAAATACTAAAACATAGTAGCCCTGCTTTTAAAACTTTTTCAATTTTGTTTTTTCTTGTTTTCATATATTAAATTTTACACGAATATATATATCATCATATTCAGATAAAAAATTACAAATAGTATATTTCAAATAACAAGTTAAAGATAGAACAATGATTTGTTTATCCTTAAAAACCTATTTGTTATTTCTATTTTTGTTATTTTTGCTATATTGATAAACAACTACGAATATAAGGTATGAAAACTATACAATTTAGAGAGGCTATTTGTGAGGCCATGAGTGAAGAAATGCGAAGAGATGAAAGCATTTACTTAATGGGTGAAGAAGTAGCTGAATATAACGGAGCCTACAAGGCTTCTAAAGGAATGCTAGATGAATTTGGTGCAAAAAGAGTTATTGATACTCCTATTGCAGAGTTAGGTTTTGGTGGTATTGCAGTTGGATCGGCAATGAACGGAAATCGTCCAATTGTTGAATACATGACTTTTAACTTCTCTTTAGTTGGTATTGATCAAATTATCAATAACGCAGCTAAAATTCGCCAAATGTCAGGTGGTCAATTTAATTGTCCTATCGTTTTTCGTGGACCAACAGGTGCTGCAGGACAATTAGGAGCAACACACTCACAAGCTTTTGAAAACTGGTTTGCAAATACTCCTGGTTTAAAAGTTATCGTTCCTTCTAATCCTTATGATGCGAAAGGTTTACTTAAAGCTGCTATTCGTGATGATGATCCAGTAATTTTTATGGAATCAGAACAAATGTATGGTGATAAAATGGAAGTTCCTGAAGGAGAATATATTATCCCTATTGGAGTTGCTGACATTAAAAGAGCTGGTACAGATGTTACTGTTGTTTCTTTTGGAAAAATTATAAAAGAAGCATATAAAGCTGCTGATGAATTAGCAAAAGAAGGTATTTCTGTTGAAGTTATTGATTTACGTACCGTTCGTCCAATGGATCATAAAACTATTTTAGAATCTGTAAAGAAAACTAATAGATTAGTTATTTTAGAAGAAGCATGGCCTTTTGGAAGTATTTCATCAGAAATTACCTTTAGAATACAAGATGAAGCATTTGATTATTTAGATGCGCCTATCAAAAGAATTACCACTGCCGATACTCCAGCGCCATATTCTCCTGTTTTATTAGCGGAATGGATGCCAAATGCTAACGATGTTATTAAAGCAGTAAAAGATGTATTATATATTAACAAGTAATTGTTGATAAGTTCAATACCATTTTAGGTATATTTGAATAATAAATAAATCCTTTTGGCTGCTGTCAAAAGGATTTTTTAGTAAAGAAAAAGATGAAAAAAAAGCTATTAATACTTCTACTACTCGCAACCAATATTTTATACGCACAACTTACATTACAAGGTACAGTTATTGATGAATTTAACAATCCGATGCCTTTTGTTAGTGTTTATTTAAAAAACACTGTTCAAGGAACTACAACCAATAATAAGGGTGAATTTTATCTGAAAACAAAAAAGAAAAAAGGCGTATTAGAAATTTCTTTTGTTGGGTTTCAAACCCAAACCCTACCAGTAAATCAGCAAACAAAAAACTTAAAAATTATCATCAAAGAAGATGCTAACGAACTTGATGAGGTCATTATTGTTACCAAACCTAAAAAACGCTTAAAGAAAAAAGAAAATCCTGCATATAAAATTTTAAAAGAAATTTGGAAACGAAAACGAAAAAATGGGCTTGATTTAGTCGATTATTATCAATATAAAAAACACAGTACCACCGAAATTGGGCTGAATAATTTAGATACCACCTTTTTAAAAAGAATCTTTAAAAAACAATATAAAGAAACGCTAAATAAGGTAAAATATGATAGTGATGGTGTTAATTACTACATTCCTATTTATATCAAAGAACAAGTTTCAAAGGTTTATGGAAACAATAAAAACAAAACTCTTAGAGAAGATATTGAAGCCGAAAAAATAGAAGGTTTAGGTGCAGAAGGCTTTGTTTTTAATCGAATTGCCAATACTTTTGAAGAAATTGACATCTTTAAAAATAACATCACTCTGTTAGATAAATCATTTGTTAGCCCTTTGTCTAGCGATGGTTTTGCTACCTACGATTACGTTTTATACGACAGTATTATTAAAAATAATAAAAAATTATACAATATTTATTTCTTTCCTATTAGAGATGGCGATTTGGCTTTTCAAGGAAATTTTTGGGTTACCGATACCGCTTTTTCTATCAACAAAATAAAAATGAAAGTCCACGAAAGTATCAATCTTAATTTTGTGCGAAGTTTATCTTTTGAAAAAGAATTTAAAGTAAAAAATGATAGTATTTATATTTCCACTAAAAATGGATACGAAGGTGATTTTACGGTCATCGATAAAAGTGATAAAAATAAAGGATTAACGGTTAAAAAAAACACTATCCTAAATAAACACCTATTAAATAAACCGTTAGCGGAAAGTTTTTACCTACAAAAACGCCTAAAAATAAAGCCAAATCAATATAAAAAGGAAGCTAGTTACTGGAATTCAAAACAAAATGATGATAAAAAATCAACCTATAAACTAATTCAAGAGGTTAAAGAAATAAAGCAAATAAAAAATATTACAGGGCTTATTAATATGCTTGCAAGTGGCTATGTTGATACTAAATATGGTATTCAGTTCGGTTCGTTATGGAACATTCTAGGAAACAATCAAGTGGAAGGATATCGGATAAAATTTGGCTTTAGAACCTATAAATCAAGAGAAGATAGGTTTCGTTTAAAAGCGCACTTAGCCTATGGTTTGAAAGATAAAAAAATAAAATACGGCGCAGAAGCACGTTATCTTTTGTCATACACACCACGAATTTCGGTAGGAGTGGCATATCAAAAAGACATTGAACAATTAGGGAGTGTTTTACTAAATACTTCGCAACTCTTAGGAGGAAGTATCGGAACGGGCGGATTGCTTTCAAGAGGTGATAATTTCTTTTTATCTAAAGTTGAAAAAATAGCCACTAATTTTGATTATCAGCTACAAAAAAACCTGCATATCGGTATTAATTTTGCCCACTCGAAAATACAATCGGCTTCTCCTGTTGATTTTTCAATCAATTATAAGGATGAAAATAACATCATACAGTCTCAAATAACCGACGTAACCTCCAGCCCTTATATTTCATTTACACCTGGAAGATATGTGTACGGACTAGGTGTTCAAAGGAGTTTTGGAGGAGGTATATACCCTACTTTTATTCTAAATTATCGCCGAGGATATAAAGGTTTTTTTAACGGATCTCATAATTATGACAAACTGCAATTCAAATATAATCAGCCTATATTGTTAGGTAAATTCGGTATTTTTAATGCGACTTTTGAAGCTGGAAAAACATTCGGAACTGTGCCAATTGCCTTGCTAAATGTTATTCCAGCAAATCAAACTTTTACCTTGGTTGAAAATACCTTTGCTTTGTTAAATTACTACGATTTTGTCACAGATAAATATGTAGCATCGCATTTTGAACACAATTTTAACGGTTTTATTTTAAATAGAATTCCGTTATTAAATAAATTAAAACTGCGAAGTTTGCTCACTTTTAGAGCCGCTTACGGAACTATTTCTGATAAAAATATTGCTGCTAACAAATCGAATATTAATTACAACGCTCCTAATAAAGTGTATTATGAATATGGCGTTGGATTAGACAATATTGGGTACGGAAACTTACGTTTTTTACGAATCGATGCTATTTGGAGAAGCAATTACACGCCACCAGCAGGTTCAATAATAGCGCCAACACCAAAATTTTCAATACGTTTGGCAATAAAACCAAGCCTTTAAAAACATACAGTAATACCTTTTATAAATCGATTTAATAATAAGATAACGTTATTTTTTATTTAAAATGACAATAAATTATTACTTTTGCAATCCGATTTTTAGAAACGAAGAAAAGATATATATGACTTCAAAAGAGAAAAAGACAGTTGATGTTTTAATTGAAATACCTAAAGGAAGTAGAAATAAATACGAATACGATTTTGATTTAGGAAAAATCCGTTTCGATAGAATGTTGTTTTCATCAATGATGTACCCTGGTGATTACGGTTTCATTCCTGAAACTTTAGCCTTAGATAATGATCCTTTAGACGTGTTAGTTTTAAGTGCAGAACCAACATTTCCAATGTGTGTTATGGAAGTAAAACCAATTGGTGTTTTCCATATGTCGGATGAAAAAGGGCCAGATGAAAAAATTATTTGTGTACCAGTTTCAGATCCTATTTGGAATAAATACAATGATTTATCAGACTTAAACGCTCATTTACAAGACGAAATTACACATTTCTTTAAAGTTTATAAAGACTTAGAAAAGAAAGAAGTAATTATTGGAGATTGGGGAAATGCTGATGAAGCATACCAAATTTTAGATACTTGTATCAAGCGTTATGAAGATAGCGAACACAAAGCAAAAGGAGATTTTAAAATATAATTAAACTTAATTTTAAGCCTTAATTTAAAAAATTCTTATCAAAAAAAGCCATTTAGTCTATGCTAAAATGGCTTTTTTCATTTTTAAAACCCTTACAAATACCTGTATTTATACTGGGTTTCTTATTTTTGCAAAATGTTTAAAAGAACCAAACGTAATTTTAAAATAGACGATTCAACAAACTTTAAGCAGAAATTATTTGCTTGGGCAAAACAGTTTGAAACCGCTATTTGGCTAGATTCTAATAATTACGAACAAGCCTATTCTTGTTTTGATGTCTGCTTGGCTGTCGAAGAATTTACGGCAATAAAAACAGATTATCAAAATGCTTTTGAAAAACTAAAAGAATATCAATCTTACACAAAAGATTATATTTTTGGCTATATTTCTTATGATGTAAAAAATGACGTTGAAAAACTCACTTCTACTAATTTTGATGGTTTAAACTTTCCTGATTTGTACTTTTTTCAGCCTCAAAAATTAATTTTCATCAAAGGAAATACCATTGAATTTGAGTATTTGCAAATGATTGATGATGAAATTGAAGAAGATTTTGAAGATATTATCAGTAATATTAATCATATCACTACCCTTTCTGATACCCTAAAAAAAGAAGCGGAAAAAACATCCGAAGAAATAAAAGAAGATAACCTCAAAATAAAACTTCGAATTCACAAAGATGAATATCAACAAAAAGTAACAAAAGTTTTAGAACATATTCATAGAGGCGATATTTATGAAGCTAATTTTTGTCAAGAATTTTATGCCGAAAATACACGTATCAATCCATATAAAATATATTCGCATTTAAACGATATATCAACACCTCCATTTGCTACTTTTTTCAGACATGAAAATTTGTATGTATTATCGGCAACACCTGAAAGGTATTTAAAAAAGGAAGGTGATAAAATAATTTCGCAACCCATAAAAGGAACTGCAAAACGCTTAATTGACCCTATTGAAGATCAAAAAATTGCCTTCGATTTAGCTAGAGATGAAAAAGAACGTGCTGAAAACATTATGATTGTCGATTTGGTACGCAATGATTTATCGAAAACCGCTAAAAAAGGAAGTGTTAAGGTAGAGGAACTTTGTAAAATCCATTCTTTTAAACAGGTGCATCAAATGATTTCGACCATTGTATCGGAAATTACACCAAATACACATCCTATTGATGTTATAAAAGATACCTTTCCAATGGGTAGTATGACGGGCGCCCCGAAAGTGTCGGCAATGAAAATAATGGAAAAATTAGAGCAAACAAAACGGGGTTTATATTCAGGAACTATAGGGTATTTTACACCTAATGGCGATTTTGATTTTAATGTAATTATCCGAAGTATTTTATACAATTCAGACAGTAAATACGTGTCCTTTTCGGTGGGTGGCGCAATTACTGCAAAATCAATTCCTGAAAAAGAATATGAAGAATGTTTGCTAAAAGCAAAAGCAATGAAATATGTGTTACTTCATTCAAAATAGTTGCTTATATTTTCAATAAATCAAGAACAAAACGCTTACAAAAACGTACCTAAAATAATAGAATTAATGATTATTGACCAAGAAGAAAAATTTAAAGCAGTACTTCCTACAATAGAAGGAAATGTAAATGAACAAAGTTTTTTTAATGCTTTTTTAGACTTATATCCTGAGGCTTGGAAACAACATAAAATTACCTTTTCTAAATTTAAAAGAAGTAAACAATTTGGAAAAACAATACCTTTACCAAAACCTGAAGTTTCTTTACGTAAAGATATCCGAATTTGGTTGCAAAAACAATAAAATAATCAAAAAATGACACATCAAGAGTTCCATTTTAAGTATCATAACACGAATTTTTTCGGGCAGTTTTGGCAACCTAAAAATCCAAATTCAGTAAAAGCTGTCGTGATTATTGTTCACGGAATGGGAGAACATTCGGGGCGCTATCAATCGGTTGCAAAAAATTTAACGGATGCTAATTTTGGTGTGATTGCTTTTGATCATTTCGGACACGGAAAAACCACAGGAAAAAGAGGGCATAATCCGGGTTTTGATGCAGTTTTAACAAGTATTTCTCAATTAATTGAAAAAGCATCCGCAGTTTTTGGCGATAAACCGCAGTTTTTATACGGACATTCTATGGGTGGAAATGCTGTTATTAATTATGTGCTTCGCAGAAAAAATATTCAAAAAAACAAACATTTAATCGGTGTTATTGCCACAAGCCCGATGCTAAATTTAGCCTTTACTCCACCTGCTTGGAAACTTAAATTGGGTAAAATTATGCAAAAAATCGCGCCGTCAATTACCTTGAGTAATGAACTAGATATCGCCGATATTTCTAGAGATGAAATTGAAGTTCAAAAATATTTAAACGATCCTCTAGTACACGATAAAATTAGCCCTAATTTTTCTTTATCGTTTATAGATGCTGGAAAATGGGCGATTGATAATGCACAATTATTGCAAATTCCAATGTTCGTTTTACACGGAACTGCCGATAAAATTATTGATTATAAAGGTTCACAAGAATTTGCAAACGCAACAAAAAACGCAAATTTAAAGCTTTACAAAGGTGCTTATCATGAATTGCAACATGATTTATGCAAAGATGAAATGCTAAAAGATGTGATTCATTGGTTAGAAAATCAACTAAAAAAAGCACAGAAATAAAAATGCTACAACAATTAGCGAAACATATAGACCATAATTTTTTATTTTTAAAAGATAAAAAACTCTTAATTGCTATTTCTGGCGGTGTTGACAGCGTGGTTTTAACACATTTATTGCATCAATTAAAATACGATATTTCATTAGCGCATTGTAATTTTCAATTAAGAAGTGATCAAAGTGATTTAGATGAAAAATCTGTTAAAAATTTAGGTAAAGAATTAGAAATTCCTGTTTTTTCAACACGTTTTGAAACGAGTAAATATGCTAATCAAAATAAATTATCAACGCAATTAGCTGCACGAAAATTACGCTACAATTGGTTTGATGAATTGCTTAAAAAACATGATTTTGACTATGTTTTAACAGGGCATCATGCCGATGACAACTTAGAAACCGTGTTAATTAACCTCACAAGAGGAACTGGTTTGGACGGTTTAACAGGAATTCCTGCTATAAACGGAACTATTGTACGTCCGTTATTAATTTTTTCAAGAGAAAAAATTGAAAATTTTGCCCTAGAAAATAATATAAAATGGCGAGAGGATGCTAGCAATGCCAAAACAAAATATCTTCGAAATAAAATAAGGCACCAAGTAATTCCTATTTTAAAAGAATTAAACCCTAGTTTATTAAAAGCACATCTAAAAACAACCGATTTTTTAAAGCAATCACAACAAATTATTACTGATAAAGTCGATGAAATTTCTTTAAAAATCGTTTGTAAGCAAGGGAATTTACTTAAAATAGACATTTCAGAAGTCTTAAAATTATCAAATCCAAAAGCTTATTTATACCAACTTTTAAAAGATTATAAATTTACAGAATGGGAAGATGTTTACCAGTTAATATATGGGCAATCAGGTAAAAAAATTAGCAGTAATTCACATATTTTATTAAAAGATAGGGGTTTTTTATTGCTACAAAACATAGATAAAAACAAAATTTTAGAAAAGGAACAATTTAGCATACATAAAGAAAATACTAAAGTAACAAGCCCTATCAAGTTAGAACTTACAGAAGTTGATAAAAAAACAAGTTTTAATAAAAACACTATTTTTGTTGATAAAATTTTATTAAATTACCCCCTCACTATTAGAAGATGGAAAACTGGTGATTATTTTTATCCAACAGGTATGTTGGGCAAGAAAAAAGTTAGTAAATACTTTAAAGACGAAAAGCTTTCCCTTTTTGATAAAAAAAATATTTGGTTGCTTTGTACAAATGATGATAACATTATATGGATTATCGGAAAACGTCAAGATAGACGGTTTTTACCAAGCAATGAAACAACAGAATTATTAAGAATAATTAATTAAAAACAACCCTTTATAAACTAAATCGAATGAAAAAATTATTTACGCTATTTTTATTATTCTTAAGTTTAATGGTCTTCTCTCAATCTGATGATAATCCTATTGTTATAACACCTACCGTTGAAAAAATTTCGGAGACAGAATACGACTTAATTTTCAATATTGAAATTGCAGAAGACTGGCATTTATATTCGCAATATAACCCTGAAGACGCTTCTTTACCGATGACTATATCTCCTGCTGAAGGACAAAGTGGTTATGCGCTGAAAGGAAAAGCCAAAGAAGGAGAAACTCATACTGAGTTTAGTGAAATTTGGGGGAAAGATGAAGTTTTCTTTGCTGAGGAAGGTCTTTTAACACAAAGAATTACTGTTTCAAATACTGGTTTAACTCAAATAACCTTAAACCTAGATGCACAAGTTTGTAAAGAATACTGTTTGCCTTTTGACGAAGACTTTACTTTTTCATTAACTGGTGAAAAAGTATCACAAACTGTTACAGAAGTTGATGATAAAAGTCAGGCAATGTCACAATCATTAAATTTAAACTTAAAGAATACTGCATTATTAAAAAACACTGCAAAAAAAGCAGATAATCAAAAAGAAGATAGCTCTTTATTAAATATTTTCTTACTTGGATTTGTTGGTGGTTTATTAGCTTTTTTAACACCTTGTGTCTTTCCCATGGTACCTTTAACAGTATCTTTTTTCACAAAACATACAGAAAAAAGAGGTAAAGGAATCGGAAGTGCTATATTATATGGTTCTTTTATAATTTTAATTTACGGTTTATTAAGCTTACCTTTTCATTATTTAGACACTTTAGATCCTGAAATTTTAAATAGTATTTCGACCAACATGTGGTTGAACTTATTTTTCTTTACCATTTTAGTTTTCTTTGCTGGGTCTTTCTTTGGATTTTATGAATTAACCTTACCTAGTTCTTGGAGTAACAAAGCAGATACCGCATCGAATATTGGTGGTATTATTGGAATATTTTTTATGGCTTTAACCTTAGCAATTGTATCTTTTTCTTGTACAGGTCCTATTTTAGGTTCTTTACTTGCAGGATCATTAGGAAGCAATGGTGGTGCTATGCAATTATCGGCAGGTATGATTGGTTTTGGACTTGCCTTAGCGATGCCTTTTGCCTTATTTGCTATGTTTCCTGGTTGGTTAACTACTTTGCCAAAATCTGGTGGATGGTTAAATACCGTTAAAGTTGTTTTAGGGTTCTTAGAATTAGCGTTTGCTTTTAAATTTTTATCAAATGCTGATTTAGTTGGGCATTGGGGCTTCTTCAAAAGAGAAATTTTTATCGGAATATGGTCTGTAATAGCCTTGTTGATGTCGTTATATTTACTGGGGCTTATGGGGCAAAAGTATGGTAAAATATCTTTTTTTAGAGTTTTACTAGGAGGAAGTTGTTTAGCTTTATCAATCTATTTAGCTCCAGGGGTTTTAAAAAATCCAACATGGAATCAAAATAATTTATTGAGTGGTTTTGCACCTCCTAAATTTCATAGTATTTACGTAAAAGATAATCAATGTCCGTTAGGTTTAAATTGTTTTAAAGACTTTGAAGAAGGTATTGCTTATGCAAAATCAGTAAATAAACCTGTTTTATTAGATTTTACAGGGTGGGCATGTGTAAACTGTCGTAAAATGGAAGAAAACATTTGGATTAAACCCGAAATTTACAACATGATTAATAATGATTATGTATTAATTTCATTATACGTTGATGACCATCAAAGACAATTACCTAAAGAAGAACAGTTCGATTTTATTAAGCCAAATGGTAAAGTAAAAAGAATTAGAACCTATGGTGATAAATGGGTTACACTACAAGTTGCAAACTTTAAAACAGCTTCTCAACCATTTTATGTGTTAATGAGTCCTAGTTTAGAATTACTAAATTCACCTCAACAATATAGTAGTCATTCAGAATATTCTAATTGGTTAAAAACAGGATTAGATAATTTTAATAAAAAATAAATAAACGTATTATATTTTAAAAAGCCTCTTTTATAAAGGGGCTTTTTTTCGTTTTAACTTAAAAAAATCCAACTATTTTTTAGCTAATTTATAATTAGCTATTTTTTTTAGCTATCTTTAACACAAAGAGAAAGTTATGTTGATAAAAACGTATGGATCGGCTGTTTTTGGCATTGATGCTACAACCATTACGGTGGAAGTAAATATTGATAAAGGAATTGGTTATCATTTGGTAGGCTTACCTGATAATGCAGTTAGAGAAAGTTCGTATCGAATTTCTGCTGCACTCAATAATAATGGATATAAACTCCCTGGGAAAAAAATAATTATAAACATGGCACCTGCCGATATTCGCAAAGAAGGTGCTTCTTATGATTTAACCATAGCTGTTGGAATTTTATCGGCATCTAAACAAATTAATGCTAAGAATATTGAAGAATATATAATTATGGGCGAGCTTTCATTAGACGGAAGTGTACATCCCATTAAAGGCGCTTTACTAATTGCTATTAAAGCACGTAAAGAAGGTTATAAAAATTTTATATTACCTAAAGAAAATGCCAAAGAAGCTGCTATTGTTAATGACTTAAATATATTGGCTGTCAATAATATTATGGAAGTTATAAATCATTTAGAAGGTCGTAAAATAATTACCCCTACTATTGTAGATACTAGAGCAGAATTTTATAAACATGTAGACTTTCCTGAATTTGATTTTTCTGATGTAAAAGGACAAGAAAGTATCAAAAGATGTATGGAAATTGCCGCCGCTGGTGGTCATAATATTATTTTAATTGGTCCTCCTGGGGCTGGAAAAACAATGCTAGCAAAAAGACTACCTTCTATTCTACCTCCAATGACCTTAGAAGAAGCACTTGAAACAACAAAAATACATTCGGTTGTTGGTAAAGTAAAAAGTACAGGACTACAATACAACCGTCCATTTAGAGCACCACATCATAGTTGTTCTGACATCGCACTTATTGGTGGTGGAAATAACTTACCACAACCGGGCGAAATTTCATTAGCCCATAATGGAGTGCTTTTCTTAGATGAATTACCCGAGTTTAAACGCGGTGTTCTAGAAGTTATGAGACAACCTTTAGAAGATAGAGAAGTAACTATTTCAAGAGCAAAATTTACCGTAAATTACCCAAGTAGTTTTATGTTAGTAGCAAGTATGAACCCTAGCCCATCAGGTTTTTTTAATGACCCTGACTCTCCAATGACCTCATCACCTGCTGAAATGCAACGCTATTTAAGTAAAATTTCAGGACCATTATTAGATAGAATTGATATTCACATTGAAGTTACCCCTGTTCCTTTTGATAAATTATCCGAAGAAAGAAAAGGAGAATCGAGTGTTAAAATTAGAAAACGAGTTACCAAAGCTCGTGAAATTCAAACTGCTCGTTTTATAAACTCCGAAACTGTTCATTATAATGCACAAATGAATGTAAAACAGCAACGTGACTACTGTAAACTTTCAGAACAATCTTACCTCCTTCTTAAAAATGCCATGGAAAAACTAAACCTATCGGCAAGAGCCTATGATCGAATTTTAAAAGTATCAAGAACTATAGCCGATTTAGCATCCGAAGAAAATATAAAATCGGAACATTTAACAGAAGCAATACAATACAGAAGCTTAGATAGAGATGGATGGCTAGGATAAAAAAAAATAGTAATTTAGTAAATTATTAATTTTTACTAAAAAATAATCTAAATGAAAAAAATAATCTATTTAATGGCTATTGCCATCACAGTCATTTCTTGTAAAAAAGAACCAAATAACTTTGTTACTTTCTCTGGAAAAATAACGAATAAAAATGCCGAATCTGTTGTAATTTCGAACCCACAATTAAAATTTGAAAAAACAATTAAACTTGACCAAAATGGTGCTTTTAAAGATACTTTAAAAGTAAAAAGTGATTTTTACCGTCTTTCTAATGGACAAAAAATGACAACCTTATATTTAAAAAATGGTGACAATATTACCTTAAATATCGATGCTAAAGATTTTTTAAGTACTGCTAAATTTACAGGAGAAGGTGCTAATGAAAATAATTTTTTAGCAAAAGTCATTTTATTACAAGAAGACTTTTTTAAAGATAAAAACTTATATGACCTATCTAAAGAAAAATTTGATGCCAAAGTAAATCATTTTGTAAATGATTTTAACACTAATATGAAAAATACAACTTTAGATAGCGCATTTGTTTCTTTTCAAGAAAAAAATATTACAGAATTAACAAAGTATTTAAACAAAACCTATGCTGATAAATCATATTCAGCAACAAAATTAGCAAAAGGAGCGGTATCACCTAAATTTGTTAAATATGAAAATCATAAAGGTGGAAATATATCTTTAGATGATTTAAAAGGAAAATATGTCTATATTGATATGTGGGCAACTTGGTGTAATCCTTGTAAACAAGAAATTCCTTTTTTACAAAAAGTTGAGAAAAAATATCATGATAAAAAAATTGAGTTTGTAAGTATTTCTGTAGATGATCAAAGAGATTATGAAAAGTGGAAACAAATGGTTGCTGATAAAAATTTAAGCGGAATTCAATTGTATGCAAAAGGTGATAAAACTTTTTCAGGAGCTTATAAAGTAAATAGTATTCCTCGTTTTATTTTAATTGACCCACAAGGAAATATTGTAGACGCAAATGCACCAAGACCTTCTAACCCTAAATTAATTACCTTATTTGATTCTTTAAAAATTTAATTTTTTTCATTTAATAATATTATTACCTCTAAAATCCTGCAATTAAATTGCAGGATTTTTTTAATTAAATTTCATAAAATAAACTATTCTTCTTTAGATTGATTAAAAACAAGTATCTTTGTAGCGTGAATTGTACCCTTAAACATACCTCCTCTCAAATTTTAGTATCTAAAGCTAGAAATAGCTATCGGTTAAACTTGGGGTATAAAATAATTGATTTTACTTTTTGTCAATTATTAACCTTTCGAAAAAAAATACTAGACAATTCTTCTTGCCTAGCACTAGAGAATATAATAGATACAGATAATTTTATACTAATTTTTGTAGCTGATAATAAACATGTATTGTTACTGGATGTGCCTCAAATATTAAAACTAAAAAAAGCTTTATTATCAGCTTTTAAATAATAAACACACACAAACTTCATATTTACTAAGATTACTTTTAAATTAAGCTGAGAAGGCTTTTTGAAATGCTTTATTAAGTATCTTTATAGTACCTAATAAATTAAAAAACCACTATGGAAATTTCAGTAAGAAGAGATATAATTTTGAATCTAGAAGTTGTAGATTTACTAAATAATCAAGTAATGATGGAGCAACAAGCTTCTTCAAAATATTTAGCTATGGCATCATGGTGCGACCAAAGAGAACTTAGAAATAGTGCTACTTATTTCTATAATCAGGCAGAAGAAGAAAGAACTCATATGATGAAAATATTTAAGTTTATTAATGATAACGGTGGAAATGCACAATCTCCTACGGTATCAGAAATTACGCATGAATATGAAAGTCTGCAAGCTGTTTTTGAAGCTTCTTTAGATGCTGAAATTGAAGTAACTAACGCTATTCATCACACATTTAAAACTGCTAGAAAAGTAAGTGATTTTACTTCAGAAATATTTTTACAATGGTTTATTACCGAACAAGCTGAAGAAGAAGAAAAAGTAAGAGATATTTTAGATATGATAAATTTAATGGGTGATATGCCTTTAAAAATGATTGACGAGCGTATTCCTACTGCTTAAAAAACAGTCTTATAAAAATATATTACATAAAAAGGTTGCTATTTTCATAGCAACCTTTTCTAATTTTAAAACTATTAAATACTATATATTAGTATCTGTAGTGCTCTGGTTTAAATGGTCCTTGAACAGTTACACCAATATAAGATGCTTGGTCTTCACGTAATTCAGTAAGCTCTACACCTATTTTAGCCAAGTGTAATTTTGCTACTTTTTCATCTAAATGTTTTGGTAACATATACACATCGTTTGTATATGATTCTTTATTATTCCAAAGTTCGATTTGTGCTAACGTTTGGTTTGTAAATGAATTACTCATTACAAAACTTGGGTGACCTGTTGCACATCCTAAGTTTACTAAACGTCCTTCTGCTAAAATAATAATATCGTTTCCGTTAATATTATATTTATCAACCTGAGGCTTAATAGTATCTTTTGTATTTCCGTGGTTTTCGTTTAACCAAGCCATGTCAATTTCATTATCGAAGTGACCAATATTACAAACGATAACTTTATCTTTCATAGCCTCAAAATGATGACCTTGAATAATATCTTTATTTCCAGTAGTGGTAATAACAATATCAGAATTTGCTATAACAGTTTCTAATTTTTTAACTTCAAAACCATCCATTGCAGCTTGTAACGCACAAATTGGGTCAATTTCAGTAACAGTAACAATAGAACCAGCACCTTTAAAAGAAGCGGCTGTACCTTTACCAACATCACCATAACCACAAACGGTTACACGTTTTCCTGCTAACATAATATCGGTTGCACGACGAATTGCATCAACTGCCGATTCTTTACATCCGTATTTGTTATCAAATTTCGATTTTGTTACAGAATCGTTTACGTTAATTGCTGGCATTGGTAACGTTCCTGCTTTTACTCTATCGTATAAACGGTGAACTCCTGTAGTTGTTTCTTCAGATAAACCATTGATTCCTGCAGCTAATTCAGGGTATCTATCCAAAACCATGTTGGTTAAATCACCTCCATCATCTAAAATTAAGTTTAATGGTTTTTTATCTTCACCAAAAAATAATGTTTGCTCAATACACCAGTCAAATTCTTCTTCTGTCATATCTTTCCAAGCATACACAGGTGTTCCAGCAGCAGCAATTGCAGCAGCAGCTTGGTCTTGTGTAGAAAAAATATTACAAGAACTCCAAGTTACCTCAGCACCTAAAGCTTGTAACGTTTCAATTAAAACCGCAGTTTGAATAGTCATGTGTAAACACCCTGCAATTCTTGCGCCTTTTAATGGTTGTTCGTTTTTATATTCTTCACGTAAACTCATTAATCCTGGCATTTCAGCTTCTGCCAATTTAATTTCTTTTCTTCCCCAATCGGCTAAAGAAATATCTTTTACCTTAAAAGGAACGTATGCAGCGGTTTTTGTGCTCATATTTATGTATATTTATGTATCTAAATTTTTATAGAGCAAAATTACGAAATAACTTTTTAACTTATGCCTGTTCACAAAACAATAACCATAAATTCAAACACTAACGTATTGATTTGGAAGATTGAAGAATCTTTTGATGAATTATCGGAAAATATTACCCTTAATAAACGAAGTATTAACAGGCTTAACAGCATGAAATCAGACTTGCATCGTAAAGGTTTTTTGAGTGTTCGTCAGTTATTAAAAAAAGCAGGCTATACTGATGATGATTTAATTTATGATGAATTTGGAAAGCCACATTTAAAAGATGGCAAATTTATTTCGATAACACATTCCTTTATTTTTTCGGCTATTATTATTTCTGATGATAAACCTGTTGGAATTGACATTGAAAAACAGCGTGATAAAATCGTTAAAATAGCCCCTAAATTTACGCCTATTGAAGCCTATAAATCTATTGCGAATCATAGTGCTTTGGTGAGTAAATTAACCATTGTTTGGGGGGCAAAAGAAAGTTTATATAAAATTTACGGAAAAAAGAAATTACACTTTTTAAAAAATATTTATATTGATGATTTCTCGTTTGAAAGCAACGAAAATAACAAAACCACAGGGAAAATTTTATACGAAGGAATTACTGATGAATATCAAATTTATTTCTTAGAAACCGAAGGCTTTACCTGTGTTTATGCTATTTAAAGTATCTTTGTTTTTTTAAATTTTTATTATAATAATATATCAAAAACACATGAAAATATCCGTAGAACTTACTTTAATGCCACTTCAAAATGAATTTGAAGCACCGATTATAAATTTCATCAAAAAATTAAGAACTTCAGGTTTAACAATTCTTGAAAACCCTTTAAGCACGCAAGTTTATGGCGATTATGATACCGTAATGAAATTATTAACTTCGGAAATAAAAGATGCTTTCGAATTAATAGACAGCGGAATAATTTTGTTAAAAATTGTAAAATCTGACCGTAGCAAATATGAGCCAAGTTTTTAATACTGTTTTTGATTTTCTTTTTAGTCAATATCAAAGTTATGATGCTTTAGATATTTGGCTTGAAATTATTGCTGTTATTTTTGGTTTTTTATCAGTTTGGTATTCTAAAAAGAATAAAATTTGGGTATTTCCAACAGGAATGATTAGTACACTTATTTTTGTCTATTTACTTTTAAAATGGCAATTATTAGGTGATATGATGATTAACGCCTATTATTTTATAATGAGTATTTACGGCTGGTATCTTTGGACGAGAACTGTGGATAATTCACCAATAAACCCGATTTCAAAAACAACATCAGTAGAAAAAAAAACCAGTGTTTTTATCTTTTTAGCAACGTTAATTTTCGTGTATGCGGTTTATACTTATTTTGATAAATGGAACAATTGGACTGCTTATGTCGATACTTTTACGACCGCAATTTTCTTTGTAGGAATGTGGCTGATGGCAAAGCGAAAAATCGAAAATTGGATTTATTGGATTATTGGCGATATTATTTCTGTCCCCCTTTATTTTTACAAAGGATTTACCTTTACCTCTTTTCAATATTTAATATTTACTTTTATTGCCGTTAGCGGTTATTTAGCATGGAAAAAAGACTTAAACAACAAAAAAGCAATCTTGTAAAAGTTGTTTTATTCGGACCAGAATCTACTGGAAAAACCACACTTTCAGGGCAATTAGCACGACATTACAATACTGTTTGGACACCCGAATTTGCCCGTGAATATTTGCAAGATAAATGGAATAATGAGCGTAAAATTTGCGAACAAAAAGACATTATTCCCATTGCCGAAGGTCAAATTAAGTTGGAAAATGAATTATCAAAAAAAGCCGATAAAGTATTAATTTGCGATACCGATTTACTTGAAACAAAAGTATATTCAGAAGAATATTATGGTGGTTTTGTAGATGCTAATTTAGATGAAGCAGCCATTAAAAACACCTACGACATTTATTTTTTAACCTATATTGATACTCCTTGGGAAGCTGACGATTTGCGTGATAAACCTGGCGAACGTTTAGAAATGTTTAAAGCTTTTGAAAATACCTTGATCAAATATAAGCGTCCGTATGTTTTGTTAAAAGGCGATAAAGAAACCCGTCTTAAAAAAGCCGTTGAAATAATTGATAATTTACTTGCTAATAAAAAAGATTTATATTCTTTTTCTACTCTTTTAAACGATGAATATTCCCGAACTGATTAAAGAATTACATTTTAAAGCCACTAGAAGTTCTGGTGCAGGCGGGCAACATGTAAATAAAGTATCTTCTAAAATTGAACTTTCTTTTGATGTAGCTAAGTCTAATCAATTATCAGAAAATCAAAAAGAAATACTTTGCACAAAACTCGCTTCTCGCCTAACAAAAGAACAGATTTTAATACTTTTTTCTGATGAAACTCGCTCGCAACACAGAAATAAAGAATTGGCGATTAAACGTTTTTTAGCACTTATCAAAGACGGTTTAAAAAGACCCAAAATAAGACGTGCAACCAAACCTAGCCGAAATTCGGTACTAAGAAAACACGAAAATAAAAAACGACAAAAGTTAAAAAAATCGCTCCGAAAAAAACCGAATTTAGAGTAGTTTTAAAGTCTTTTTAAAAATTAAATAAAAACCAAATTATCGTCATTCTGAATTTATTTCAGAATCGCATAAAGTGAAGAGTCACGGCAAATCAGGATGTGAAACTGAAATAAATTCAGTTTGACATATTCGATTTTTTAGCTAAAATGTTTTTTAGATGAAATTTAAACAGGTTCTTATCATAAAACCTTATTTTTAAGCAAACAACGTTGCAAAAGCTTCTTCAATTTTACCGACTAAAAGCAATTTTATAGAGTGATTTTTTGAAGATATTTTGTTATATTTTGATGCGACTAAAGTTTTATACCCTAATTTTTCGGCTTCTAAAATACGTTGGTCGATTCTTGAAACAGGTCTTATTTCTCCTGATAAACCAACTTCGGCAGCAAAACACACATTCGGGTTTATTGCCATGTCTTGATTGGAAGAAATAATTGCAGCAACAACGGCTAAATCAATTGCGGGATCATCGACACGGATTCCTCCAGTAACATTTAAAAACACATCTTTTGCGCCTAATTTAAAACCTGCTCGTTTTTCTAAAACAGCCAAAATCATGTGTAATCTTTTTAAATTATATCCTGTGGTAGAACGCTGTGGAACTCCATAAACTGCGGTGCTTACCAAAGCTTGAATTTCAATCATTAGCGGACGGATTCCCTCTAGAGTTGAAGCAATTGCGGTTCCGCTTAAATCGGCATCTTTTTTAGATATTAATATTTCTGATGGATTTGATACTTCTCGCAATCCTGTAGATAGCATTTCGTAAATTCCTAACTCGGCAGTGGAACCAAATCGGTTTTTTTGAGAGCGTAAAATTCTATACGTATGATTTCTATCGCCTTCAAATTGTAAAACAACATCAACCATGTGTTCTAAAATTTTAGGTCCTGCGATATGTCCGTCTTTATTAATATGCCCGATTAATAAAACTGGTGTTCCTGTTTCTTTTGCAAATTTTATAAGCTCTGCCGAGGTTTCTCGAATTTGAGAAACACTTCCTGGTGATGCTTCAATGGTATCGGTATGTAGGGTTTGAATAGAATCGATAACCAATACATCTGGTACTACTTCAGCAATATTTTTAAATATTTTTTGGGTGTTGGTTTCTGTTAAAATTAAACAGTTTGAATTGCTTGCTTCTAAGCGTTCGGCACGCATTTTTATTTGCGATTGACTTTCCTCTCCTGAAACATACAGTACTTTTTGAGGAATATTTAATGCTATTTGTAACAATAATGTTGATTTTCCAATTCCTGGTTCTCCTCCTAATAAAACAACAGCTCCTTTTACAATTCCTCCGCCTAAAACGGTGTCTAATTCGGTGTTTTTAGTAGCAATACGTTCTTCAGAATTTAACTCAATATCTTGTACTTTTAAGGGTTTCGAAACTATTTTCCCTACATTTTCAGGAGTCTTCCAGCTTCTTTTTTCTTCTTTTTGAATTACTTCTTCAACAATGGTATTCCATTCTTTACAAGTGTTGCACTGCCCAGCCCATTTTGAATGTTGTGCGCCACAGCTTTGACAGGAAAATGTTGTTTTTATTTTTGCCATTGGAAGTAATTTGAAGTTTTTTAAAATCTTAATTCGTACTATTATAAGTAAGATTCAAAGTTACAAACTAATCGTTAAATATGAATCGTTGTTTTTTAAAAGCTTGTTTAATTTTAATGTAAAAATTTTACTCGGAAACTGCGTTAGCGATTGAATGGCATGTTTGAGCTCTTTTTTATTTTTTCTTTTTAAAAAAATAAAAAAAGCGAGTAATGAAAGCGCGACCTGCAAGGTAACGCCCAAAAAAATATTGTTATTTCTTGCTTTTATTATAAAGTGGTAAAAATAGAAATGCCAAGCCTCCGAAAATGATAATCATAGCGGTTTGTGACGTCCACATAATCCAACCGAAAGCGGTTGCGGGTTCTGCCGATACTCCAAATAATGCCATTGCTCCTGCCACGGCAATTGGGTATAAACCGATGCCTCCATTGGTGGCTGCGATGCTAAATGCGCCTGCAATAAAACCAATTAAAACGCCGCCTAACGGAACTTCTAAGCCGTTTATTGAAGGGATTGTTGCCCAAAACATGCACACGTACATTACCCAAATAAAAACGGTGTGGAATATAAAAGCCCACTTGTGTTTCATTTTAAAAATACTTGTTACGCCTTCGACTAAGCCTGAAATAAAAGTTTTAATTTTTAAACCAATCCCTGATTTTGCTTTTTTTACATAACGGGTTATGGCGTAAAAAACAAATGCTAAAACACTTAAAATAATGACGATTCTTAGCGGGTCAAAATTTTTAGTAAGCAGGTTATAAATAAAATCGAACTGTAAAAAAAGGGTGATTGCAATGATGCTTAACATCATAATTACATCAGCAATTCTTTCGGCTACAATGGTTCCAAATCCTTTTTCAAAAGGAATATCTTCGTAGTTTGCTAGCACAGCTGCTCGTGAAACTTCGCCTGCTCTTGGTAATGCTAAATTAACTAAATAACCAACCAAAACAGCTAATGTACTATTACCAAAATCGGGTTTATAACCCATTGGTTCTAACAGAAATTTCCATCTGTAGGCTCTTGATAAATGGCTTAAAATTCCAAAAAATAAGCCCAAGGCTATCCAACTGTAATTGGCGTCTTTAAAATATTGAACTAAAACATTTAATGAAATTTTAGAAACAGAATACCAAACTAAAAAACCGCCCAAAATGAGCGGTAATATGATTTTTAAGATTTTTTTGAAATTCAAAATTACGTAAGGGTATTATCTGCTTCATTAGGAAAAACTAAAGAAGGTTTAAATTTCTTAGCTTCTTCTAATTCCATAAACGCATACACGATTAGAATTAATACATCACCTTTAGCTACTTTTCTTGCAGCAGCTCCGTTTAATGTAATTTCACCACTTCCTCTTGGTCCTGGAATAGCGTATGTTTCTAAACGTTCTCCATTATTGTTATTCACAATTTGAACACGTTCCCCTTCTATAATTCCTGCAGCATCCATTAAATCTTCATCAATGGTAATGCTTCCTATATAATTTAAATCGGCACCCGTAACTTTTACGCGGTGGATTTTAGATTTTACTACTTGTACTAACATACTGCAAAAATAGTTTTTTAATGATTAATGTATTGTTTTTTGATTAATTTTATTTTAATCGAATATTATCTATCAATCGGATATCGCCTGCAAAAACAGCAATAAAGGCACGGTATTTTTCGTTTTCGACTTTTATTTTAACAGTTTTTAGGGTTTCTTCGGATGCAATAGTAAAATATTCTAAGCGTAATAACGGATGTTTTTTAAACTTTTTAACCACCCATTTTGTTACTTTATCTGCACTTTTTATGCCAAATTTTTTCTTAGCTTTTTTTAGTGTTCTATAAATAAAAGGTGCAACTTCTCTGTATTCTTCCGATAAACGGCTATTACGAGAACTCATTGCCAAACCATCTTCTTCCCTAAAAATAGCACAGCCTTTTACTTTTACAGGAATTTTGTGTTTTTTAACCAATTTTTTGATAATTTGCAATTGTTGGAAGTCTTTTTTACCAAAATAAGCCATGTTTGGTGTTACTATTTCAAATAATGATTTTACAATAGTTCCTACACCATCAAAATGTCCGTCACGAAATTTCCCTTCCATTTGATGCTCTAATCCATCAAAATTAAAATTTTCTGCTATTATTTTTTCATCATAAATTTCGGCTACTGATGGCAAAAATAATACCTCACAGTTTACAGTTTCTAAAAGGGCAATATCTTGGTCAATGGTTTTTGGATAATTTACCAAATCTTCTTGATTATCAAACTGCGTAGGATTTACAAAAATACTCACTACCGTAATAGCATTATGCTGTTTTGATTTTTTTATCAGCGATAAATGTCCTTGATGCAAAGCGCCCATAGTAGGGACAAACCCGATTGATTTATCAGCCTTTTTAAGGCTTGCTAAATATTCTTTCAATGCTGATTTGGTTTTATAAATTTTCATGGTCTTATAGTTGGAAAAGGTGCAAAATTAGCAATTTAACATCATTATAGCATAAATTTTCGTATTTTTGCTTCTTTAATAAAAGAGACAGATTTAATGAAGGATAAGAGAATATTATATGTTTCATCGGAGGTAATACCTTATTTACCTGAAACAGAATTATCGTCTACTGCATTCAATGTTGCTAAAAATGCACATTCTAAAGGAGTTCAAACCCGTATTTTCATGCCTCGTTTTGGCGTAATTAACGAACGAAGGCATCAATTACATGAAGTTATTCGTTTGTCTGGAATGAATTTAATAATTAATGACATGGATATGCCACTAATTATTAAAGTTGCTTCAATCCCTAAAGAAAGAATGCAGGTATATTTCATTGACAATGAAGAGTATTTTAAGCGTAAAGCTGTATATTCTGATGAAGATGACAAAATGTTTGATGATAATGACGAACGTATGATTTTCTTTGCAAAGGGAGTTGTCGAAACTGTTAAAAAATTAAACTGGGCACCTGATGTGATTCATATTCACGGATGGATGGCATCTTTACTTCCATTATATTTAAGAGAATTTTATAAAGAAGAACCATTGTTTACAGAAAGTAAAATTGTAACTTCAATTTATGAAAATAATTTTGAAGGTGAATTAAATACTGAATTGGCAAATAAAATTAGATTTGATAAAATTGAGGAATCTAAAATTGCAACAATTGCAACTCCTAATCAAATCAATATTTTAAAAAGTGCTATTGAAAATTCAGATGCTATTGTAAAAGGTAGTGAAGTTTTACCTGATGAAATAAATGCTTTTATTGCAGAAAAAAGCACAAAAGTTTTAGAATTTCAATCAGAAGAAACTTTAGCCGAAGCATATTTAGATTTCTACAAAGAAAATGTTTTAGAATTAAGCGAATAAACAATGCAAATGATAAAAAAAATTGGTGTTTTAGGTTTTAGCTTGCTATGTTTAGCAACCACAATATCGTGTGAAAAAGATTTTAGTGACCTAGGAGGTAATGTTATTAATAACTCAAAATTTGAAACTGGTGAACTATTGTTAGATGTTAAAATTGAAAAAATTGACATCGCAAATACCAATACAAATGATGCTTATAAAGCTGTTAGAGCAGATAATATTAGTCTTGGTTCTTTAAATGAATATTGGCTAGGTGTTTCTAAAAATAATGAAAATTATAAAGGAATTGAAGCATCTGTTATTAGTCAATTAGCATACGTATCAGGGCTAAAAAACAAAGCCGTTTCTGGTACAGACACTATTTATAACTTAGATAAAGTTATTTTAAAAATACCTTACAAAACAACTGCTAAAACAACATCGAAACAAGGAACTAGTTTTGAACTTGATTCGTTTTTAGGGAACTTAACAGAACCGACTTCTTTAAAAGTATTTCAAAATGAAACATTTTTAAAGAGTGATAATCCTACACAAGACAACCCTGGTAAAAGAAATACTTATTTATCAAATGCTGAATATTTAGGTGATAATTTATTAAACGAAGATCCTAATTTTACCTTTATTATCGATACAAAAAAAGATACTGTTTTTAACTATCAAAGAATAGATAGAATGGACACTTCTAAAACATATTTAGAGGAGGTTAAAGTTAAAAAATCAAGTAAATCAGCAGCAGTACCTTTTTTAGCAATTCCTTTAAATCTTGCTAAGATGAAAACCTTATTTTGGGATAAATTTGAAGGCACTAATTTTGCTTCTAAACAAGCTTTTGATATTTATTTTAAAGGATTAAAAATTATGGCTTCTGGTAATCAGGGTGCTTTAATTCCTTTAAATTTAACCAATGATGCTTCTTTAACATTTCAGTATTCGAAATCTATTTTAAAAGAAGGTAAAGTTGAAAGTAGCGAAAATGAAGAGTATTCTTTTGCTTTATCAGGTATTAAAAATAGTAAATATATAATGTCTGAGGCAAAAATACCTGTACCTTCTAATAATTTTGTAATTCAAGGAACTGCAGGTTCAATGGCTAAAATCACGCTATTAAATACAACAAAACTTGAGGAGTTAAGAGCTAATAATTTACTAATTAATGATGCTTCATTAACTTTTCATGTAAATCAAAATATTAATACCGATAAAAAAACAGTTCCTCAAAAGTTATTTGTTTATCAAAATATAGACAAAGGAATAGAAGGTGTTCAAGCAATACAATTAACAGACGCTTATAAAGAAGTAGCTTTTTTTGGTGGTAATCTAGAAATATCGGAAGATGATAAACCTGAAAAATATTCTTTCAGAATAACAGATTATATTACTAATTTATTAGAAGGTAATGGCAGTATTGACCCTTTAATTTTAAAGGTTTACAACAACCCTACAGATAATGCTTTTAAAAATAAAGTACCTGATGTAAATGTTAAAACCTATAACTGGAACCCAAGAGGTGTTACCTTATTAAATGGAAACAAAGCGGCTAATGGAGCAAAAAGAACCGTATTAAAAATATCATATTCAAAAGAAAAATAAAACATTGCTATGTGTGGAATAACAGGTTATATAGGGCACAGAGAGGCTTATCCTATTGTTATTAATGGATTAAAACGTCTAGAATATCGAGGTTATGATAGTTCAGGAATTATGATGTACGATGGTAAAACAATCCATTTAACAAAAACAAAAGGAAAAGTTGCTGACCTAGAAAACATTACAAATAAAGACGAAAAACGAAAGAAAGGAAACATAGGAATTGGACATACACGCTGGGCTACTCATGGAGTACCAAACGATGTAAATTCACATCCTCATATTTCTCAATCTGGAAACTTAGTGATTGTTCATAATGGAATTATTGAAAATTATGATACCATAAAAAAAGAATTAACATCAAGAGGATACACTTTTAAAAGTGATACCGATACAGAGGTATTAATTAACCTCATTGAAGAGGTTAAAAAAAATGAAAAATGTAAATTAGGAAAAGCTGTTCAATTAGCACTTACAAATGTTATTGGTGCTTATGCAATTGCTGTTTTTGATAAAAAGAAACCAAATGAACTAGTTGTTGCTCGTCTAGGAAGCCCTATTGCTATTGGTGTTGGAAAAAATAACGAAGAATTTTTTATAGCTTCGGATGCTTCTCCTTTTATTGAATATACTAAAGATGCTATTTATTTAGAAGATGGTGAATTAGCTATCATCAAAAAAAATAAAGGAATCAAAGTTCATCAAATTGAAAATGACAAAGAAATTGACGCTACCGTTCAAGAACTTCAGTTAAGCTTAGAGCAAATTGAAAAAGGTGGTTATGAGCATTTCATGTTAAAAGAAATTTATGAACAACCAAAAGCTATTATTGATACTTACAGAGGACGAATGTTAGCCGATAAAGGCATTATTCGTATGGCCGGTATTGATGATAATTTATCAAAATTTACCAATGCAAACAGAATTATTATTGTTGCTTGTGGTACTTCTTGGCATGCTGGTTTAGTTGGTGAATATCTTTTTGAAGATATGGCTCGTATTCCTGTTGAAGTAGAATATGCTTCTGAATTTAGATATCGAAACCCAATTATTAATGAAAATGATGTTGTTATTGCTATTTCTCAATCAGGAGAAACTGCCGATACTTTAGCTGCTATTAAGTTAGCTAAATCAAAAGGGGCATTTGTATTTGGTATTTGTAATGTAGTAGGTTCATCTATTGCTAGAGAAACTCACGCAGGGGCTTACACACATGCTGGTCCTGAAATTGGAGTTGCATCAACCAAGGCATTTACTACGCAAATAACCGTTTTATCATTAATTGCTTTAAAGATTGCACAAGTAAAAGGGACACTATCTAAATCTGCTGTAAATACCTATTTACAAACCTTGCAACAAATTCCTACGCAAATAGAAACTTTATTAAAAGCAGATGCACAAATTAAAGAAATTGCAAAGGTTTATAAAGATGCTAAAAACTGCTTGTATTTAGGTAGAGGATTTAATTTCCCTGTGGCCTTAGAAGGTGCTTTAAAGCTTAAAGAAATTTCATATATTCATGCAGAAGGATATCCTGCTGCCGAAATGAAACACGGACCTATTGCTTTAATCGATGAAGATATGCCTCTTTTTGTAATTGCTACTAATAAAGGACACTACGAAAAAGTAGTAAGTAATATTCAAGAGATAAAATCGAGAAGTGGTAAAATTATCGCTATTGTAACACAAGGCGATACTACAGTAAAAGAAATTGCAGATCATGTAATTGAAATTCCTGATACTGAAGAAGCTTTTACGCCATTATTAACAACAATTCCTTTTCAATTATTATCGTATCATATTGCGGTATTACTAGATAAAAATGTAGATCAGCCTAGAAATTTAGCGAAATCTGTAACTGTTGAATAAACTGTTATTATTTTAAAATTAAAAAAAGCACGCTATAAATAGCGTGCTTTTAATTATTATAATAGGGAATTATTATACAACTCCTTGATCTAACATTGCATCGGCAACTTTTACGAAACCAGCAACATTTGCTCCTTTTACGTAATCTACAAAACCATCAGCTTGAGTACCATACTCAACACAAGATGCGTGAATATCGTTCATAATTTGTTTTAATTTTGCATCTACCTCTTCTCTTGTCCAGTTGTAACGTAATGAGTTTTGGCTCATTTCTAATCCTGAAGTTGCTACTCCACCTGCATTAGATGCTTTTCCTGGTGCAAATAAGATTTTTGCGTTTTGGAAAACCTCAACAGCTTCTGGTGTCGAAGGCATGTTTGCTCCTTCTGCAACACAAATAACTCCATTTGCAACTAATGTTTTTGCCTCTTCACCGTTTAACTCATTTTGAGTTGCACATGGTAAAGCTACATCACATTTAACGCTCCAAGGTCTTTCGCCTTTAAAGAATTTTGCGTTAGGATATTTCGTTACATATTCGCTAATTCTAGCTCTACGAACATTTTTAATTTCCATAACGTGTGCTAATTTCTCAGCATCGATTCCATCAGCATCATAAATATATCCTGAAGAATCTGATAAAGTAACTACTTTAGCTCCTAATTCAGTAGCTTTTTCAGTAGCGTATTGTGCAACATTCCCTGAACCTGAAACCACAACAGTTTTTCCTTCAAAAGAATCTCCTTTTACTTTTAACATGTTTTGAGCAAAATAAACATCACCGTAACCTGTTGCTTCTGGGCGTATTAAAGATCCACCCCAAGAGGCACCTTTACCAGTTAAAACTCCAACAAATTCGTTACGTAATTTTTTATATTGACCGAACATAAACCCGATTTCTCTTCCTCCAACACCAATATCTCCCGCAGGAACATCAGTATTAGCTCCAATATGACGGAATAATTCCGACATAAAAGCCTGACAAAAAGCCATAACTTCTCTATCAGATTTTCCTTTTGGATTAAAATCAGAACCTCCTTTTCCTCCACCCATTGGTAAAGTAGTTAAAGAGTTTTTGAATACTTGTTCGAATCCTAAGAATTTTAAGATTGATAAGTTTACAGACGGGTGAAAACGTAAACCACCTTTGTAAGGTCCGATAGCCGAGTTAAACTCTACTCTGTACCCTCTGTTTACTTGCGTTTCTCCTTTGTCATCAACCCAAGCAACTCTAAACATTAAAGTTCTTTCTGGTTCAACCATTCTTTCTAACAATTTCTTCCCTTGATACTTAGGATTGTTTTCAATAAATGGAATTACAGTTTCTGCTACTTCGTGAACAGCTTGTAAAAATTCTGGCTCGTTAGAATTACGTTCGTTAACGTAATTCATAAAATCATTTATTTTAGATTCCATAATCTAGTTTGTGTTATTTATGTGTTGTAATTCTGATTAACAAATTCCTTTAGGCAAATATAATTAATTTACAATCTGTTAAATTTAAAATCATCAAAAATTAACTGTTTTAATATTTATTTATGATTTTCAATCATAAAAGCAAATTACAACGAAAAAAATAATCACTAATTTTTTTTTATAGTCATTATTACCAAGTTACTAAGCTTCTTATTTATTCACTACTTTTTAATTAAGATAGTTAATGACAGTTATTATGTATTTTGATATAAAAATATTAAATTTGCAGTCAAATTTTGGACAGATAAGATGTTAGACAAAGTAAAAGAATTGATTGGTGATGTAAATGTTTTTCAAGCAACTTCAAAACAAGAAGTAGAAGATTTCAGAATAAAATACTTAGGAAGTAAGGGGTTATTGAAAGATTTATTTGCTGAATTTAAAAATGTTGATCCAGCAATGCGTAAAGATTTTGGGCAGGCATTAAACACTTTAAAAAAATCTGCAGAACAAAAAGTTGCCGAATTAAATGATAATTTAGATAGCACTTTTGAGCATAAAAGTTTTTATGGCGATTTAACCCGTCCGTCAGAACCGATTAACTTAGGTTCTCGTCATCCAATTTCATTGGTGAAAAATCAGATTATTGAGGTTTTTAACAGAATTGGATTTACCGTTTCTGAAGGGCCAGAAATTGAAGATGATTGGCATAACTTTACTGCATTAAACTTGCCTGAATACCACCCAGCACGCGATATGCAGGATACTTTTTTTATCGACAAAAATCCTGATACCTTATTAAGAACACATACTTCATCGGTACAAGTTCGATATATGGAAAATAACACGCCTCCTATTAGAACTATTTCGCCAGGTCGTGTTTTTAGAAATGAAGATATTTCTGCCAGAGCACACTGTATTTTTCATCAAGTAGAAGGTTTGTATATTGATACTGATGTATCTTTTGCCGATTTAAAGCAAACTTTATTATACTTTACCAAAGAGATGTTTGGGAAGTCTAAAATCCGTTTAAGACCTTCTTATTTCCCATTTACAGAGCCAAGTGCCGAAGTAGATATTTACTGGGGATTAGAAACTGAAACCGATTACAGAATTACAAAAGGAACAGGTTGGTTAGAAATTATGGGCTGCGGAATGGTAGATCCTAATGTATTGAAAAACGCTAATATTGATCCTACTAAATATTCTGGATACGCTTTCGGAATGGGAATTGAACGTATCGCAATGTTATTATATCAAATTCCTGATATTAGAATGTTTTACGAAAACGACAAACGTTTCTTAGAGCAATTTAAATCAGTTATATAAATAAAAGTTACTATTAAATACAAAAAGTTGAAAAGTAAAGAATCAATTCTGCTTTTCAACTTTTTGCTTTTAACACCTATTACATGAGAAAAGACATAAAAATACCAGGAGTTACTGATGTAGAAATTGCCATCACTTTAGAAAAAAATCCACAGGATAATTTAGAACAATGGAGCGTTTATATTATCAACAAAAAAGACGTAGATTTAGAAATGGTTGTTATTGTATCACAAGGATTTTCTGAAACTAAAAAAACCTCTTTATTCCGAAGAAAAATAGATCTTTTAAAAGCGAAATCATTTTCTAAATTTGAAATAATGCAACCAGAATTATTTGCTTTAGACAATCAATTTCAGGTTACTTTTTTCGAAAATAATATTTTACACGATAAAACATTTATCTTTCAAGAAGGAACAATTCAAAAAGGGTTTTTCAGACATATCGACCTTTTAAATAAAGAAGGCGTAGTTTGTAAATAATTTCATTTTCAAATAGCTTTTTTTTGATACTTAATTCAACGAAAATACCTAAACGTGGCTTGTAACATTATTACAAGCCACTTTTTTTTTTGAAGCAATTTCCTGCTTTCCGCACTCGCTTTTTTTTGAAGAAAAATCAAAAAAAGAGCTCAAACAAATGCTTCAATCAGGGCTAGGCATTGTTACTAATTTTGATTATTTATATTTGAAAATTATACTTTTTCGCTTAAAGTTTCATTTTCAAAAGAAAGTCCTTCGAAACCTGTTTTGATAAAATTTCTAATATTCTGATGGTCGGTTGCTGTTGGATTTTCTAAAACATCAATAAAATAATATTGTGCAAAACAAGCCAAGGTTTCTTCTTTGGTTAATTGCTGTTTAATAGCAAATGAAAGTACTTTACACGAACCTAAATTTTGGGTGCTAGTATTTTGTAAATCGCCATTTTTAAATGCCGATGGCGTAAAATTATAGTTATCTTCAATAATATTAATTGTTTCAGAAAAATCTAATTCTTTAGGCGTATTTTTTAGTTTGTTTTTAAATTCTTGTAAGGTCATAAGTATATATTTTAATTATTATTTTGATAAAATAGCACTACAAAAAAACAATTTCAAAGGATAAAAAACTAAATAAAAACTAGATTCTCGTCATACTGAATTTAGTTCAGTATCGCATCAATAGAAAAAAAGTAAAGTTTTAATTTAATAATGTAAAGTTTTATTTACATTTGATAAAAAAAAAATGAACACGCAAATTTTACCTAATTGGTGTAAAAAAATAGGTTTAACCGTTTTTGTAATCGGTTCTTTTATAGAAGGAAGAGACAATTTTATAGAAGGATTTACAGGAAAACCATATCAATCTCTTCAAAATACAGGAGTATTTACCTTTCGAGAGTATTTTGGCGATAATTTGATTCATTTATTTGGAATGTTCTCTTTAATTGGGATGATTATTTATATAGTATCCAAAGAAAAAATAGAAGATGACTATATCAATAAACTAAGGTTAGAATCTTATCAGATAACAGCATTAATTGTATTATCGGCATCCCTGTTACTTTATTGTATTTCTAATAATTTCACTGTTAATATAGACAGTTTTATTAGCGTTTACTCATGGATTTATTTACTCATTTTTGGGATTAAAAAAAGACAATTTTAACATGAAAAACTTACTAAAAGTAGAACGTGCAAGGCATAATTTAACCCAAGGTGCTTTGGCTGAAAAATTAGGGGTTTCAAGGCAAACTATTTACGCAATTGAAGCCCAAAAATTTAATCCGTCAGTAACATTGGCAATTAAAATGGCACGCTTATTTAATGTTACCGTAGAATATTTATTTGATATTGATCAGTAAAAAAAATACAATTATGATACAAATTATTCTCATAATTATCATTTACCTTATAGAAAAATTGCTAATAATCTTAAGTTAAAAAACTTAGATAAAATATATTTATAATTGCGTAATTTTGCATATCTAAAATTCTAAAAATGTACAGAACGCATACTTGTGGCGAATTAACTGCCTCGCATATTAATACGGAAGTAACCCTTGCTGGTTGGGTACAAAAATCACGTGATAAAGGTTTTATGATTTGGGTCGATTTACGCGATCGTTACGGAATTACACAACTAATTTTTGACGAAGAACGTACTTCTAGTGATTTAATGGAACAAGCAAAAACATTAGGTCGTGAATTTGTAATTCAAGTTACAGGTACTGTTATTGAAAGAGAATCTAAAAATAAAAACATCGCTACTGGTGAAGTTGAAGTATTGGTTTCTAAATTAGAAATTTTAAACCAAGCAAAAACACCGCCTTTTACTATTGAAGATGAAACAGATGGTGGTGAAGATATCAGAATGAAATATCGTTATTTAGATATTCGTCGTAATCCTGTAAAAGATAGTTTGATTTTCCGTTCAAAAGTATCTATGGAAGTACGTAAATATTTAACAGATGAAGGATTTATTGATGTTGAAACGCCTTATTTAATCAAGTCAACTCCTGAAGGAGCACGTGATTTCTTAGTGCCTTCTCGAATGAATGCAGGGCAATTTTATGCCTTACCACAATCGCCTCAAACCTTCAAACAATTATTAATGGTTGGTGGAATGGATAAATACTTTCAAATTGTAAAGTGTTTTAGAGATGAAGATTTACGTGCCGACCGTCAGCCAGAATTTACACAAATTGACTGTGAAATGGCTTTTGTTGAGCAAGAAGATATTTTAAATATTTTTGAAGGATTAACACGTCATTTATTAAAGGAAATCAACAATGTTGAAGTTGATAAATTCCCTAGAATGTTATATGATGACGCAATGCGTTTATACGGAAATGATAAACCTGATATCCGTTTTGGAATGGAATTTGGCGAATTAAACGAAGTAACACAACACAAAGATTTTGGCGTTTTTAATAGTGCTGAATTAGTGGTTGGTTTCGCTGTTCCTGGAGGAAATAAATTCACAAGAAAAGAAATAGACAATATTATTAAGTGGGTAAAACGTCCTCAAGTTGGCGCTTTAGGAATGATTTATGCTCGTGTAAACGAAGATGGAACATTCAAATCTTCTGTAGATAAATTCTACGATCAAGAAGATTTAGCGAAATGGGCAAAAATTACAGGCGCAAAAGCTGGTGATTTAGTCTGTGTTTTATCTGGAGATACAAATAAAGTAAGAGCTCAATTATCTGCTTTAAGAATGGAGTTAGCAGAACGCTTAGGTTTAAGAGACCCTAAAGTATTTGCTCCGTTATGGGTTATTGATTTCCCATTATTAGAATTAGACGAAGAAACAGGGCATTATCACGCAATGCACCACCCGTTTACATCGCCAAAACCTGGGCAATTAGAATTGTTAGATACAAATCCTGGAGCAGTTAAAGCAAACGCTTACGATTTAGTGTTAAACGGAAATGAAATCGGTGGAGGTTCTATCAGAATTCATGACAAAGAAACACAAGCAATCATGTTTAAACATTTAGGATTTACCGAAGATGAAGCAAAAGAGCAATTCGGTTTCTTAATGGATGCTTTTGAATATGGTGCACCACCACACGGAGGTTTGGCTTTCGGATTAGATAGATTGGTTGCTATTTTAGGCGGACAAGAAACAATTCGTGATTTTATCGCTTTCCCTAAAAACAACTCTGGGCGTGATGTAATGATTGATGCTCCTGCTGCTTTAAATGATGCACAATTATCAGAATTAAGCATTAAATTAAACTTGAAAGAATAATACTGAGTAATCTATTTTTTAAAATATTATAAAATCTCGTGCTTTTAGTGCGGGATTTTTTTGTTGTTGGGATTGGGCTAATATTATTTATCTAACTTAATCGAAATTAACATTTTAAAATCAATAAAATTTATTTAGATTAATTATATTCGTATTTAAAATAAGATAAAAAAATATGGAAAAAATTGAAAATGTATTAGAGAAACAAAACAAATTCTGGGTATTTATTGTTGGTATCGTTTTAATTATTGGAGGAATATATTTCTTTTTTGATATGAAAACCACAGAAGAAGCTGGATTACCCGTAAGAATGAAAAAAATATTTCAAATAGTCTATGATTTTGGTGGGAAATACGCAATTCTTGCAATTTTTGAAGGCTTAGGGCTTTTTGCATTAATTTCAGGAATACAACAATTAAGAAATAAATTATAATAATATGAATCAAAATACATACTACATAATAGGAGGAATTGCAATCATTTTTACCATATATATAATTTTTGTAATTACTTACGCTAGTAAAAGAAAGAAAAAACAATTAGAAAAATTTAATAATCTTAAACCTTTAAACAAAAACGAAAAAAATGCCTTAGTCTTTGGAGCAATACTTTCTTACCACAGAGGTGAAGATATCTTAGAAATTAAACCTAAAGATTCAATTGACACCTATAAAAACGGATTAAGAGACTCTTGGGAAATATCAACTAAAGAAGAAGCTATTCAAACAATTAGTACTTTAATTTCACTTGAAAGAAGTCAAGAATTTGATAAATATCTATCAAATCCTTCGGAAGATTTAACCAAGATAGCAAAGAAAATAGCAAAAGGCTTAAAATTAGAACTAGGAGAAATACAGCAAGTAAAATCAACTTTTTCTTGGGATATTTGTAGAGCAGTATCCTTAGCAAAATGGTGTTTTTGGTGTGATTATTTAACAGAAGAAGAATGTTGGGGCTTTATTAATCAAGCAGTTAATACAGCACAAAATTTAGGTTCAAATTGGAAAGATTATACCATTTCATTTTTATTAGGAAGAACAATGCAAGGTTTTGATTTAGACGATGTAATTATAGAATCTGAACAGCTTTTAAGTGGTAAAAATTTACTTGGAGAAAAAGAATTTTTAACTGTTTATTCAAGATTTCCGTACAAATAATAACAACTTATAGCATTAAAAATTATTGTGAAATACCTTATAATTAAATCGATTATAACATGACTAAAAGAAAGCTATCATTAGTAATGACTATATTGGCTATGTTTTTAACTATTTTAAATTTTGACTTTGCTACTTTCAATATTGAATCAAAAAGCACTTGGATTTTTATAAGCGCTTCAATACTTCTTATTGCATCGGTAGTATTACTATTTATCAATAAAACTATAAAAATTGAAGAAAAAACCAAATAAATTAGGTGCGAAAAAAAGTGTAAAATTTACTTTAACAATCGTTGTTGTACTATTTTTGATAGAAATAAGTTATTCTTTTTTTAAAGGAACTTTTTTTCCCTTTATTTTAAACTAAAAGCTGTTTATTAAATACACAAAAACGTGTTTAGAAGTTAAAAAAGATAGTCCGTTCGAACTTTTTTTTCCTGCTAATTATTTTTAATTAAAGATATATAAAATTAAAATCCCTTTTAAAAACATATTTTTAAAAGGGATTTCAGTTCAGTTTAGATACTTTTTTTTAAAGAACTATTTTAAAACAACCGCCTTTTCGATAAGAACATCAAAAACATAGCCTGCTCCGAAATCTTTATTCAAAATAACAGTTCCTTTTAGCGTAATAATATCGCCAATTTTTACGATTTCATCGCTAGTTACGGTAATATCATATTGCCCGTTCCCTGTTGTTCCGTCTTGTAAATGGATGAAATTAACACCCATAATTCCATTATTTACCTTTACAGCTTTCCCTTTAATAATAACCTGTTTATTTTGATACGCTTTTGGGTTTTCAAAAAGATCGGCAACTCGTATTCCGTTGCTTGCTTTTTCAATAATACCTACTTTCGATTTTGGTGTCGTATTCTTTTTTTTAACAGCATTTACCTTCTTATTAGTTTCTTTTTTAGGCTTGCTCCCTACTTCATTATTTTTTTCTCGAATCCCCTGTGCAAAAATAACACGGTCAAAAGTTCGTTTTAAAATTTTACTTTCAAAATTTCTCATTTCCATTCCTCCATCGTAATAATAAGTAGCACCTATTTTTACTTGTTTTCCTGGAACGGCAATCCAATATTGTTTCTCTTTTTCTGAAACTTTCAAGTAAACATAACCTCCTGCAGGTATTTTTTCAATTACAACCACTTTGTGTGTGTTTGAAGAGCTTGCTATTGTTTCATTGGTTTTTTCTACAGCAACTTTTTCTGTTGTAGATTCTTGATTTTTAGTTGTTACTTTTCCTGAATTTTTACACCCTGTTAAAACACTTGTTATTACTAAAAAAATTACGGTAAAATACTTCATTATTCTTGTTTTGTTTTAAGGTTAAAATTACAGCTTTTTACTAAAATTAAGCGTATTTTATGCTAATTTTACTAAGAGATTTTTTAGTACTTTTATCCTATGAAAAAAAAGAAAATTATAAAAATTACTATCATCATTATTACAACGCTATTTGTGATGATTGCTGGAGTACTACTCTACGGATATTGCTATTTTAAAGAGGCCTACAATACCGAAAACAAACCCTATAAAAACTACATTGGTTATATCGATCAAAACAAAGCTTTACTTAATAATAAATATCAATTATGTAATGATGGTGATATTTACAACACTTATAGCGGAGCTAGTTTAAAAGCCTATAAAGGCTCTAAAAAACAGTTTAGAGATGCTTTAAATGCCAATTTTAACACTAATAATTATACTGATTCAGGTTATTTAAATTTTCGATTTTTAGTGAATTGTGAAGGAAATGCAGGTTGGTTTGAAACTATTCAAATGGATTTAGACTTAAAAGAAGCGACTTTAAATACAAATATGGTTAATGAGCTTTTTAAGTTTACCTCAAAACCAGCTCGTTGGAATATTATTCCTTACAATAACGAACCTCAAAATTATTATATGTACGTATCTTATAGAATAGAAAATGGAAAAGTTACTCAAATTATCCCTTAGTATTAGCATTGTTTTGATGGTTGTATCTTGTGAAAAAGAAACCGTTTTAAACGCATCAGAAAAAAGAATGCTTGCCGAAAAAAGATATGAAAAAGCTATCAAATTCAGGCAAGGTTCTACTCCATTTCAAAATGGTATTGCTGAAGCCGTAACAATAGATTCAACCTATGAGGCAGCTGTTTACGAATTATCTGTTGCACATTTAAAAAGAGGAATGCCTCATAAATGGAAACCTCAATATAACAAAGCTGTAAAATTAGATTCTATTAAAAGAATTCCATGGCGTGGTTATTTGTATTTGTGGTTTTACCGTGATTATAAAAAAGCAATTGCAGATTTTGATATGAGTGATGTTTTAACACCTAATTTTATTGATGCTCCTCAAGGACTTAGTGTAGATTGTTGGCGTGGTATTGCTTATTTAGGTTTAAATAATTATAAGAAAGCTATCTTTTATTTTGATAAATATATAAAAAAAGAAATTGAAGATTTTAGTGAAAACTCTGTTGATGTTACTGCTTTTTTATACCAAGGAATTGCCTATCTTGAATTAAAAAATTACGCTAAAGCTGAAGCTTCTTTTAATAAGATGATAAAAAACTCTTACGGTTTTAGTGCCGATGCTAAATATTACAAAGCATTGATATTATCTAAACAAGGAAAAAACGAAGAAGCAAAAATAATGCTAACTACTGCTCTTAAAGATTTTAATGATGGTTACTACAATAAAAGACCTTATATAGAAGCTTTAAGACAATTATATTTAGGCGATTATCAAGAGTTAGAAGCCACTTTATAAAATGCTTTAAAAAATTAAAAAGCTACAAAATTAATGAATGATAAATTACACAATCAAATTATAGATAATTACGATACGTTAAAATATGCCTTGTTAAAAGCACAAACTTTTGATGAATCTCATTTTGGTTTTCCTGAAATTTATTATAAAATAATGGAAACTGATACACAAAGAGTCAACGCATTTAAAAAAGCTTTTGAGCTACATAATAACTTTAAAGATACCGTTGTTTGTGAAATTGGCGTTGGTACTTTACCGCTAACAAAATTATATATGCCGTATGTTAAAAAGGCGTATTTAATTGAAAACAATCCTGATTTAATCCCTTTTATCAACAAAGAAATTCAAAAATACGATTGGAAAGATAAAGTAGAAGTTATTTATGCCGATGCACTTACCGTCAATTTACCCGAAAAAGTTGACCATATTATTGGTGAATTAATGAGTATTTATTGTGCTAATGAATTTCAAGTACAAATTTTTCAGCATATGCGTCAGTTTTTAAAACCTGATGGTAAATTATTCCCAAATAGAATTGTAAACTTTGCAAGGTTATGCGAGGCTGAAATAGATGAAAATGTACACCATTATCCTGTAATGTTTACAAGACATCAGCCGATGTTTTTATCGCAACAATTTTTAGCTAATGAAATCGAATTGTTAAAAGAGAAAAAAGAAGGTGTAAATTTAAGTTTTTCAGTTCCTGCTTTATTTTCGGGCACAATTAATGCTTTGTATTTAGAATCGTATGTAGAAGTTACAGAAGGTGCTAATTTTACAGGAACAGATAGTTTAATGCCTCCTACCGTTTTAAAAACCACCAATACTTTAGATGTTAAAGCAGGTGATTTAATACATATTGATTTTAGTTTTAAATATGGCGATTCTCTTGATAAAATTAGCTGTATGCTTTCTTAATTTTAGAGTAAACATTATTTATTAAGATACGATTTCAATATCAAAACCAATAATATCTCTAACGCCTTTTTCAGCTAAATTTATGGGCTGAATAGGCGTTACATAATGCCATAAATCAGTTCCGAACTCTTTTTCTTCGCCAGTATCTGCTTGAAAAGCAAATTCTCCTTCTTCTAAAATCGTATTAAAAATAAGTTCTTTTTTTTCTGAAATAGCTTCAAAAATTTGAGTTTCTCCACCTAAAATATTCGTTCTGTTGATAACCAAAGCAGACACAATATATTTTGCACCATCTTCATGAACACCTTCTGGAGAGTTTTCTCCTTTTATCTGAATATCAGAAATTGTGCGCATAAAATGACTCGTAATTTTTATCTTTTGAACCGTTGGATGAATTTCACTTATCAAAAGAAATACTTGTTTTAAAAGAGTTTTAAATAATTCATTTTCTACGGATGCTTTAGATGCTTGTTTAAAAACACGTTTCCAAACTCTAAAATCAGATACATCTTGTTTAAATGATTTTACTTCAATTCGTTTTACAAGTAAATTATCTCTTTGTTTTTTTGATAATTTTTCTACTGTAAAAGAAGATA
This sequence comes from Tenacibaculum dicentrarchi, assembly GCF_964036635.1. Lineage (NCBI taxonomy): Bacteria > Pseudomonadati > Bacteroidota > Flavobacteriia > Flavobacteriales > Flavobacteriaceae > Tenacibaculum > Tenacibaculum dicentrarchi. Next base: position 2,583,418 of record NZ_OZ038524.1, read on the forward strand.
TATTTCGTTGTCTTGTAATTTTAGAAAGGATTAAAAATTCTTTCTTTTGATTTTCTGATAACTTATCAATCCACGGATTTAAAACAGTTTTTGATAACTTTCCTTCAAAATAATCTTGATGTATTTTTTCTAAAGAAATTCTATCTTCTATAAAAATCGACTTTAAAAATGCAATTTGATTATTTTTAACCAAATACTCATCATCCATTAAATCAGCATCAAAAAAAGGTTTAAAAGATGCTATAAAATCAGCTTTATTAATGGCTAAATCAGTTAACGAACCAATACGGATTGGCGCTTTTATAGTTCGTTTTAATTGTTCGGATATCTCTTTTTCAGTAATCATTTTTATACTACTTCTTCAGCTTCTTGAAACATCAAATATTTTTCCACTGTTTTATTTACTGGCGGTATATCTTGTTCAACAATGGTAATTAATAATTCTTTTGTTATGGGAGCAATTGCAATAATTCTGTTTGCTTGATATTCAATTATTTTTTCAAAAAGATTTCTTGCTACACGAGCATTTCCAAAGTTTTTATCCTTTTTTCCGTAAAGTTTTTCAAAGATAAATAAGAGCTTTTCTTTAGCTTCAGAAGCTAGAACAAAATCGTTCTTTTTACAAAAAAGTTCAAAAATAGCGACCAATTCTGTCGGTTTATAATGGTCGAAAGTAAAATACCTGTTAAAACGAGATTGTAATCCTGGGTTTGAATTGACAAAGCTTTTCATTTCATCAGGATATCCAGCAACAATAACGACCAATTCTTTTCTGTGGTCTTCCATTTTTTTCAGCAATACTTCAATTGCTTCGTTTCCAAAATCTTTTTTAGCATCTTTTGCCAACGCATATGCTTCATCAATAAATAAAACACCATTTAACGAAGCAGTTACAATTTCTTCTACTTTTAAAGCTGTTTGCCCAACATACCCCGCAACCATTCCACTACGGTCAGTTTCTATTAAATGTCCTTTTTCTAAGTATCCTAAATGTTTGTATATTTTAGAAATTAAACGTGCTACCGTGGTCTTTCCTGTTCCTGGAGGCCCCATAAAAACAGAATGCAACGAATTATTTACACTTTTTAATCCTTCAGATTCTCGTAATTTTTGAACCTTTAAAAAATTCGATAATTCAGCAATTGCAACTTTAATATTGTCCAAACCTACCAATTGATTCAATTCTTCTAAAACTTCTTCTAAAGTCTCATTTTCATCAATCTCAACCTCTTTTACACCTTGTAATTTCTCCTTCGGATGCTGTAATTTATCGTTTATCTTTTTAAGAATTTCTTGTTCTTTTTCAGATACTGTTCCATCTGCTTTTACAATTAAAGAAGCAATTCGATATAAAAAAGCAGCTGAATTTGAAAAATGTGGATTCTTTAATCGCTTTAAAATTAACGGTAACAAAAACTCATTTTTATAGGTATCTCCTAAATCAAAAAGAGTGGCTTTTTTTATAATTTCAATATTTTTATCAAAACTATCCGAAGCAACAAATTCATTTATTCGAGCGATACTCAAACTACTTATAATATCATTTCCTTGTAATTTTTCAAACAAAAAAGCCAATAAAAATTTAATTCTTAGCGTTGCTACTTTATTTTCTTCACTTGTTAAATTACAAACCTTATTAAAAACTTTAATAATATCTTGTAATATGATGTGTTCGGCTGTAAATTTTACGGCATCATCAGTTTTAGTTACAATATCATTAATTACTGATGAAAATCGTTTGTTATTATTTAAATCGTCTGCTAAATTTTGAATTTTATCACCTTCATTTTTTAAAATTTCTAAAAAAGAAGCATCGATATCAAAATTAGTAGCACTACTCTCTTTTTGATTTACAAAGCGTTTAAATTTATCAGTAAAAGAAGCTAAATTTTTCTTTTCTTCATTTACTGATACACCTAAATCGCTCACCAAATTTCTTATTAATGATAAATGCTCTTCATCAAAAGAAAGAAATTCGTCATTTTTTAAAGCCGTAATTTCTAATAAATACGTGTTACTTTTTGTGTGAATATGTTTTGAGGTAATTACAAAATCGAAATTATTGCTATCTTTCTTTGACGAATAAAGCAATAATAAATCTTCATCTTTAATTTTCAGTTTTGAAAAATCGGCAGAAATAGCAATTATTTTTAAAGGATTTACCAATTTCCCTTTAAAAAAATAAGGCGTATTTTCTAAAGATAATTTCTTAAAAAACAGGTCGATTATTTTATACGATTTTGTACTATTCATAGACTATTTATTATTAATTTTTTGAATCTATTGCCATCATTGCATCTTCTACTTGATGCACTAATTCATCAAAATGAGGTAATCTTTTAGTATCTCTATTTCGTTGAAAAGGTAAATCGACATTAATATGTTTTACAAAATTTGACGGTGCGTGTTTCATTATGTAAATATCATCAGCTAAATACACCGCTTCTTGAATATCATGCGTTACAAACAAAATAGTTGGGCTAAATTTCTCCCAAATATTGATTAATAAATCTTGCATTTGTAACCTCGTTTTAACATCTAAAGCTCCGAAAGGCTCATCCATCAATAAAATTTCTGGATTCGACATTAAACTACGTGCAATGGCTATTCGCTGTAACTGTCCTCCTGATAAATTAGGATATTGCGCATACTTTTTTTCGTGTCCGTCTAAACCTACTAATTGAATCATTTCCATAGCACGTTCATCACGTTCTTTTTTAGAAATCCCTTCAAATTTTAATGCTAAACCAACATTATCTAAAACAGTCATCCAAGGTAAAGAAGAATATTGCTGAAAAACCATACTCACCCTATTTTGTTTGCTAACAGGTTGCCCTTTTACCAAAACACTTCCTGATGTTGGTTGTTGCAAACCTGCTATATAACGCAATAAAGTAGATTTCCCACAGCCTGACATTCCTAAAATAACAGCGAGTTGCCCTTGCATTGGTTTGTCTTCGATTAGTAAATCTAAATTTTGAATAATTTTAGTTTGTCCGTTATTATACGACTGCTCAATATTGCGTAATTCAATAATATTAGATGCCTGTGCGTTGTCTGTAAATAGTAAACTCATCGTTTATTTTTTATTAACGTTTGTTGGTATTAATGTGTTTGTAAGGAAACAATAGTTTGTCTATAATTACAAATAATCGGTCTTGTATTACGCCAATAATAACAATGATAATTAATATTGCAAACGCCTTATCTATTCTACTTTGTCTTTTTGCTGTCCAAATTAACTCACCAATTCCACCTCCTTTATTTAGCATTTCTACAATGGTAATATATGTCCAAGAAATTGCGGTTAATACTCGAATATCATCAATTAATTTTGAAAATACATACGGCATATAAACCGATTTTATAGTTTGCCATGGTGTTGCTCCTAAAGTAAAAACAGTATTTAAATATACTTTTTGAACCTCATCGATTCGCTGAACCACAACAGGAATTAAATAAACAATAATACCAAAAGCTAAAAAACTAACTTTCATTTGACTTCCTAAACCGAGCCACATAATAAAAATTCCTGTTACTGCTGTTAGCGGAATAAAACGGTATGAATCAATTATTTTGCTAAACAAACCTCTAAAAAGAGGTACTAATCCTAATAAAAATCCAATCGGAATTGCAATAATAATTGCTAATAAATATCCTAAAACATTTAATTTAATTGATAAAAAAGTATTTCCAATAACGTCATCATCCTTATTTAATTCAGGAAAAGCTTTGATTACTTTTATTGGCGAAGGTAAAATAGGATATACTTTGTTTTTAACTAAACCTAACTCTTTTAAATTCTCTATACTTTTTGTTTCTAAAAGTGTATAATTAGCAACTAAAAGCGAATCGCTTTCGTAGTATTTTCTATTTTCTTCGGATAAAGAACTAGGTGAAATTTTATCGTTTTGAGTAATAATTGTTTTCGATAAAACTTCTGCAAATACAAACCAAAATAACATCAAAATTACGCTTCCCAGAATGGTTAGCGTAATTTTTTCTTTTGATGTAAGTTCTCCTCGTAACTCAAATAATTTTTTATAATTCATTAGTCTACAACTAATTCAAAATCGGTTCTTCTATTTTTAGCCTGACAGTTTTTATTCTGATTTCTCTCACAACCAGCAACTGGTTTATCAGGTCCATTTCCTAAAATAATAAACCTATTTTTAGGCATATTATGTTCATCAATTAAATAATTAGCAACCGATTGTGCTCTTCTTCTAGAAAGTAACACATTAGAACCTCTTTTTCCAACATTATCTGTATTTCCTTCAATACGGATGCGTGTATTTGCAAAAGCTTTTGCTATTGGCGTAAATTGTACGTCTATTAATTGCTTTGCATTATCACTTAAAATAAACTGACCTGTTCTAAAACTGATACTTACTTTTTTTGATGATAAAGATGCCTTTTTAGCTAATTTATCATTGGCTTTAGAAAATTGTTTTTCTTTTTCTGAAACATGATTTGCTCCTGTTAACGAAGTTGTTTTTGTTACTAAATCTTTTGTAGAAAGTAATCTCCAACTTTTTGCACCTGAAGTATTGTATCCTAAATTTTGATACTTTACTTTCATTTTATTGTATAAATTTTCTCCTGTTACACCGTTGTAATTAGTATTTAATCCGAAGAAATTTTGATTATCGCCATGCGTAGCTAAACGTACATTATTAATCGCATCATAACAAAAATCTTCTGGTTGCGATAAACCTTCAGCTAAAATTTTAGCTGCTTTCTTTTTATTAGCATCCGAATTATTAAGTTCAGATGCTCCAATCATCCAACCTTCGTATAATTCTCTTAATTGTTCTTTATTATTTTCGATAAAATCTTTTTTAGCGACAAAAACATCAGCAATAATATGCGTTGCATTTTTAGTACTTTCTAAAACCCTAGCTCCTGCTACTTTTTGAACACAATCTGCATCATCAGGACTCCAAACAACGGCAGCATCTACAGTTCCACTTTTAAAAGCATCGGCAGCATCAATAGCACTTGGTACTTCAATTATTTTAACATCTTTTACACTGATATCTCCAGCTTCTAATAACCAAATTAAAAACGAGTGCGATGGTGTCATTGGTGCTACTGCAATTTTCTTACCTCTTAAATCGCTTACTTTATTAATTCCTCTACGTGCAACAATTGCATCTCCTCCACGACTCCAATCTGCTTGAAAAACAACTTGTGGTTGATATTGCGATAATCCTGCTACTTCGGTAGGAAAGGCATCAATAGTTGCCCACATTAAATCGATATCGCCATTTTTAAACGCATCACGAGAAGCATCAAAATCATCAATTACTTTAAAATTTACTTTAAATCCGTAATCTTTATAAAATCGAGAATTTGTATTTGCTTTAAAACCTTCATTAAAATACTGTCCACCAGCATAACCTCCCCAAGTAACAACTCCGATATTCAGTACATCTTGATACCCTTCTTTAGTTTCTGAATTATCAGCACTTGCAGTTACTTCATTTATTTTGTCTTTAACTTTTGGGTCTCTTAGTTTATTTAATAAAAAATAAACACCTCCAATAATTACTGCAACAATTAATATTTTAGATAATGGAGTTAATTTTTTTCCTGCCATAATTTACTATTTACTTTTTTTGATATTATTTTTAGATTGTAAAGATTTAAAAATTGAATAAATCTGAATACTGATTATTATGATTTTTGTTTTTCTTTAATGTTGGTGCATCTAAATCTACACTATGACTGTCATTTACTAATAAATCTTTTTGATTTCCAAGGATTAAAGAAACTCCTTCTTTTTCCCATTTATCTAATAACTCTAAACCTTCTTCTTCAAAAATTCCGTTTTGTAAATCGATAGAATCCATAAAACCGTTTGACATTTCCATAAAACGCTCCATTTCACCAATTTTCATACTAACATCATCAGCAATTGCTTCTAAAGCTCTATCAAACATTTCTTTTTTATCGTTGTTCCCAGAAATAATATTTATTGCCGATTTCATAGCAGAATGACTCGCACGTATTGCTTTACGTTCTTGTTCTTTTACCATTACTTGGTCTTCAATATCTTCTACTAAAATTTCAGAATTTTCATACATTTTTGTTAATACTCTGTATAAAATTTCCATTTTTCTGTACAACTCATCAAGCTTTAAATTAGATTCTCTTAATCTTCCTGCTTTTCGAGATTTCAGAATCATAATTCCTTTTTTATCTTTCTCTTTGGCAGCACTTGCAAGCTTTAAGTTGTTATTGATATTCTTTTTATTTTCATTCATTATTTGCTGTAGCCTTCTCATTTGACCTTTTAAAACAGCAATTTGTTTGTTCATTTTCTTTAAGTTATCTTTTAAATCATCAATATAACTTTTTAAAATTCCTATTGGGTCAATTAAAATAAATAAACCTGTAATCCATCGCATAAATGATTTATACATATAAAAAATCAGGTTACGCATTTTAGGATCTAAAATCATATAAATTAACGCTCCTAAACCTGCTAAAAGTAATCCTAAATGTAAGGTGTTTTCAACAATATTAATAAGATAAGGCAGTGCTTTGTATAAAAAATACATACTTCCACCTGCTAATAGTGCTGTAAAAAACATTCCTGTTTTTCCTTCTGGTTTTTCCCAAAAAGATTTGGGTGCAAAATTTTCCATTATTTTATATATTGTTTTATTTTTTGTGCATCTTGTTCAAACTGCGTTCTTAAATGTAAGTACGACATTTTAAAATCATTTTGAGTTTTTGTAATTTTATGGCTACTATCAGCTATCAATTTTTTTAACTCTTCAATTTGATTTTGATGCTTTGTAATTTCGTTTGTAAGTTGTTTTATTTTTTCTGATTTTTCATTAACAACCGCTTCAAACTGTGTAATTTCTTTTTCTTTATTACCTATTTTAGCTACTAATTGCCCTTCAAAAGCTTTTGTAAAAGTACTATTTTCAGTATCTAATACCCCAATATAATGATTTATAGTTTCTAATAAACTCTCTAAAGTTGCTCCCATTGTCGAAGCTGCTGCATAGGTTGAACGATATTTTGTAGCCTCGTCCATCGGAATTTTTTCTAAAGCTTTTAAGGCTTTTTTAAATTCTAGATAATCAAATCCTTCTAAGTTATTGTTTTCAATTGCTACTAATAATTTTTCTACAATAGCATTATCAACAGTACCACTAGTATTTGTGTTAGAACTTATAGGTGCTGATTCATTTACAACACTTACTTTTTCTACTGATGATTTTGGTGTCTCTTTTGAAACTACCTTTTTCTTGTTCACCTCTTCACTTTCATCTTCAGTAAAAAATAGCGATTTTAAATTTTTTAACATAGTTACTCTAGTTTTAACAAATTTAAAAAAATTAACCAAGTAAAAGTCTTTATCCTAATACATTACTTTACAAATTTATTCCAACCTAATTTTAAAACCACTAATAAGACTAAGAATATAGCTATAAGCTGAGTAAAACTACCAATAAAGAAAACACCTATAATTGCTTTTTGAATAAAATAGGTACTTAAAAAAGTAATAAATAAGATGATAAATAAGCCTGATAATTTATCAAAACCAGGAATTTCTTTTAAAGGAACTGTTTTTTTAATAATTAAAAACAGCAATATCATAGCTATTATCGGTAAATAATAGGTTACTAATTGAAGTTGCATTAAATTTTTACGCAAGAAGAAAAAATTATAAATAACCAAAATAATAGCTAAAAGACCAGGTATCGCTAAAGCATATATTAAAATACTATACACATATAAAATTGGCGATTTAGGACGAATCATATTTGAAAATAAAAGCCCTAATAATGTAACTAAAAGTAAGGCTACATAGTAGTTTATTATATTGTTTGAATTATTACTAAGTATGTTTATAAGGTCGTATACTGTCATGTTTTTCTTCTTTTATAGCTGACTCACAAATTTATAAGAATAATACTATTGATTTAGTTTTTACCTAAAAAATATCAAAAAACAAATAATAACAGCTTTTATAAACGTATTTTTTACTTTTGATGATATTAAAAATCGGTATCATTATAAAGGTTTACATTTGATGTGAAATTCAAAATGATATGCTATGGAATTTTTATACTTTATAATGCCCTTACTCTGTTTTTATTTTATCAATAAAAATATCAACAAAAAATTTGAGCAACTCAATAAAACAATTGCAGATTTACAAAAAGAAATTTTTTCAAAAAACACCGTTATAGCTAATAAAAATGTAGCATCCGAAGAAGAAGAAATAGTAACTCCGATAATTCCTACTCCTAAAAAAGAGGAAATTATAATACCTCCTATTACTGATTCTTTAAAAGTCAATCCTATTTTAGAGGATAAAAAAACAATAGAAAAACCGATTAAAGATACCATAAAATCAATTCCTAAAAAATCATTTTTTGAACGATTTAAGGAGAAAAATCCTGATTTAGAAAAGTTCATCGGTGAAAATTTGATTAATAAACTTGGAATCTTAATTTTAGTATTAGGTATTAGTTTTTTTGTAAAATATGCCATTGATAAAGATTGGATAAACGAACCTGCAAGAGTTGGAATTGGTGTTTTATGTGGTTCTTTAATTATGGTAATTGCTCATAAATTAAAGAAAAATTACACTTCTTTTAGTTCTGTTTTAGTGGCGGGAGCTATTAGTATTTTTTACTTTACTATTTATATTGCTTTTCATGAATATGAGTTATTTAGTCAAACGGTAGCTTTTGCTATTATGACGGTAATAACCATTTTCAGTACGCTTGTTGCGGTTTCTTATAACCGACAAGAACTCGCTGTTTTATCATTAATTGGTGGATTTTCAGCGCCATTTATGGTAAGTACGGGCGAAGGTAATTACGTAGTTTTATTTACGTACATTGCTATTTTAAACATCGGAATATTAGGGATTTCTTATTTTAAAAAATGGCGAATTTCAACAATATTATCTTTTATATTTACAACAATATTATTCGGAAGTTGGTGTGCTTTAAAAATAGGTAGCAACACATTTTCACATTCAGGAGCTTTAATTTTTGCAACCTTATTCTATTTTATATTTAGCATCACTATTGTTTTAAATAACCTTAGAAATAAAGGTGTTTTTTCTAAAATAGAATATTTTATTTTAGTAGCAAATACCTTTGTGTTTTTCGGATTAGGAATGTTAATTTTAAATGATTTAGCATCAAATTTAACAGGATTATTTACGTTATTATTGGCACTTTATAACATTGCTTACGCTACTGTTTTATATAAAAAATTCGGATTAGATAAAAACGCTATTTACTTATTAATCGGACTTGCTTTAACTTTTGTTACCTTAACAATTCCAATTCAGTTTGAAGGTAATATCATTACTCTTTTTTGGGCTTCGGAAGCTATTTTATTATTTTGGTTATCTCAAAAATCAAAAATAAACACCTTTAAAATTGGTGGATTTATAATACAAGTTTTAACACTTATCAGTTTATTTTTAGATTGGGAAAAATACAGCTTTACAAAAGATTTAACTATCATTTTAAATCCGTTATTTATTGCAGGTTTAGTGGTTAGTAGTTCGCTATTTTTAACATACTGGTTATTAAAAAAAGAGAAAGAAATCGTTATAAAACACTTTTCTATAAATATTAATTTATATCGAAATATACTTTTAATTATCACTATTTTAATAACTTATTTTACGGGTATTTTAGAAGTAAATTATCAAGCTTATCAATATTTAAAGAACACTTTTTCTGCCTTATCTTTTCCTGTCACATATCATTTTATATTTATTACGACCATATTATATGTAGCATCAATATTAAAAAATAAAAATATTTCAAAAGGAATTTTAGTGGTAGGTATTGTTTCAACAGCACTTTATATTGTTGATTTTTACAAATTACCTGCAAACGAATTAATTGAAAACTTCGTAGAAAACACTGATACAAACTATGCTTTTTACTTTCATTATATCGTTTTAAGTTGTTTAATTTATTTTGGATATCAGTGTTATTTAAAATTTAATATTTTATTTAAAATACGACCAAAATTGGCTAAATTATTGCCTTGGATATTTACTTTTGCCATTGTATATATTTTAAGTAATGAAATAATGATACATGGTTTACATCTTTCAAATACAATTGATACAGTAGTATTATCTGAAAAATTCACGGAATCAAAAAATGATTTTTACGATAAAAATATTTTTGTACGCAGCCAAATATCAGCGACTAAAACACAAATTATTAAAATAGGATATCCAATACTTTGGGGAGTTTTTTCTTTTATCTTTTTAATTATTGGGATAAAAAAACAATGGAAAAACTTACGAGTAATCGCACTATCGTTACTTGGTTTAACTATTTTAAAACTTTTTATTTACGATATTAAAAACGTTTCAGAAACAGGAAAAATTATTGCCTTTATATTATTAGGGGTTTTAATTTTGATAATTTCTTTTGTGTATCAAAAATTAAAAAAATTAGTTATTGATGAAAAAACAGCTAAAAATGATATTGAAAATGACGCTAAAAAAAACCATCAAGATGAAAAAATATAGTTTATTAATTAGCTTATTCATTTCTCTTACTACTTTTACTCAAAATTATACAGGTAGTATTCATCCGATAAATGAAAACGGTTTGCATAAAATAATGCTACCGATAAAAGTTCGTTCGGCAGCAGCTGAAAATTACAGTTTTTTAAGAATTAAAGACTCTTTAAAAAACGATGTTCCGTATGTTTTAATATATAATAATGATAAAAAATTCTCAACCTTTGAGCAACTTAAAATAGCATCAAAAAATGTTATTAAAGATTCTGTAACGTCAATTGTAATCGAAAATAAATCCGTAGAAAAACTAGCTACAATTACGCTAAAAATTGCCAATACAAAAATAATAAAAAGCTATAATCTATACGGAAGTGACAATGGTTCTGACTGGTTTGGATTAACTTCTAATCGTATTTTATCGCATAAAAGCACACCTAAAAAAACAGCTTCAGGAAAAATATTTTTAGAGCAAACTATTCATTTCCCTTTAAATACCTATCCTTTTTTACGCATCAATTTTGATGATAAAAACTCATTACCCATAAATATTTTAGAAGCAGGAATCTATAAAAGTAAAATTTTCACTCAAAATGCAATTGAAATAAATCAATACAAACAAGAAGCTATTTCTACCGAAAAAAAGAAAAAGGTTACACAACTTAAATTTACGGCTGAAAATTCGCATAAAATAAATAGTATTTCTTTTAAAATTGACACTGATTTTTTTCTAAGAAATGCTAAAATCCTTGTAAAAAGAGAACGAAAAATTAAAAAACGTGTAGAAACTTACACTGAAAACATCGCTTCTTTTCAATTAAATTCTAAAAACAAAAACTCATTTACGTTTAACAACTTAAACGAAAAAGAGTTTATCATAGCAATTGAAAATAAAGATAATCCTGCTTTAGCAATAGAAAATATCCAATTATTTCAGAAGCCAATTTATTTAATTGCTAATTTAAAGAAAGCAAATAATTACAAAATAATAGTTGATTCTACCTTAACAAAACCGTCGTACGATTTAGAAAATTTCATTTCATCGACTACAAAAAATATCACAGAAACAAGTATTACATCGTTTTCTAAAAACAAAACTAAAACTGTATCGCCTAAAAATACACCTTTTTGGCAAACCACTATTTTTATGTGGATTTGTATTGTATTAAGTGGTGGTTTTATTATTTATTTTGCTTTTTCTTTGATAAAAGATATTGGTAATCAAGAAAAAAAACAATCTTAAAAATTTAATTATCATTTAAAAAAGCGACCATTTTATCAGGAAAATCAGTAAAACCACCGTCAATATTAGCTTCAAAAAATAATACTTGCATCATTTCTTCAAACGAAGAGAATTCGTCTAAACTATCGGCTCTAAAAGTGTATGGATGCACTTTTAAGCCGAGCTGATGCGCTTCTGAAACTAAATTTGTAAAAGTAAATTTATCTGCTATTTTTTCGGCTAAAATTTGCTTATACCAAGGTCCTATTCCATCGGCATAAGTTGCAAAATGTTTTAATTCTTTTGTTTCTTCTTCAAATTCTATTAACTGAACTAAAAACAAATCGGATTTTAATTCTTTTCGAATTCTTTCTAATTCCTTGGCATCAAAACATTGAAAAATACAGGCATCTTTTTTAGTTTTGTAACCATAATCAGAAAGAATATCTAACGTTATTTTAGCGATATCTTTTCCATTTTTATGATGAAAATCAGGATTTTTTATCTCTGGATAAATTCCAATATTTTTATTTGTACTATAATTTAAACCTTGAATAAGTTCAATTTCTTGTTGTAAAGAATGAAGTTTAAAATTTCCTTTTCCTTTAGGAAATCGCTTTGGATAAAATTGTTTTTGTGTTTTGGTATCAAACCGTTCGGTTACTTGTAATTGCTGTAATTCATCAAAAGTAAAATCGATTACATAATACCGATTATCTGCTCTTTTTTTATCAGGAAAAATAGTAGCTACATTGGTAACATCATCTAAATAAATATCATGAATAACAATTGGAATATTATCTTTACTTAGTACCAAATCTTGCTCAATATAATCAGGATTCATAGCATATGCCATTGCTTTTGATTCCATGGTATGTTCAGGTAAATATCCTGATGCACCACGATGTGCAATTACTATTTTAGATAATTTCATCTTTTTAATACTCGTTTTGTCTACCTTATTACATCCGAAGATAAAAAAGCAAAGAATAAATGTATAATAATGTTTCATCGTTTATAAATATACCTGAATTGTTAAAGAAATCATGGTAAAAATTGTTAAAATAACAACCAAAGGAAGTGCAAATTTCAGCCATCTATCATAACCAACTTTTACAATTGCCAAAGAGGCTAAAATTAATCCTGTTGGGTTGATAAACGAAAATAAACCCATTCCGTATAAATAAGTATTGACAATAATTTCACGCCCAATACCAACCGTATCGGCTAGTGGCGACATTATCGGCATGGTTAAAACCGCCATTCCTGACGAACTTGGAATAAAAAATGATAAGCCCGAATAAATAAACAATAACACGTTTGCAAAAATTCCTTTTGGCATTCCTGTAGTAAATTCACTAGCGTTTTGTAAAATAGTATCGCTAATTAATCCTTGTTCCATCAATATTGAAACCCCTCGTGCGATTCCAATAATAAACGCAACACCCAATAAATCATTTGCACCTTTTATAAAGGTTGTTACAAAATTTTCTTCCTTCATTTTGGCTAAAAAACCAATAAGAATTGCCCCTACTAAAAAGACCACAGTCATTTCTTCAAACCACCATTCTAAACGAGAAACCCCGTAAATCATTACCACAAAACAAAGCGTAAAAACAGTTAATATAACACGTAATCTTCCTGTTAAAACGTGAGTATCAGAAGTACTACTTCCAAAGATATTTTCAATCATTTCTTTTTGGTCATAAATAATTGATTTCGTAGGGTTTTTTTGAACTTTATTAGCATAACGTAAAATATAAATAACACAAATAACAATTCCACAAACCAGCATTAACAACCTTCCTGCAAAACCTGTTGTCCAGTTAATTCCTGCCGCATCCGAAGCAATAATAACACTAAACGGGTTTACTGTTGAACACATTGTTCCAATAGATGAACCTATATAAACACAGGCTAAAGCAACAATAGCATCGTATCTTGCCGCCAAAAATATAGGAATTAAAATAGGATAAAAAGCAATGGTTTCTTCTGCCAATCCGAAGGTAGTTCCACCTGTGGCTATTAAACTTGTTACCACAAAAATTAACCAATATTCTTTCCCTTTTAATTTTTTTGCCAGCCATGCAATTCCTGCATCAAAAGCACCCGTAAAATTCATAATTCCGATAACACCTCCTAAAATTAACACAAACAAAATAATGTCTGACGATTGGGTGATTCCTCTTATTGGCGATTTTAAAAAAGCCAAAATTCCTTGAGGTTGCGCAGGTAATTCGGTGTAAGTTCCCGGCACACTAATCGGTTTAGAAATATCGCCATTTGTAAATTTTTCTAAAGGAATTTTAATCCCTAATTCCGCTAATGATTCTTGAGTTGCAGGAAGTGTTTTTTGTTCTTTTAAATGTGAATATGTAAACGAATTACTACTTTTTTGATACTGCAAAGCATCAAATTTACCCGCAGGAATAAACCAAGTTAAAAGTGCCACCAAACCAGCTATTAATAACAAAATAGTATGCGGTGTAGGAAATTTAATATTTTTCAAAATGTAAAAATTTTATTTTTGATAAAAGTAAAACAAATTCAAGACACAGACAGCCCTTGTTAAATAAATAATTATGAAACAAAAATTACAAAAAAGGTTTTTTCAAAAAGTAAAACAAAAATTAAATTTCACTTAAAAAACATACCTTTACATTTACATTTTATCTTAAAAAATTTTCATGGAAAACTCATTTAACAACAAAATTCGCGTAGGGCAATTATCAGTAACAGACCGCGTTTCTTTTTACAAAAAAACATACGCACACGTTGGTTTAGGCGTATTATTATTTATCTTTTTTGAATATTTATTATTGCAAAACGCCAGCATTGTCGAATTTGCATTATCAATGACACAAGGCTACAAGTGGCTGTTATTGCTCGGTGGTTTTATGCTAATAACCAATTATGCCGAAAGCACCGCCTTAAAAACAACTGACAAAAACTTACAATATTTAGCCTATTCCGGCTATGTATTTGCCGAAGCATTTATCTTTATTCCGTTAATTTACATGGCAATTTCATACACCAATAATTTTGAAATTATCAAGCAAGCAGGAATTGTAACCCTAGGATTATTTGCAGGAATTTCATCAATTGTATTTATCACCAAAAAAGATTTCTCCTTTATAAAAGCAGGTTTAAGTATTGGTTTTTTCATTGCCATTGCCTTATTAATTGCAGGAACATTATTTGGTTTTAACCTTGGTTTATGGTTTTCTGTAGGAATGTGCGTACTAGCTGCGGGGTCTATTTTATACCAAACCTCAAACCTTGTTCACAAATTTTCTACTGATGACTATATCCCTGCTGCCATTGGATTATTTGCTTCTTTAATGCTGTTATTTTGGTATGTTTTACAAATTTTTATGTCGAGAGATTAAAAGAACTATAAAAATTATTTGAAGCTATTTCCCGCTTTCCGCACTCGCTTTTTTTTGAAGAAAAATCAAAAAAAGAGCTCAAACAATTGCTTCAATCGGGGCTAGGAATTTCTGCTTCATTTTATAAGTAGCTAAAACCAAGTATATTTTATAAGAACTATTTTTAGAACCTATACTTGGCTTTATTACAAACAAAATATCAGTTCGAGTGATTTTTTTCCTTCAAAAAAATTGTATCGAGAACTTTTTTAACATCAAAATGAATAAAAATTCATCAACATAAAAAAATCAAATTCTCGATACAATTTTAATTCTTTTTAGTCATTAAAATCACTCGAATTGACAAAAATTAGCATCAAAAAAAAAGAAATTAACTCAACATCATTTTGGCTCTTTTTACAGAAGCTACTAAAACGTCAATTTCTTGTTTTGTATTATAAAAAGCAAACGACGCTCGAACCGTTCCAGGGATTCCGTAAAAATTCATAATCGGTTGTGCACAATGATGCCCAGTACGAACTGCTACGCCTAATTTATCTAAAATCGACCCTACATCATACGGATGAATTCCTTCTAAATTGAAAGAAATTACAGCAACCTTATCGCTTGTTCCGTAAATTTTTAAGCCTTCAATTTTTTCTAATTCTTGTGTTCCGTAGGCTAATAATTCGTTTTCTTGTTTGGCGATATTATCAAAACCTATTGAATTTAAGTAATCTATTGCCGCTCCAAAAGCAATTCCACCGCAAATATTTGGCGTTCCTGCTTCAAATTTATGAGGCAATCCTGCGTAGGTTGTTTTTTCAAAAGTTACCGTTTCAATCATTTCGCCACCTCCTTGATAAGGCGGTAATAATTTTAACAATTCCTCTTTTCCGTACAATACACCAACTCCCGTAGGCCCACACATTTTATGTGCCGATGCTACATAAAAATCAGCATCCAAGGCTTGTACATCTGGTTTTATATGTGGTACTGCTTGCGCTCCATCAATTAAAACATAAGCACCAAATTTATGTGCCGAATCAATAATTTCTTGAATCGGGTTGATGATTCCTAAGGCATTTGAAACATGATTACAAAATACTAATTTTGTGTTTGCATTTAATAATTCATGATATTTTTCTATTTTTAAAGAACCATCTTCATTCATCGGAATTACCTTTAAAATAGCGCCTGTTTTTTCACAAAGCATCTGCCAAGGAACAATATTTGAATGATGTTCTAAAGACGATACAATTACTTCATCTCCTGCTTTTAAAATAGCCGAAAAACCCGAAGCAACCACATTAACACTATGCGTTGTTCCTGCGGTTAAAATAATTTCATACGAATGTTTAGCGTTAAAATGTTGTTGTACTTTTAAACGCGCTTCTTCATATTTATCGGTAGCTTCTTGGCTTAACGTATGCACGCCTCGATGAATATTTGCATTGTAATTTGAATAATAATCAACAATAGCATCAATAACAATTTGTGGCGTTTGAGAAGTTGCTCCATTATCAAAATATACTAATTTTTTTCCGTGAACTTCTCGGTTAAGAATCGGGAAATCAGCTCTAATTTTATCTACAATAAACATAAAAAATAATATTTGTAACAAAGGTAGCAGTTGTATTTCAATTACAAACATCAATCAATTAAATTCTTACATTTGTTAAAACTGTTTTTTATGAAAAATTTAAAGAAAATCGTGTTATTCATCACTTTTTTTAGTGTTTTAACACTTGGCATTCTTGTTTATTTAAATTATCCGAAGTTAAACATACTAGCAGGATATTCGGCTAAAAACACCACTTCCTCCGTTTTTTTGGCGAGTAGAAGTTTAGAATTTACCGATAAAAACGACAATAATTTTTCGCCAATAAATTTAACTTCGGATGAAATAAATATCGAGGAAAAATCAGCAACAGGTTCCGTTTTTGGTTTATTAACCAGAAAAGCCGTTTATCGTGAAGGTTTAGGCGCTGTTTTAATTAATGATGATTATGATATCACTAAAAAAACACACATTCCAAAACGTAGTAAACCCGATAATACTACGCCTTTTCCGTACGGAAATGCCAATCAGAAAGACAGCATTTTTAAGAATATCAACTATAAAAAATTAAACAACGTTATTGACACCCTTTTTGATGTAAAAAACAAAACACGGTCGGTTTTAGTAATTTATAAGGATAAAATTATTGCCGAAAAATATGCCGATGGTTTTGATAAAAACTCCAAACAATTAGGTTGGTCGATGACTAAAAGTATTGTTAGTACCATTGTTGGAATTATGCAATGCGAAGGCAAAATAAAGGTAAATACTGCTAATTTATTTGAAGAATGGCAAAACGATGAGCGTAAAAATATTACGCTTCATAATTTATTACAGATGAATTCAGGCTTGGCTTGGAAAGAAGATTACAACAGCATTTGCGATGCTACAAAAATGCTTTTTCTAGAAAATGACATGACTAAAACACAGTTAAAAAAACCTTTAACATCAAAACCGAACGAAAATTGGAATTATTCATCAGGAACAACAAATTTAATTTCGGGGCTTATTCGTAGTAAATTTAACACGCATCAAGCATATTTAGAATATTGGTACACGGCTTTAATCGATAAAATAGGCATGAATTCAATGCTTATCGAAACTGATGTAAATGGTAGCTTTGTAGGTTCTTCTTATGGTTGGGCAACCACTAGAGATTGGGCAAAACTCGGGCTTTTATACTTGCACAACGGTCAATGGAACGGAACGCATCTTTTTGATAAAGATTGGGTAGAGTACGCCACCAAGCCTACCCCAACTTCCGATAAGCAATACGGTGCGCAAATATGGTTAAATGCGGGCGGAAAATATGCTGATGTGCCAAAAAATATGTATTCTTTTAATGGGTATAAAGGACAGAATGTGTTTATTTTGCCCACTGAAAATTTGGTCATCGTTCGTACAGGATTAACCAAAAATGCCGATATGAATCTATTTTTAAAAGAAATAATAGCTTCGATTAAAACTAAAAAAAGACTAAAAAATAACTAAAATAAATTAAAAAATAAATATGAACCCTTATTATTACGTGCTTTCCATAAACGGATTTTTATTCTTATTCAGTATTATCTTTTATTTTTTTCCGCCTAAAAAAATAAATAGTATTTATGGGTATCGCACCAATAAAACCATCAAAAATGAAACTATTTGGCAATTTGCAAATCAGTTTTTTACCAAACAATTTTTAATCTATTCGAGTATTTCATTAGTCGCTTCGTTAATTTTTGTTTCTTTAAATAAAACCATCAGCTGGCAACCTATGGCGATTATGTTATTGTCGTTAGCCGTATCGGTAATTAAAACAGAGCAAGAAATTAGCAAAAATTTTGATGATGAAGGAAAT
The DNA here is from genome assembly GCF_964036635.1 of Tenacibaculum dicentrarchi. Lineage (NCBI taxonomy): Bacteria > Pseudomonadati > Bacteroidota > Flavobacteriia > Flavobacteriales > Flavobacteriaceae > Tenacibaculum > Tenacibaculum dicentrarchi. Next base: position 2,601,946 of record NZ_OZ038524.1, read on the forward strand.
AAATTAAAGTAAAATTAGTCTGTCAGACCTCACAGGTTTTAAAAACCTGTGAGGTCTATTATATTCTATTTATACTCCTCTTTTAACAAGGCAACATCATCAATAATTTTTTGCATATTTTCTTCTTTTGTACCGTCATACATTCCTCGAATTTGTCCTTTTTTATCGATTAAAACAAAGTTTTCGGTATGTACAAAATCTTGGTCACCGCCATCGCCTTCATCTAAAACAGCAAAATAATGCTTACGGGCTAAGTTATAAATATGCTTTTTATCGCCAGTAGTTACGTTCCATTTTCCATCAATTACACCTTTTGCATCGGCATATTTTCGTAATTGCGGAACGCTATCCATTACAGGGGTTACCGAATGCGATAAAAACATAATGTCGTCATCATTTTTAAAATTTTCTTGCAATTCACTCATATTATATGCCATCAAAAGACAAATTGTTTGGCATCGGGTAAAAAAGAAATCGGCAATATAAATTTTATCTTTATAATTGGCATTGGTAATTATTTCGCCATTTTGATTGATGAGTTTAAAAGCGCCAATCTTATGATTTTTTGATTTTGAACGCACTGATGTATCTACCAATCGAGGGTTGATATCGGCAGGATTGTAAACAGGTAATTTATCATCTACTTTTACCAAATGATAAAAAACAGGAATGCCTACCAGCGAAAAAACAAGTAAAAAAAGTAAGGTGCTTTTTGATTTTTTAAAGAATTTTAAATCCATTTTTGATTAAATTTCAGCTAAAATACAGCTAAAAACAACTTTTATATATCTTATCTAAAGAAAAATATAAAAACAAAACCACATCAATACTACAAACTTTTACAGCTGTATTGAAAATACGTACATTTGTGCTATTTTTAAATTTAGAAATACATCTTTATGGAGACGTTAATAAAAGCAGTACAATTTATTTTGAGCTTATCGCTCTTAATTGTTTTACATGAATTAGGGCATTTTATCCCTGCAAAAATATTTAAAACTAAGGTTGAAAAATTTTACTTATTTTTTGATTATAAGTTTTCTATTTTCAAAAAGAAAATAGGCGATACCGTGTATGGAATCGGGTGGATTCCGCTTGGAGGCTACGTAAAAATAGCGGGAATGATTGACGAAAGTATGGATACCGAACAGCTAAATAAACCCGCACAACCTTGGGAATTTCGTTCAAAACCAGCGTGGCAACGGTTAATTATTATGCTAGGTGGTGTTACGGTAAACTTTATTTTAGGGATTGTAATTTACATTTGTTTGATGTACACTTACGGCGAAAAATTTTTACCAAACGATAATTTAAAAGATGGTGTTTGGGTACAAAATCAGCTAGGAAAAGATTTAGGATTACTTACTGGTGATAAAATATTAACAATTGACGGGAAAGCAATTCGAAAATTTAGCGAACTTCCTTTAGAGTTTATCAACGGAAATAATTATACGATTCAAAGAAATGGCGTTGTTATTGAAAAAGAAATTCCTACTGATTTTATTTCAAAATTAGTTGATAGAGATAAAAATTCTGGAAGTTTTATTTCGGTTCGTTTACCGCTTGTTATTGCAAATATTTCTAAAGATTCACCAAATATTAATAGCGATTTACAAGCTAAAGATATTGTTACTGCAATAAATGGTGTTTCAACAAAATATTTAGATCAGGCAAAAATTGAACTAGAAAAAAACAAAGGACAAGCGGTTAATATAACTATTCAAAGAGCTTCTGAAAGCTTAAGTATTCCTGTAAAAATTACTGAAAAAGGAAAATTAGGAGTTGGATTAGGGCAATTATCTTCAAAAGATTTAGAAAAATTAGGCTATTATAAATTAGCTAAAAAAACATATTCAATTAGCGAAGCGATTCCTGCGGGAACAGTAAAAGCATGGTCAACGGTTACCAATTATATTAAGCAATTAAAAAAGGTTTTTAACCCAAGCACAGGTGCTTATAAAGGTTTGGGAGGTTTTATTTCAATCGGAAGTATTTTTCCTGCCGAATTTAGCTGGGAAGTTTTTTGGAACATCACCGCTTTCTTATCAATTATGTTAGGCGTTATGAATTTATTGCCAATTCCTGCCTTAGATGGTGGTCATGTAGTGTTCACTTTATGGGAAATGATTACCGGTAAAAAACCTGGTGATAAATTTTTAGAATACGCACAATTAATAGGTTTTATCTTGTTGATAACCTTGCTTTTATTTGCCAACGGTAATGATATTTTTAGGACATTTTTTAAGTAAAATAGTTAACTAAATAATTATAATTTAAAAAGGGATTTCGTTTTAACGAGTCCCTTTTTTTGGGCTATATTCGTGTTTAGAAAATATTTACAATAGAATCGGATAAAATAATTTCATAAAATCTGTTTTTCCCGAAATACAGTACAGGCTTTATTAATAAAACACTTAACACCTTTAAAATGAATAAATTAATTGTATTTTTTATCTTTTTAATAAATTATACCACAATAAATTCACAAGAAATTGATCGTTTAATCGATAAAATAACACCGAATTTATGCGAATGTATTCAGAAAATTGAAAATTATAAAAACCTAAAAATTGAATTTACTAATTGTCAGAATATAATTAAGAAGAAGTTTAACTTAACTAAAAAAGAAGCAGATATTTATAATATTGAGATTAAGAAAAAAAATTATTTAAAATCAAAAATACTCACTTCCCTTTCTAGTAAATGTTGTTACTTTAATAAACTATCATTCGATTTTTTAAATCAAAAAATTTTAAAAAAAACAATACTCAAATCAAAAATAGATTCAATTATTACAAACAAATATGTAGAAGGTAAAAAATTATCTGAGTATAATGATCTTTTCGGCTATATTAGTTTTAAAGTTAAAATTGAAAAAATTAAAAAAGAAAACTGTGATTTTATAACAAAAATTTACGTTAAAAAAAATAGTCTTAAATTTAGAATAACTTCTTTTTTTGATAAAAATATAACAATATCTGATGATGAATATTATATTTTCGGGCATATAGAAAGTTCACCTGACGGCTTCTTTATTCAAAAGAATAATGATAATGAGCCTTATGTTTTTATTCATAATGTAGTCAATTTAAGAACCTTAGAAATGAGAGGTATAGACGAATTACTGTAATTTTTTTTAGATAGAATTTAAACAGATTCTAAACTCAATATTTGCAAAAATCAGTGAAATTAGCGTCGATTTAAACACAAAAAAAGCATCGTAATAACCACGATGCTTTTCTATTTTATTTGATTTCAAAACCTTTAAAAACTACTTCTTTAAATTTTCAGAAGCTTGCTTTTCTAATTGTGCCTGATACTCTTCTATAACAGGTTTTAAAGTGCTGTCAGGTATTTCAGCTACTTTTATATACAACAAACCATCCACAGCATTATTAAATTTCGGATCGACATTAAAAGCTACTAAACGCCCATTTTGCTTTACATATTTTTTAATAAGTACTGGCATACGCAATGCTCCTGGCTCAATTTCATCGATAATTTTATCAAATTTTTGCATATCTGCTTTGGTGGCATCAAATACAAAATCTTTATCGGCATCTTTTAGTTTTACTTTAAATTCTTGCTTCGGATAAATATATTGCGCCACATACGGATCGTAATAATGAGACTTCATAAACTCAATCATTAACGACTTCGAAAACGCCGAAAATTTATTGCTAATACTCACACCGCCCAATAAATATTTATATTCAGGATGACGCAATGTAACGTGTACAATTCCTTTCCAAAGTAAAAATAATGGCATTGGTTTTTGCTGATAACTCTTTGCAACAAAAGCACGCCCTAACTCCATCGAATTTTCCATCATGCTATACAATTCAGGTTCAATTCGAAATAAAGTATGTATATAAAAACCGTTAATTCCGTACTTTTTAAAAATATCTTTCCCTAACCCCATTCGGTAAGCCCCTACTAATTCTTTAGCAACGCTATCCCATAAAAATAGGTGATGATAATATTTATCAAACTTATCTAAATCGATGGCTTTGTTTGTTCCTTCGCCAATATCTCTAAAGGTAATTTCACGTAAACGGCCAATTTCATGTAAAACATTTGGTATTTCTTTTGCATTTGCAAAAAAGACCTCATAATTTTTACTTTCTAGTAATCGGCTTCCCTTTTCCCTTAAAGCATCTACTTCTTTAGTAAATAAATCGGGTGCTCTTTGTGTCGTAATTTTTTTAGCTTTTTTAGGGATTTTTAAATTTTTAGGTGATAATATTTTTGACGATTCTTTTTCAAAAGGATTCGCCAACATATATGTTTTCTTTCTTATAAATTGATAAAAAGAAGGAATATCTTTAAATTCTGCCTGATCTTTTACAGAAATAGCTTTTCCTATTCGTACTTTTATCACCTTATTATTTTGAGAAACTGCTTCCGATGGTAATTTTGCTGTTCTAAGAGTTCCACTAATTCTAGACAGTAAATAAAATAACGGGCTGTTTTTAGCATGAAAATAAATAGGAATTACCGGTACTTTTGCTTTTTTAATTAAGCGTACAGCTCCATCTTCCCAAGGTTTATCAACCATTAATTTACCATCACGATGCGTAGAAACTTCTCCGGCAGGAAAAATTCCTAAAGGTTTTCCTTCACGTAAATGCAATAATGAATTTTTAATCCCTGCAATACTCGATTTAGCATCCTTTCTATCTTCAAAAGGATTTACTGGCATTATATACGGCTGTAAAGGTTCAATTTTGTGTAATAAAAAGTTGGCTATAATTTTGTAATCTGGTCTTTTTTCTACTAATATTTTAAGTAATAAAACACCATCCATAGCCCCTAAAGGATGATTAGAAATAGTAATAAAAGGTCCTTCTTTAGGAATTCTTTTTAAATCTTCTTCAGGTATTTCATAAGTAACTTTGCAGTCAGCTAAAACACCATTTAAAAATTCTAAGTCTGTTTTATCTTTATTATTATCATATATTTTATTAATTGCAGAAATGCGTAAAACCCTCATCAATAACCATCCTGTAAAAGTTCCTACAACACCTAATTTATCTAATCCGATAACTTTAGCAATTTCTTTTGATGTAACTATTCCCATTAATTCAAATTTGGCATAAATGCAAATATAACTGAATTTTGCGAGACTATAATTTTTTATTGTATAACCAACTGCGCTGTTTCTGTATTAATTTGACTTATAATTGACTTTCCTTTTTTACGTATTTTTTCAAGCGCTTTTTCATCAAAATGACGAATAGTATAAAGTGTAACTTCTTTGTAAGTTTTTATTTTAAAATCTGATTTTAAATCGGTATAAAAAGCGTCGAATAAATCATATTTATCATCTACACAAACCGAAAAACTAATGGCTGAATTTTGAATTAAATTTACCTTTAATTTATATTTATGTAATTTCTCAAAAACAGCACTGATATTGCTTTCTACCATAAAAGAAAAATCTTTAGCCGAAATTGAAATCAAAATTTGATGTTTTTTTACTATAAAACACGGTACTTCAGGATTAATTTTAGTGCCTTTTCCTACACAAGTTCCTTTGTTTGATAAATCATCGAAAGAACGCACAAAAAGTGGGATATTTTTTTTCTCTAAAGGTTGAATCGTTTTTGGATGAATTACAGACGCTCCATAAAAAGCCATTTCAATAGCTTCGGTATAAGAAATTTCGTGTAGCAATTCCGTTTGTGTAAACACCCGAGGATCGGCATTTAAAACTCCTGTAACATCTTTCCAAATAGTTACACTTTTGGCATTTAAACAATAAGCAAAAATACCTGCTGTGTAATCAGAACCTTCTCTTCCTAGGGTTGTTGTTATAGGCGTATTTTGCTTGTTTTTAACTGTTTTAAGTGATGTACTTCCTAAAAAACCTTGGGTAATATTTAAGGTTTTTTTAACAATATACGTATTTATTTGCGCTTCAGTTAGCTTCCAATCAATTTTTGCATCTCTATAATTGGCATCCGTTTTAATGCAGTTTCTAACGTCTATCCACTTGTTTTCTATGCCAATTTCAGATAAATAAGCACTCACAATAATCGTCGATAACAACTCGCCAAAACCAACAATTTGGTCGTAGACATAATCATAATCATCCGAAGTATTTTGAACCATAAAACCACTTAATTCACCTAATAAATGGTTTACTTTATTAAAAACAGGATGCTTTTTGTCAAATAAATCGGTTACTATTTTTTGATGAAAATTTTCAACAAAACAAATCGCTTCTTTTAAATTATCTTTTTTATAAAAATAAGCATTGATAATTTCTTCAAAAGCATTGGTCATTTTTCCCATTGCCGAAATTACTACCAAAACATTTTCTGTACCTTCGTGCTGTAACACGTTTGCTACGTTTTTTACAGCGTTAGCATCTTTTACTGATGCGCCTCCAAACTTAAATATTCTCATTACAAAATTGTATTAAATGCTGTTCTCCCATTTGACAAACTCGCCACTGATTATAAACAGTTGCTCCTGTTTTTTTATAAAAATCGATGGCATTTGTATTCCAATCTAATACTTCCCAAGCAACTCTTTTAAAACCATTTTTTTGTGCATAATTCATCACAGAACCGTATAATTTTTTACCTGCACCAATGCCTCTTTTTGCTTGAGTAACCATTAAATCTTCTAAATGAATTGTTTTTCCTTTCCAAGTAGAATATCGTTCATAAAAAAGTGTCATCCCTATAATTGTTCCATCAATATCCTGAGCTACAAAGGTTTTAAACTTCGGATTTTTAGAAAAACCATCGGCAATTAAAGTGTCAAGATTAATTTCAACAGCATTTGGTTCTTTTTCAAAAACAGCTAATTCAATAATTAAATTTAATATTGATTGTGCATCTTTTTTTTCTCCTTCTCTAATTATAAAACTCATTCTAAAAATTTTGTGTAAAGATAATTCTTAATATATCTTGCTAAAAAACAAATAGAAATTTAAAACACATCGTTTCTATTTGTTAAAAATTTTTAACAAATAAAAACATTGTAAAAGCGCAAAAAAGTTGGCATCTTTGTAAACCACACAAAAATTTGACATGAACAACAAGCACATGACTCTAGGAGAGTTTATTATTGGATATCAGAAAGATTTTAAATACTCTACGGGTGAGTTATCTCGTTTAATCAACTCAATTCGTTTAGCTGCAAAAGTAGTAAATCATGAAATTAGAAAAGCTGGTTTAGTAGATATTACAGGTGCTTCTGGCGATATCAACGTACAAGGAGAAACACAACAAAAACTAGATATCTTAGCAAACGATCTTTTTAAACAAACACTTATAAACCGTGAAATTGTTTGTGGTATTGCTAGTGAAGAAGAAGATGATTTTGTAATTGTTGAAGGAAAAAATAAAACAAACGAAAATAAATATGTCTTATTAATGGACCCTTTAGACGGTTCGTCAAATATTGATGTAAATATATCTGTAGGAACTATTTTTTCTATTTACAGACGAGTTTCTCCTGTAGGAACTCCTGTAACAAAAGAAGACTTCTTACAAAAAGGAAGCGAACAAGTAGCAGCTGGTTATGTTGCTTACGGAACTTCAACCATGTTAGTTTTTACTACAGGAAATGGCGTAAACGGATTTACACTAAACCCTGCAATTGGTACTTTTTACCTATCGCACCCAAACATGAAATTTCCTGACATTGGTAAAATATACTCTGTAAGTGAGGGCTATTTTACGTATTTTCAAGAAGGAATGAAGCGCTTTTTAGTACATTGTAAAGATTTAAACAAAGCAGATAACCGACCTTATACAGCACGTTATGTTGGCTCATTAGTAACCGATTTTCATAGAAATATGATTAAAGGAGGAATTTATATTTATCCATCAACCACTATTAGCCCTAACGGAAAATTACGTTTATTATACGAATGTAACCCAATGGCTTTTATTTGTGAACAAGCAGGTGGTAAAGCAACCGATGGTTTTACAAGAATTATGGATATTGCGCCATCAGAATTACACCAACGTGTACCTTTTTTCTGTGGAAGTAAGCAAATGGTAGAAAAAGCAGAAGAATTTATGGGAGAATTTTCTTCGGATGAAAAACCTATATATTAAATAATAACAATTATTTATAGTTCTATAAATTTAGAATAAGGCAAACAGTTGTTTGCCTTATTTTTTTGAATTAAATTTACATTTATTAAAACAAAAAATTAACTCACTTAAAAATAAATAATTATGGCTTTTGAATTACCTGAATTAGGATATGCTTACGATGCATTAGAACCAAATATTGACGCAAGAACTATGGAAATTCACCATAGTAAACACCATAACGGATATACATCTAAATTAAATGCTGCAGTTACTGGTACTGATTTAGAAGGAAAATCTATTGAAGATATTCTTGCTAATTTAGATATGAGTAACGGAGCAGTCCGTAATAACGGAGGTGGTTTTTTTAATCACTCTTTATTCTGGACAGTAATGAACCCTGAAGATAGAGGTTACTTATCTGGAGAATTAAAAGATGCTATTGAAGCTAAATTTGGTTCAAAAGAAGCTTTTATTGAAGCTTTTTCTAAGGCTGCTGCAACTCAATTTGGTTCAGGATGGGCTTGGTTATGTGTTAAAAAAGGTGGAGAAATTGAAGTTTGTTCTACTCCAAACCAAGACAATCCATTAATGCCTGGTGTTGCTTGTGAAGGAACTCCTATTTTAGGATTAGATGTTTGGGAACATGCATACTACTTAAACTACCAAAACCGTCGTCCTGATTATATTGATGCTTTCTTTAAAGTAATCAACTGGAACGAAGTAGAAAGAAGATTTACTGAAGCTAAATAATCTTTAAGCAATTTTTTTAAAGAATATAAAACTCCAAAGTAATAATTACTTTGGAGTTTTTTTATAATTTAAACTAACTTTACTAAAGCTAAAATAACACCTAAATGAATACCTTCATGTAAGTTATTAAAAGCTATTGCCGATTCTATAGAATCTATTGTAAAACCTGTACTTGTTTCATAAGCTGTATATTCTGTAAAAATACCTGCCTCAAAATCTTCTTGTAAGGTATCAGGTAAGCCGATAAACAACTCTTTTACTTCCTCCAGCTCTTCTTCCGAAAATGTTTCTGTAGGAACTGTTCCTTTTTTATAATTTTCAATTAATTCATCAGAAACCAAGCAATTTAATCCTGATAATTTATACTGTAATAACTGTTGAGTTACTACTAAATGAGCAAGGTTCCAAGCTATATTATTTGTAAATCCTTCAGGAATTTTATGTAATTGCTCTATCGATAAGTTTTCTGTTTTTTTTAAAACTATTCCTCTTGATTTTCTTAAAATTTCAAATTGCGTGTTCATTATTCTACCTATTTTAGCGGAATTCAAAGATAATTATTAAACCAGTCAAACGATGAAGAAAGTATATTTTTTACAAACTTGTGACACTTGCAAACGCATTTTAAAAGAAGTGAACATTAAGGGATTTGAAAAGCAAGAAATAAAAACCAATAACGTTACTGTTAGCCAATTAGAAGAAATGCGAAAATTAACCGACAGTTATGAAAGTTTATTCAATAAACGTGCAAGATTGTACAAAGAAAAAGATTTAAAGAATAAAGATATTACAGAAGCTGAATATCGTGATTTTATTTTAGAAGAATACACTTTTTTAAAGCGCCCTGTTTTTATTTTGGAAGATAAAATATTTATCGGAAATAGTAAAAAAGTAATTGAAGTGGTAAAAAAAGAATTAAATTCATAAAACCAAGAAAGCTTCATAATTTTAACGATTATGAAGCTTTTGTTGGCCTACAAGGACTCGAACCTTGAATGTCGGTACCAAAAACCGGTGTGTTACCAATTACACCATAGGCCAGTTAATAAGTTGCAAATATAAAAATATTTTTCATATTTCAGTAATTTTTAAAGCTAACTTAAAGTTTTAAAATTACTAAGTTGGCCTACAAGGACTCGAACCTTGAATGTCGGTACCAAAAACCGGTGTGTTACCAATTACACCATAGGCCAATTACTTATTTCGGGTGCAAATATAGCATAAAGTTTTATATTCACAAATTTTTTTTACTTTTTTATTTTAACATCTTTTTATGTAGCCTACTATTTGCTTAAATTCCTTAAAATTATATTTTTGTTTTCAATAAAAAATGAACAGTTATTAATACTTTCGTATTTTACTATATAAAAACTATGAACAATTTTAATTATAAAAAATGGAACACTCTTTTAGGGTGGTTTTCATTTGCTGTAGCGCTAATAACCTACACATTAACTCTAGAGCCAACCGTTAGTTCGTGGGATTGTGGCGAATATATTTCTACCGCTGTTAAGCTAGAAGTTGGGCATCCACCAGGAGCGCCTTTGTTTCAAATGTTAGGTGCTTTTTTCGCTATGTTTAGTAACGACCCTAGTCAATGGGCTAAAATGGTAAATTTCATGTCAGGCTTAGCCAGCGCTTTTACTATTTTATTTATGTTTTGGACCATTACCAATTTGGCTAAAAAAATGGCTATCAAAAATGGTAAATTCAGTAAAAATGAAGCCATCGCCGTTTTAGGTAGTGGATTAGTTGGTGCATTAACCTATACTTTTTCAGATAGTTTTTGGTTTAGTGCCGTAGAAGGTGAAGTATATGCAATGTCGTCATTTTTAATGGCGTTATTATTTTGGTTAGGACTACGTTGGGAAGACGAAATAAATACTCCAAGAGGACACAAATGGCTCGTAATTATTAGTTTTGTAGTTGGATTATCGTTTGGAGTTCATATTTTATCGCTCTTAGTTATTCCTTCAATTGTGATGTTATATTTCTTCAAAACCTATAAAAATATCACCCTAAAAACAACCGCAGTTGCTACTTTAATTTCCATATTAGTTTTAGCTTTTGTTTTTAAATTTTTGTTTCCGTTTACCCTTAAATTCTTTAGTGTTTCAGAATTATTTTTTATCAATGAAATAGGCTTACCATACAACACAGGAACTATTATTGCTGGAATTATTTTAATCGGGTTATTTTACTTCGGATTAAGTTTTACCCGCAAAAAAAACCTAGTAATGGCAAATACTTTGGTATTGTCAGTACTCTTTATTATGATTGGTTTTTCATCTTGGTTGATGTTGCCTATTCGTGCCAATGCCGACACTGTTATTAACGAAAATAATCCGTCGAGTGCTCGTGAATTATTAGCCTATTACAACCGTGAACAATATGGTGATGCTAATGTTTTTTATGATAATTATTATTCAGTTGCACATGATAGAACACAGGATGCTGAGCAACCTTTTAAGGATGATAAACCGAAATACGAAAAGAAAAACGGAAAATATATTATTGTAAATAAATACAAAAATATAGTTCCTAATTATTCGAGCAAACACAAAGGATTTATTCCAAGAATGGTAAACCCTGCTTCAGAACAACATTACAAACGAATTACAGGAATTCCTGCACGTAGTAAAAGACGACCAACTTTTATTGAGAACATGAAATTCATGATTGATTATCAATTTGGATACATGTATGGGCGTTATTTTATGTGGAATTTCGTTGGAAGACAAAACGATGCACAGGGTCATTTAGATATTGAAAACGGAAACTGGTTAAGCGGTATCGATTTTATTGATGAAATCCGCTTGGGTTCTCAACAAAACTTACCTGATGACATCAAAAATAATAAAGGACGTAATAAATACTTTTTCTTGCCTTTAATTTTAGGATTAATCGGATTAATTTATCAATCTAAAAAAGATAAAAACAATTTATATACCCTTGCCCTATTCTTTGCTTTTACTGGTTTTGCTATTATATTTTACACCAACCCAAGACCTTTTGAACCTCGTGAACGTGATTATGCCGTAGTTGGTTCGTTTTATGTATTTGCAATTTGGATCGGTTTTGGTGTTTTTGCTTTGTATGATTATTTAAAAAATTATGCTAACAAAAGAACCGTTGCTATTGGAGTATCGGCAGTTTCATTATTGGCTGTTCCTGTATTAATGGGCGTTCAAAATTGGGATGACCACGATAGAGGCGACCGTTTTATAGCACAATTAAATGCACAAACCTATTTAGAGAGTTGCGATCCAAATGCGATAATTTTTACCATTGGCGATAATGATACCTTTCCACTTTGGTACATGCAACAGGTCGAGGGTGTTCGTCAGGATATTAAAATTGTAAATACGAGTCTTTTTCAAACTGCTTGGTATATCGACCAAATGAAAAAGAAAACATACCAAGCTGAACCTATTCCGTCGCAATTAACACACGAACAATATAAATACGGAACCTTAGATATGGCGTATCATATTGCACATCCACGATTTAAAGACTCTATAATGTCTATAAATAATTTTATGCGATGGATTGAAAGTGATAATGACCAAACCTATTATATTGATGAAGAAAATGATGTTAGAGAAAAGTTTTATCCTACAAATCATATTCGAATTCCTGTAAATAAAGCCAATGTTTTAAAAACAGGATTGGTAGCACAAAAAGATGCCGATAAAATTTTAGACTATATCGATATTACTGTTAGCGAGCAAGGTTTAACCAAAAATCGAATTTTAATGCTCGATATTTTAAATAATTTTCAGTGGAAACGTCCTATTTATTTTACAGGAGGTGCAAATGCAGATGAAGAATATATTTGGTTAAAAGATTATTTACAGTTAGACGGAATGTCATACAAATTTGTTCCTATTAAAACATCAAACAAAGGGAAATCAATAATGAGTATGGGACGTATCGACACTAAAAAAATGTACGATAACGTTAAAAAATGGAATTGGAAAACCATCAACAATGGTAAAATTTATTTAGATGAGCAATCTAAGCGCAACGCAATTTCTATCCGTAATAATTTAATGCGTTTATCCGAAGAATATTTAAAAGAAGGAGATTCTGTGAATGCCAAAGATGTATTGGATTTATCTTTATACAAATTACCGATTAAACAATTTGAACACTACAGTATTTCTTTAGGATATCCTGAATTATATTATCGTATGGGCGACATCGAAAAAGCACATGAAACCGCAGAAACTTTAATAGATGTTTTTCAGCAAAAACTTAAATATTATAGTACTTTTAAAGATAATGATATTGATTTAATTATTGATAATTTAGAAACAAACTTATATATGTATCAAAATATTATTCAGCAAATTACAAAATATGATGATGATATGGAATACGGAAAAAAAGCTTTTAACGATTATATAAATCATGCTAGTTTATTTAAACATTTAATGGCTAATGAACCGCAACAACCTGTTCGAGAATTAGATACTATTAAACCTTAATTTTAAGTATTTTAAAAGCAATAGAACTTCCGCATTACTAATGATAATACATTAAGTAATGCGGTTTTTTTTTAATAGAAAAGACAAGGTAAAATACTTTTTTACAAATATTTCTTCACCAAACCGATTAAAGTATTTGCGTCTTGAACGCCTGTTTTTCGCCACTTCATTACACCTTCTTTATAAATTATAAAAGTAGGATTCCCTCTAATACTTAAAGCTTTAGCTAGTATCTCGTTATCTTTAATATCAATTTTAATTACTTTTGCCTTATCGCCTAAAGCGGCAGCAACATGCCTAAGCATTTCTACCGTAGAATCTAAAGGATTTAAATCAGTATAAAAATCAATTAAAACAGGTTTATTGTTACTTATAATTTCGCCAAATTTTGCCATACATCTAGTTTTTTAAATATATTTCTCTTAAAAATAGTGTTTTTTAAGCAAAAGATTGCGATATATACAACAAAATCAGGCTTTTTTCAACTCAATAACCGTAATTTCAGGCCAAATTCCTACTCTTCCTGGAAAAGCATGGTAACCAAATCCTCTATTTACATTAATATAACGCCCAAATTCTTGGTACAAACCAGCCCATTGTTTATACACATATTGCGATGGACTCCATTTAATCCAACCTGGAATTTCAATACCGAATTGTAAACCATGCGTATGACCGCTCAATGTTAATTGATAATTAAAAACGTCTTTTTTTACTTTATTTTCCCAATGACTTGGGTCGTGACTCATTAATATTTTAAAATCTTCTTTTTTTATTCCTTCGGATGCTTTGCCTAAATCGCCTGCTTTATTAAAGCCTCTCCCCCAATTTTCAACGCCAATTAAAGCTATTTTCTGTCCGTCTTTTTCAATATATCGATGTTCGTTTAATAACAATTCAAAGCCAATTTTAGGATGTAAATCTTTTATCGCCTTAAAATTCGCTTTTTTATCTGCATCGTTTTTCCATTTAGAATAATCGCCATAATCATGATTTCCTAGCACCGAATATTTACCAACAGGCGCTTCTAATTTTTTAAATACGTCAATCCAATTATCCATTTCGTGAGCGAAATTATTAACCAAATCGCCTGTAAATAGAATCATATCCGATTTTTGCTGATTTACCAAATCAACCGCATAGCTTATTTTTTCTTTATTGGTAAAACTTCCTGAATGAATATCGGTAATTTGTGTGATGGTAAAACCGTCAAAAGCTTCGGGTAAATCTTTAAACGACAATTGATATTTTAGTACTTTATAATTGTATTTTCCTTTAAAAATTCCATATAATAATCCCGCCAAAGGGATTGATGCCATTGCTAAGGCTATTTTTGCGATAAAAGTTCTTCGTCCCGCTAAAGGTTTTGTTTCTTCGGATGAAATATAAGAAATTCCCTTTTGAATCCATCGAAAAAAATCTTCGCCAAACAATACCAATAACATACATAACTTCGGAAGTAAAACGACTAAAAGCATTCCTACTGCCCATTGAAATTGTTTTGTTTGCCCTGAACTTCTATCCGAAGAAAATACCACGTAAAAAAAATTGATATACGCCAACAAACCTACAAACAGCCAACTATATTTAATAAACTTATTTTTAGTAATTGTTTTTATCGCCTGAAAAGCATAGGCTTCAAAAATAACAACAACAAATACGATACTTAAAATTGAAAGCAACCATCGAGACATATAACTATATTTAAAAGTAAGACAAAGATAGGTTGATTATTAAAATCAATTTTTAACGTCTTGTTAAAGTTTCGTAGCTTTGCCAACTGAATTAATGACTATTTTTTAGTTGTTCATTTCTTTTCAAAATAGCTTTTAAAAAAATATTCAACCACACTTCAACAGGCTTAAAAAACACCAATGGAAAATCAAAAACGACTTTTTTTACTAGATGCTTTTGCATTAATTTTTAGAGGATATTACGCATTTATTAAAAATCCACGAATTAACTCGAAAGGAATGGATGTTTCGGCAATTTTAGGATTTACCAATTCGATGTTAGATGTTATAAAACGGGAACGACCAGACCATTTAGCCGTCTGTTTTGACCGTGGTGGTTCTCTGGCTCGAAAAGAGGCTTTTCCTGAATATAAAGCCAACAGACAGGAAACTCCTGAGGCTATAAAAATTGCGATTCCATATATTGAAAAAATGCTAGAAGCGATGAATATTCCTGTGGTTGTAAAATCAGGATATGAAGCAGATGATATTATAGGAACACTAGCAAAAAAAGCCGAAAAAGCAGGATACAAAACTTTTATGGTAACCCCTGATAAGGATTTTGCTCAATTGGTTTCTGAAAATATTTTTATGTATCGCCCTCGTTTTGGTGGCGGATACGAAACTTGGGGAATTGCCGAAGTTCAAGAAAAATTTGGCGTAGAACGTCCTGAACAAGTGATTGATTATTTAGGAATGATGGGCGATGCGGTCGATAATATCCCTGGATTACCTGGTGTTGGTGATAAAACGGCGAAGAAATTTTTAGCACAATATGGTTCTATGGAAAATCTGCTAGCAAACACTGCCGATTTGAAAGGGAAAATGAAAGAAAAAGTAATTGCAAATGCTGAACTTGGGCTTTTATCAAAAGAACTTGCCACAATTATGTTAGATGTTCCTGTTGATTTTCATCAAGAAAATTTTGAAATGTGTCAGCCAAATATTCAAGCAACTGCCGATATTTTTAACGAATTAGAATTTAAACGTTTATCCGATACTTTTGTTCGAATTTTTACCGCCGCCGTTCCTGTAAAAACAGGCGAAAAAGCATCCGAAGAAAATACCGAAAATAAAGAAGAAACAACAGTCAAAGCAATTCCTACTACAGATTCTGATGGGCAGTTCGATTTATTTGCAACCCCAGGAACTGGAACTGTTAGTGAAGAAGCAGTTATTTCGGGGTTTAAAACTATTGAAAATACCCCGCATTTTTATCAACAGGTAAATTCTCCTTTATCAAGAAAAATATTACTAGAAAAATTAATGCAACAAAAATCGGTCTGTTTTGATACCGAAACTACAGGTTTAAAAGCCTTGGAAGTTGAATTAATCGGAATTTCTTTTTCTTGGGAAATAGGCAAAGGATATTATGTTTCTTTTCCTGAAAATCAAGAAGAAACAACTGCTATTTTAGACGAATTTAAACCGTTTTTTGAAGCATCAACTATTCAAAAAATTGGGCATAATTTAAAATATGATATCAAAGTTTTATCAAATTATAAGGTTGCTGTTAAAGGAAAATTATTTGATACCATGATTGCACATTACCTCATCAATCCAGATATGAGGCATAATATGGATATTTTAGCCGAAACCTATTTAAATTATCAACCTGTTCCAATTACTGAATTAATCGGAAAAAAAGGGAAAAATCAACTGTCAATGCGAACTGTTGAAATTGCCAAACAAACCGAATATGCGGTGGAAGATGCTGATATTACCCTACAATTAAAAGAGCATTTTACAAAAGAATTAGAAAGCGGAAATGTAACCAAGCTATTTAATGAAATTGAAACGCCTTTAGTATCGGTTTTAACAGCCATGGAAATTGAAGGAATTAACCTAAATGTGCCATTTTTAAAAGAACTTTCTGTTGATTTAACTAGCGACATTGAGCGTTTAGAAAAAAATATTTACCAGCAAGCAGGCGAAGAATTTAATATTGCTTCCCCAAAACAATTAGGAATTGTATTGTTTGAAAATATGAAATTGGTTGAAAAGCCGAAAAAAACCAAAACAGGGCAATATTCTACCGCCGAAGAGGTGCTTTCTCTTTTAGCAAAAGACCATCAAATTATTAGAGATATTCAAGAATATCGTCAGTATAAAAAACTCAAAAGCACCTATGTTGATGCTTTGCCGAATGAAATAAATTCAAAAACAGGACGCATTCATACATCTTATGCACAGGCGGTGGCATCCACAGGAAGATTGAGTTCGAATAATCCGAACTTACAAAATATTCCAATTCGTACCAAAAGAGGGCAGGAAGTTCGAAAAGCTTTTATCCCAAGAAATGAAAATTATGTGTTATTAGCTGCCGATTATTCCCAAATTGAATTGCGAATTATTGCTTCATTAAGCCAAGAAGAAACGATGATAGAAGCCTTTAAAAATGGCGAAGATATTCATGCTTCTACGGCATCAAAAGTGTTTAATGTTCCTTTAAATGAAGTAACTCGGGAACAACGTAGCAATGCAAAAACGGTTAATTTTGGTATTGTTTATGGGGTTTCGGCATTCGGATTGAGCAATCAAACAGATTTATCTCGAAAAGAAGCAAAAGCATTGATTGATACCTATTATGAGACCTATCCGAAGTTGAAAAATTACATGGCAAAACAAGTCGATTTTGCTCGTGATAATGGCTATGTAGAAACGGTTTTAAACAGACGCAGGTATTTGAAAGATATCAATTCGAGAAACGGAATGGTGCGTTCAGGAGCAGAAAGAAATGCTGTAAATGCACCGATTCAGGGAAGTGCAGCCGATATTATAAAACTAGCAATGATTAACATTTATAAGCGATTTGAGAAAGAAAATTTTAAATCGAAAATGCTATTGCAAGTACATGATGAATTGGTGTTTGACGCTCATAAAGATGAATTAGAAATTATCAAACCAATTATTAAGCAAGAAATGGAAAATGCCTTTAAAATGGAAGTTCCGTTGGATGTAGAAATCGGAATTGGTGAAAATTGGTTACAAGCACATTAATATTTATTATATAAAGAAAAGCAAGAGGAAATGGAAGTAGATTATATAGATAATGTCAATGGTTTTGATGAACATGTAGTACGTTTGTACAATTTCAATAAAGAGGAAGCGACTAAATTTAGAGACTTAATTAAAGAGACTGTTATCGAAAAAAAACAACGATTAGATGTATCTGAAGTTGATTTTATTGAAACTCGAAATTGTAATTTAATTTTTGGTTTATTCAAATCGGATGAAGGGATTTTAACCAAAGACAAGCATACGTTTTTTTGTGTGCTAACTTTAGCGGGGTTTGAAAATATGCTACAATTAATAGCGCCTTATTGCCAAAAAGAAACTAGAAGTTATCAGTATTTATATGATATTGATAATCCAACAGAATTGTTATTTTGCCCAACGGCTACTAGGTATGAGGGGGAATAATTCTTCTAAAAAAAATATAAGAACTTTAAAATTTTTTCACAAAAAAAGGTCAAGACAAGGGGTTAAAACCCCTTGTTTAATTTCTAAACTAACAAACTTATTCAACAATAAACACCTCATTCATTTCCCAATTGGCTCTTAATTTAAATGCCTTTTCAAAGTAAATAACTTTTTCGGGTTGTTGTTTTGATAAAAAATTTCCTGTATCCCAAATAGTATTTTTATTGGTGTCGATAATTGCTCGAATGGTGTATTCTTTGGGTGCTAATAAATCAAATATTACTTTTTCTGAACTATTAACATACTTAGTTTTTACCACTTCGCCTTTATCTAAAAGTTGCATAATTACAGGATGCTTTGTTTGTTTTTTTACCTCTAAAATAATGCTTCCGTAGTCTTCAACAGTTAGTGTTTTAAATTGATATTTTAACGTATCATTGCTAGTTTCATATAAATCCGTAATTCCTTTAGGCAAAACTGCCAATTTATAAAATGTTGAAGGTGTTTTTTCGAATAAAATAGCGAGCTTGTTTATGCGTTGTTTTTTTACTTGAAAGGGAATTGCAACGGTATCTTTATCTACTAATGAAAACTTTGATTTATCAAAAATTGTAATAGGATTATTAGTGCTTAAAAATAAGGTGTCTTTTAAAGGCAGAACACTTTTTACTTCTGATAAAATAGCCAAAGAATCGATTTGTTTTTTACGTAAACGTACTGTTATTGTATCTTTTAAATTGTTTTTTAAATTATTTTTATTGCTTACAATAAAATTTAACGAATCTTGTTTTACAGGGGTAAACCAATAATTAAGCGTGTCTTTGTCTTTTTCGTAGGCTGAAAATGATTTGAATGAAGCAGGAACTTTTGATAATAATTCGACTTTTAAGGCTTCTTTTTGTCCTTGATATCCGAATTGAATTTTTCCTTTTGAAACTTCTTTTCCTCTTTTAAATCGATACTGTTGTACTTCTTTAAAAAGTGTTATCGGATTTAAAATTAAGGTGTCTTTTGGCAATGAAATTGTGTCTTTATAAAAGCCTATTTCATCGGTTTTACTATTGAAAATATAATTGCTTGACGCTTCTTTTAAGGCTAATAATAAGTATTTTCCTTTGCGTAAATTGGTGAATTCAAAATTAGTAGAATCTAAAGTACTGCTAAGGTAATTTGGTTTTTGTTTGTAAATAATTGAATCGGTATAAGTGCTATCTAAACGATATAATAAAACGCTGATATTTTTAAGCTTTTTTTGTGTAAACGCTGGCGCTACTGAGCCTTTTAATTTTAATGAATCAATATAATTTCCTGTAGAAAAAACGTATTTAAAACTTTCTAGTTTATTATTTTCATTATTATCTTGTACTGCATTTCCAAAGTTAAAAGTATAGGTTGTATTGGTTTTTAGAGTGTCTAAAATTTCAATATTAATATACTTACTCGCAGTTCCTTGAGGTGTTATAATTGGTGGGTATTTTAAAGGAGGGGAAACAACTAATTGTTTCGACAATCCTTTTAAAACTACATATTCGTCAAATTCAATTTTAATATTTTTTTTATCAAAATGAATCGTTTTATAAGGCGGTTTTGCCGTCATCATAATTGGCGCATCTTCATCTTTAGAACCGCCTTCGGGTCTTCCTTTTCTTGCACAACTAATTATAACTACAGATGCTAAAACGACTAAAAATAACAACTTATTTTTCACAAATTAATTCTTTAAATATTCTTAAAATAGAACTTCAAAAGTAGTAAATTAAGCCTAACAAAATTATTCTTTTTTAGTGTAAGCCATCGTAGCAATACTAATAGTTATGTTTTTTGTTTTTAATAACTCTTCACAGCAAGCTACCAGGGTTGCTCCGGTGGTTAACACATCGTCAATTAATAAAACATTCTTACCTTCAAACACCTTAAAATCAATTAATTCAAAAGGTCTTTGAAGATTTTGAAATCGTTCAAAACGATACTTTGTTGTTTGTGTTTTAGCTGTAGTAGTTTTAATTAAAAATTCTGTTTTATAGGTTGTATTTAAAACAACGCTTAGTGTTTTACCAAATTCTGTAAGCTGATTGTAGCCTCTCTTTTTTAATTTAGTTTGATGTAATGGCACAGGAATTATATAATCGATATCTTTAAAAACACCTGATTTTTTTAAATTTTCACCAAACCAATTACCTATAAATTTACCTATTTCTGGTTGATTTCTATATTTTAATTCTTGAATTACTTTTTGTGTAATACCTTTTTTTTGATAATACAAAAACGAACGGACATTTTTCACCAAAATTTTACCATAAAAAGGAGCTAATAAACTATTGTTTATATAATCATTATTTTCTATAATAGGTAAGTTATTAGTACAGGTAATACACAAATAAGTTTCACTTTGTAATAATACTGTTGCACAATTAATACATAAATTAGGATAAAATAAATAGAATATATCTTTTAAATTTTGCATCTTTACGAACCTTATTTTAGCAGAAATATACAAAAAACATAACAAAATATTATTTTGAGTAAAAAATTTAATTTCTTTAAAGAAGCTGTAAAAAATTACAAAACATCAGGTACTGTTACCCCTAGTTCTAAATATTTAGCAAATAAAATGCTTCGGGGAATTGATTTTTCAAAAGCAAATGTTATTATAGAATTAGGCCCTGGAAACGGCCCTATAACACATAGTATTTTAAAGAAACTGAAACCTAAGGCTATTTTAATTTGCTTTGAAATTAATGATGCCTTTTATGAAGAACTGATCAAAATAAAAAACCCGCAGTTAATTGTTTTAAAAGCTTCTGCTGAGAAAATGGCTACCGAAATTGAAAAATTAGGTTATAAAAAAGCCGATCATATTGTTTCTAGCTTACCATTAACGATTATTCCAAAAGAAATATCGCATCGTATTTTAGTTGAAAGTTATAACCTTTTAAATAATAATGGTTTGTTTATTCAATATCAATATAGCTTAACATATTATACAAAATTAAAAGAAGTTTTTGGGAGTAACATCAAGTTAAATTTTGAATCACTTAACTTCCCCCCTGCATTTATTTATAACTGTATAAAAAACAGCATATTGGATTCTGAAAAGCCTAGTTTTTTATCAGAAAACCGATGAATGACTACAAAAAAATTAAAAAATACTGGTTTTATTACTTCTTGTATCATTAATTACGACAGGTATATTGTCATATAAAAATGCGAATGAGTATTCAGATTTAAAAATACCTTTTAATTCTGAAAAAAAGACCTAGAACTTGAATTAAACACTGTTTTAAAAAAATATGAAAAAGCACTTAATAAAAAAGGTGATGTTTCTTTAAATTTAAGAAACAAACTTCACGAAATAATTAAACTTAAAAGATACTATTCATAATTTAAAAGCTGAAAATTATCGATTATTGCGCTTTTACAAAAAAGCGTATTTTAATTTTAAATAGGCAAAATAAATTACTTTTTTCTTATATTGACTCCTTAAACTCAAAAAACAAACAATTAACATCAAAAAATGATAGTGTTACCGAAGTTTTAATTAAAAAATCTTTACATTAAGAAAAAAGGTTTTAAAATAAAAAATTTCCATTGCTCAAATTTTAAAAATATCTACAATAAAAGTAGTAGTAATGAAAAAAACGAAGTGGTAAATATACATATACTAATAGAGCGAGTAAAACAACTGCTTTTAAAATAAGGTTTAATTTACTCGAAAATAAAATCATTAAACCTCGTTTAAAACCTAATTTATGTTCAGGTTGTTTCACCAGTAAAAGAAATTTTATTAAAAAACAAGCAAAAAATACTTTGTAATAATATATTAGATACACAATAAAAAAAATCACCAATAATTTCATTCTTTAATATAGATAAAAACAATAATCATTATTACCCCCCTAAATTATGACTACTGAAAGAAAAAAAAGTGCTATAATTGTTTTACTATTACTAATAATGTTATCATTAACGTTATATTCTCTACAGAAAAAAAGCCAACATGACAATCTTCAAAAAGCCTTTAAAGAAGATAAAAATGACCTAGAAAAGGAACTTGATCAAATGATTAAAGATTATACCGATGTTGTAGTTCAAAAAAAAAGTATTTCAAAAAGACTACAGCTTGAACTTATTAAAATGAACAACCTTCGAGATTCTATTAAAATATTACAGGTAGACAATTATAGCTTAATACGTATTTACAGAAAGAAAATTAGCCGTTTAGAATATGAAAATAAACAACTATTTATCAAAGTAGATTCATTAAATACTGTTAATCAGCAATTAAATAAAAGAGATGTAATTACAGCTACTATTTTAGCACAAAAAGAAACCATAAATACTTCTTTAATCAATAAAAACAATAACTTAGAGAAAAAACAAAAAATACTTCAATCTAAAATAGATGCTGGTAGTATTCTAAAAACAAGTAGCATTAATGCCGTGGCTATGAAAGAACGCAGTAACGGAAAACTAACCTCAACATCAAGATCTAGCAGAACAGATGCCTTTAGAGTCAATTTCGATTTATTAGAAAATCCTATAGTTGACCCTGGTAAAAAAACAGTGTACATCCAAATTACAGATCAAAATAATAATGTTATTGCGCCAAAAGGAGTTACCAACTTAAAAAACGGTGCAAATATTCAATATACCGATGCTATTGATGTAACTTATAATAATGACAAATTAAATTTAGTATCGCTTATTTTAGTCAATAGAGATGATATCAATAAAGGAAAATATACCATTAGTACCTTTATAGATAAACTTTATTTAGGGGCAACTATTCTTAATTTAAGATAAAAAAATCACAAAAAAATAAAAAAATCATTTAATTAGTCACTTTTTCGTTTTAGAATAGTATTAGTTTAAATCCTTATTTTATTTTTGCATTATGGCAAAACAAGAAGATCACTTTAAAAAAGTAATATCACACGCAAAAGAATATGGTTATGTATTTCAGTCTTCTGAAATCTATGACGGTTTAAGTGCGGTTTACGACTATGCTCAAAACGGAGTTGAGTTAAAGAAAAACATTAGAGATTATTGGTGGAAAGCAATGGTGCAAATGCACGAAAACATTGTAGGAATTGATGCGGCAATTTTGATGCACCCAAATACTTGGAAAGCTTCAGGGCATGTCGATGCTTTTACCGATCCTTTAATCGATAATAAAGATTCTAAAAAACGATATAGAGCCGATGTTTTAGTAGAGGATTACTGTGCTAAAATTGAAACTAAAATTGAAAAAGAAGTTAAAAAAGCCGAAAAACGCTTTGGAGAATCTTTTAATAAAACAGAGTTTCTTGCAACAAACGGACGTGTTTTAGGTTATCAAGAAAAAATTAATACCATTTTATCTCGCTTAGGAAAATCTTTAGAAAAAGAAGATTTAGCCGATGTAAAATTATTAATTGAAGAATTAGAAATTGCTGATCCATTAACAGGTTCTAAAAACTGGACGGATGTTAAGCAATTTAACTTAATGTTTGGTACTAAATTAGGTGCTTCTGCTGAATCTGCAATGGATTTATACCTACGCCCTGAAACGGCACAAGGTATTTTTGTAAACTTTTTAAACGTACAGAAAACAGGAAGATTAAAAATTCCTTTTGGAATTGCTCAAACAGGTAAAGCATTTCGTAACGAAATTGTGGCACGTCAATTTATTTTTAGAATGCGTGAGTTTGAACAAATGGAATTACAATTTTTTGTAAAACCTGGAACGCAAAAAGAATGGTACAATAAATGGAAAGAAACCCGTTTAAATTGGCATTTATCATTAGGAATGGGCGCAGATAATTATCGTTTTCACGACCATGAAAAATTAGCTCATTATGCTGATTCTGCTGCTGATATTGAGTTTAAGTTTCCTTTCGGATTTAAAGAATTAGAAGGAATTCACTCACGTACAGATTTCGATTTAAAAGCACACGAAGAGTTTTCAGGAAAGAAATTACAGTATTTTGACCATGAAGATAACAAAAGTTATACACCTTGTGTAGTAGAAACTTCTATCGGATTAGACAGAATGTTTTTAGCTGTTTTTTCAAATTCTTTACAAGAAGAAGCTTTAGAAAACGGAACTTCAAGAACTGTTTTAAAATTACCTGCCGTTTTAGCACCAATAAAAGCAGCTATTTTACCATTAGTTAAAAAAGATGGTTTACCTGAGGTTGCTCGTAAAATTATGGAAGATTTAAAGTGGGACTTTAACGTAACTTATGATGAAAAAGATGCCGTTGGTCGTCGTTACCGTCGTCAGGATGCTAATGGTACACCATTTTGTATTACTGTTGATCATGATACTTTAAATGACAACGCTGTTACGATTCGTTATAGAGATACTATGGAGCAAAAACGTGTTCCAATTTCTGAATTAAAAGATATTATAAAACAAGAAGTTGATGTAAAAAATTGGTTACAAAAAATGTAATTATTTTACGATACTCAAAATAATAAAAATCCTACCAGTATTTACATGGTAGGATTTTTTACTTTTGTCCTATTAAAATCAAAATAATGAAAACTGCATTAAAAATATTATTCATCATCTTTTTACTTTGGATGTTTACAGGGGCTTATCTTTTAAATATAGAACATCCGAAGGCACAAATTGTAATGGGGCTTGGCGTTTTATACATGGCTTTTATATTAATGCCTATATTTATTTATTATCGATATAAAGATGAGAAATATAAAAAATATATTATCAATGACAACAAAATAAAAGAGTGGATTGACAATAGTAACGAATAAAACAAAAACGGCTTCATTTTTAAAAATAAAGCCGTTTTTATCGTAAAAATATTATTTTAAAATAATACTATCTTACTTTAAAGTAGCCGCGTAACCTGTTGGAAAATCAGCCGCTTTAGCCAATCCATTGGTTGCGCTCTCAAAGTTAGATCCGTAGGTTTTATCAATTGCCTTTAGCATTTCATTTGCCATTAAAGCATAACCTCTAGCTGTTAAATGAACACCATCTAAACTCACTAAACCACCTGTAATAAAAGTCGTTTTCAGAAAATAATTATCAAATTCTAAACCGCTAGTAGCAGCTTGTTTTAAAATAGCGTTAAAATCGACAAAAGCCAAGCCTTTTTGAGTTACAATATCTTTAATTGTAGTGTTATAAGCAGCTGTTGCCCTTTTAACTTTTTCAATTTCTTTAGTAGTTAATACCCACTTATCAGTTAATGGTAACGAAACTCCTTCTACGGAAAACATTCCTGCTAATTCTACAGGTAATCCTTGGCTCAATAAAAATTTCACTGAATTTTCATTTACTTTACCAATAATACTACTGCTTGGTAAAACTAATAAATCATCGGCTGTTGCTTGTCTTGCTTGCCCATAATAAGTTCCTAATAAACCTGCTACTTTTTGCAAAGTACTCGCATCGGTAGGCAAACCAAAGCCAGCTACAAAAGTAGTAAAAGTAGGGCTTGCTAATAATGTTCCGATTATTTGTGCTGTTTTATCTTCTAAAGCTTCATCTTTTATAACTACAGGACTAGCGGCATCTGCTACAAATACAATAGCACGTTCTGGCACGCCAATAGCAACAAATACATCGTTAATTGCACCAAATACATTATTTAAAGTAGGTATTTGTGCGCCAAAAGCAGGATCTGCTGGGTTTAAAGGAGCATAAGGCACTGTTGTAAAATAAGGTAGTGATGTAACCTCTGGTAAATTAGCGACAACTCCTTTAGCTCCATTGCTTGTTAGAGCTGTTACAGCTGTTGAAAAAACACTTGCAAAAACAGTAGGGTCTGTTATGTCTTTACTACCATAAGTTGCTGGATTTAAATTTCCTTTTTGGTCAACACCAACACCACCTGAAACAGCATAACTTAACACGTCATTTCCACCAATTTCTGATAACGAAAAGAAGGTTGGATTCTGTGCGATTACATCTTCTAAAACACTTGCCATTGGCGATGATGCCATTCTTATAAAATAAGGATTTGCGTTTGGTAACCCCGCTAATGCACCATAACCTTTTACTCCTAAATGATAACTTTTTAAACCAGAAACTCCCATATTATTGTAAGTCCCTACTTTAATATTTGATATTTCTGTAGTTGGTGTTACTCCTAACATTACAGGTACTGATCCATTAAAATAGAACCTAGGTGCTCCTTCTATTTTTCCACCAATTGTAAAGCCACCAAAATTATCGCTCATTAATGGCTGGGTAAATTTACCACCGCCTGCCATCGCAAATTTAGATGCTAAGGTTGCTGGAAATGAGTTTTTTTGAGCTGCTTTAAATACTGCTCCATCTGTATATCCTGCGGTAAAAGATGCGCCTACTGCTACATAATTTGAAAAATCAGCACTACCTGATTCTAAAGAAATTATGGTTTCTTTTTCATTTTTTTCTGTAATTGGATCTAAATCATTATTTACATCACAGGCTACCAACCCAATAAAAACTACCGATAACCATGTATATTTTAATGTCATTTTTTTCATTTTTTTAGTTATTTATTGTCCAAGAAATAAAGAATTGAGATCCTATTGCTCCAATACCTGGTGCACTAAAATATTCTTTTCCTGTTAAATTAGCACCTCCTAATTTAAATACTGATTTTAAAAAAGGAATTTTATAATTTACTTGCGCATCTAATACTGTTCTAGCAGCTACAGATCCTTCAAAGAAAGATGATTCCCAGTAAAAATCATTTTGCCATCTTGTACTTACATTAAAACCAAAGTTTTTAAACAAGTTGGTTTTACCAAACTGTATTTTAATTTTATGTTCAGGAGTATTAAATCCTGCTTGAAAATCGGGGTCTGAGCTTTGATCAAAATCAAATTTAGACCAGGTATAATTTACCCCTAAATTAAATCCTTTAAAAACTTTTGTGCTTAAACCAAGCCCTACCCCATAAGAAGTAATAGCTGCCGATGAATTTGTTCTAAATCCAACGCCTGCAAAATCACCATTTTTTAAGGCTAATAAAGCTAAATCACCTTCGCTTACATTTGGTAACACACTTGGCAAACTACTGCCCGCTACACCATAAAAAGGAACGGCTATTTTTTTTAAGGCGATAAAGTCTTTATAATCGTTATAATACATGCTAAAATCAATACCTACTTTACTTTCTGATACTGCGACTACCCCACGATACCCTATTTCATAAGAAGTTACTTTTTCAGGTTTTACCAAATCAAAATTAGCCTTGGTAGGTGTTTTGTCTATAATAGAACTTTCTGAAAAAGCATTGGTAAAGGCATCTCTACCTGTATATGTTGTTTCAGAATTAATTCCTGGAATTTGTTGCCCTGCAATACTAACAGGTAAAGGCGAAGAAGTAAACCTATCTAAATTATCTTCAGAAGTACCAATTAAAGTTCCGCCTCCTGTTGCCAAACCGATGTACTGATCTTGCGTTGTTGGATTTCTAAAACCTGTTTGAAAAGAGGCTCTTAAATTATGATTTTTCATTTCACCTGCGGCATAGGCTAATGACAAACGAGGAGAAATATTTCCATCGAAATTTTTTGCTTTATCATAACGAACAGAGGTGGTTAATTTTAAACGATCTTCCATCATTTTCTTTTGAAGTTGGGTATATAAACCATATTCATCATAATCAATTAAGCTATTCTGATCTGTGAAAATAGTACCGAATGAGTTCAAATTAAATTGTCGGTACGAACCGCCAACTTGTACCTCTGCCCAATCAATATAATCACGTAAGTTTAAATTTGCATCTACATGATATAAGCTTGTTTTATCTTGAAATTTTGAACCCTTTGTTAAATCTGGCTCATTAGTTACTTTATTAAAAGCGGTGTTAAAAGCGCTAGTCCCTGGAATTAAACGCCCTGTATCTGCTGCTTTTCTAGCATTAGCATGCGCTAAAGAAGTGTCTATATTAGGGTTGCCAAGTACCGAATTGGCATAGGCTGCTATATAATCGCTAAACCAGTTTTTATCCGATTTCCATTCTCTGTTAATATTAATAGCTGTAAAACGAGTATCGTATGAATCGCCAGCATCTTCACCAGTATAATATCCTCTTATAAAAAAGTTTTTTCCTTTAAATTCTAATTTATGTTGCTCCATAAAAAAGTTAGAAATATTATACCTATTCTGCCCCTGATAAATAGTATTTCCTGTACCATATTTTGAATTCCATATAATTTCTAAGCGGTCATTTCCCCAAGGACGATAATGTAATGCTGCGCCAAATTTAACACTTTTTGCTTCGTTACTCATTAAATCGACCTCATCGTACCCCGTTCTAGTAACTCGAACGCTCGGAATAATTCCTAAGCCTGAAGCGGTTCTTATATTTGTTCCAACCTCATCGCCATATACATTTAAACCATCATAATCTGTCCTAGAATTTCTATCTCCTGGTAAATATGTTCCTCCAACACCTGTGGTATTTCTAGTATCTGTTGCATGCCATTCTTCTCCTTTTAAATATGATAATGTTGCTTTTACGGCAAATTTATTATCAAAAGCATGTGCCATTCTAATACTTGTATCGTGGTAAGGATTATTGCTCGCAGCCTGCTGACTTGTAAAACCTGTTTTATATACAAAACTAATTCCTTGATCTTCAAAAGGACTTTTACTGGTCATTAACATAATACCATTAAATGCGTTTGCGCCATACAAAGCAGATGCTGCTCCTGGTAATATTTCAACGGTTTTAACATCTAATTCAGACATTCCTAATAAGTTTCCTAAAGCAAAATTTAATGCAGGAGAAGCGTTGTCCATTCCGTCAACTAATTGTACAAAACGCTCATTGGCAAAAGAGGCAAAACCACGTGTATTTACCGATTTAAATGTTAATCCACTAGCGTTTATATCAACTCCTTTTAGGTTTTCTAAGCCATCATAAAAAGAGGCAGAAGCCGTGTTTTTAATAGCCCTTGAATCAAAACGTTCAATCGTTACTGGCGATTCCATTACACGCTCAGGAGTTCTTGATGCCGAAATTACAACCTCGTCTAAAGAAGTTGCATTTTCGGTTAAACTAACCACCACAACTTGATTATTTTTTGTTATTTCGATGGTTTTAGAGTGATATCCTATAGATGAAATTTTTATAGTAAAAGGAGGAATATCAACTACTTTCATGATAAATTTCCCATCAAAATCAGTAGAAGTTCCTACAGCCTTCCTTAAAACCTTAATGTTTGCTCCTGGTAATACTCCTCCAAGAGATGCGTCATTAACGGTACCTTTTATCGTTGTTTGAGCAACCATTGTTGCAGTGCTCAGTAGCACAAATGCAATAAGTAATAGTGTTTTTTTCATAATTTATAAATAATTAATTTATTAACGCTATTGCAAAATACACTTTTTTTATCAATAATAAATTTGTTACTATTTAAGTATCAGCAACATACTTTATTACCACACTATTTCAAGTGTTTTTTTAAAATAAAATAATGTTTTTTTAAAACAGCGATAAGGGTTTTCAATACTACAAAAGCGATACTTTACAAACTAAAAAAGTTTATAAAATATCGCTTTAAAATATTTTTTTGATAAATAAAAACTACGCTTTTAAGTATTTTCCAACAAAGAAAGTTCCGAAAGGAAGCAATGATAATCCGCAAATAATTCCGAAGGTTTTTGTGTTCCATTTCTGTGAAGATTTTAACATAATTGCTAAAATTATGTAGGCTACAAATAGTACTCCATGAGGCATTCCTAGCATTTTTACATAGCTTGCATCGCCTTGTAAATATTTAATAGGAACAGCTATAAAAAGCAATAATATATAAGATATTCCTTCCAATAAACTTACAATTTTAAAAATATTAATCATCTGTATTTGTATTTAAAAATTAGTTAATAACGATATTGAAATATTTCGCCCCGGTGCTGAAATTCCTGAGGCAAATTCTTTATAATGTGCATCCAATAAATTACTGAATTGGCTTTGTATTGAAATGTTTTTATTCAGCGTATATTTAGCATGTAAACCAAGAGTCATCCAACTTGGCGTACCATAATATTTATCAATATCAGCAGTAGCTTTTTTGTTAATAATTGGCGTTTGTTTATGATTGTCAATGCCTTCTTCTAAATTATAATCTGAAATATTTTTTTTAGCATTGAAAATGAAATTTACACCACTTTCTAATTTATTATCGGCATAACTAAGCTCAAATCGACCAAATAATGGCGGAATTGACGAGAGTGGTAATTTCGTATCGTAAGCACGTCCTTTTGTATAGGTAAAAGAACCTGAAGTTTTCCAATTTTCAGCTAATTTCCCCTGATAACTCACCGTTGCGCCAGTAATATAAGCCGTTCCTTTATTTACATTTGCTACAATAACTCCTTGTTCTTCATCGTATAAAATTTTTGAAACGCCCCCGAGCATAAAGGTTTCTCTATAAATGTAATTATTCAATAAAGTATAGTACACATTTGCGCCAATTCGAAACTTTTTATTATTAAAATATTTTTGAACACCAAGCTCTGTATTGTAGGCATGCTCTGGCTTTAAGTTGATATTTGGCACGGTAACTTCGCCATTTTTTTCTCTTACTTTTCCTACATCATCAATATTTGGCGCGCGAAACCCTGATGACAACACGGCATTTAATTGCCATGTTTTAAACGGCTTATACACATAGCCCGCCGTAAGAGTTAATGCGTTGTTATTTAGGCAAATATCAGTGCTTGGCAATTTTACAAACGCCTGATTTATCCAGCGAGCATCTAATTGAGTATTGGTAAATCGAACCCCAGTATTTAAGGTGGAATTATATGAAATATCTTGGCGATAATCTAAATACATTGCCGAACTAAAATAACTACTTCCACCGTCAGGATAGCGAGATTGCACCATAAAATCATCATCAAAACCGTTAATTTTATCCGTAGATATTTTTAAAGTCTTGCCATAAGCATTTGAATTTACATCATTATAAGCAAGTTCTAAACCATAGCCTAAATCACGTTTTTTAGCTAAAGGAACCGTAAAGTCAGCATTTACGCTAAAAACTTGCACTTTTTCATGTTTATTTGAACGCTTTAAACTACCAAATTTTCGTTGAATACGGCTTTCTTTAATATTTTGATATGCTAAGGTAATCGTACCTTTTTCCAACCATTTTATATTCGGATTAATTGCTAACTGCGAAGAAATTAACAGCCTTTTTTGAGGACCATAATACCATTGGGCAAATTTTAAACTGCCATTTTTTTGTTCCATTAATTTATCAAATCGTGGAATATCTGATGATGTTGAATATTGAAAATTAAATTTTAAATCAGTATTTTTTGATAGCGGAATAAATAATTTCTGCAAAAAATCAGTTTGGCTAAACCCTGTGTTTTTCTGTAAATTTATATCTTTATTTTTCGTCGGATTTTCAGTGTAATTTCCGTTTAAATTATCTGAATAAAAAAACACTTTGCCCCAAGTATCAAAACCGTGAGTACGATTTTTCCCCATTTTTAAATCACCAAAACTACTGTGTGAAATATTGGTCAGCGATGCCCATTTTTTAAACTGTAATTCAGTGGTTACTGAATTTGTAACTTCATTATTTACCGAACTATATCGCAAAAAATGACTTGCTTTTATATTACTTTTTTTATTTTTATTCGATAGATTAAATAATTTGGGCGTTTTCGTATAATAATGAATTACACCGCCAAGCGCATCGGAACCATAAATAACCGATGAAGGACCAAAAACGACTTCAGTTCTTTCTAATAAGTTCGGGTTTACGGTAATCGAATTTTGTAAATGTCCCTTTCTATAAATGGCATTATTCATGCGCACGCCATCGACCACCAATAAAACACGGTTACTTTCCATCCCTCTAAGTACAGGGCTTCCACCACCAAATTGTGATTTTTGCACTTTAATTCCTGGAATACTCGCTAGTAAATCAGCCGATGTTTGTGGCGATACCTTTTGAATATCTCTTAAAGAAACAACGGCAATTTGTTCGGCAATTCTATTGGTTTTTTCTTTATTTTTAAAAACAGAAACAATAATTTCATCTAATTGTTCTGAATATTTTGATAAATAAACCTGATACTGATTTTTTTCTAATATTAATTTTTTTTCCTGAAAACCCGCATACGAAACATGCGAAAAAATAAGCACTTCGGATGCTTTAAATTCCGAAATATTTACAATACCATCAACACCACTAATTTCAGCGATTGTTTTGTTTTTATTAAACACCGCTACCCCGTCAATTGCTTCGCCTGTTTGGGCATCAACAATGGCAAGCTTTTGTGAAAAAATAACGATACTTGTAAGTAAAAAAAATAAGAGTATAATTTGCTTCATAAATCAACTAAACACGGTTTCTAAAATAGCTAATGATTTTGGCTTTTTAAAACCCTCCAAATGTAATTCAAAATATCGAATTATAACCCCAAGGATGGTCTGCCTTTCGTTTTTATTGTATGAAATAGTTTGTATAGCATCAAAATTTATACCTAACAGCTTTTTAAAAAGCAATAATTCATTTCCTGTGAGTAATAATTTTTCATAGGTTGCTGTTGTAAATCGTCCTTCGGATAAACTAAAAGCAGGTTTATTCGCTTGAGAAACATCAGGATAAAATCCTAAAAACCTTGATAAATTCAACAAAAATAATATGTGAAAATTTGCTACATTACTATGGGTATCTAACCAAATTAAACTCGTTTCTATATACTGATATAAAACATCATTTTTTTCTTCTTCTTGAATAATATTTGTTAATATTTCTGATAAAAAAAGTACGATCGCCTGCTTAACAACCGAAGTATGAATATCGCTATAAGAATGAATAACCTGTGCCTCTTTTATAGAACTTAAAGCATTTTTATTCCTATTTTGATGATGCTTTGCCTGAATAAACAACTGCGTTAATGGCTGAAAATAAGCTTTTTTAAGTGACCCTTTTCTTGATTTTAAAACGCCTCTTATCATATAAGAAACCATGCCGTCTTCTAAAGTGAAACAAGTTACAATTAAACTGGTATCACCATATTTAATCGCCCTCAAAACAATTGCTTTTGTAGTAATTAATGCCATTAAATTGACCTTTTAAAATAATGAATAATTGTTATATCTTTTCAAAGATATTTAATAATAACCCACTAAAAAAACCCATCGTTAATTAATGTTTTTTTAATAAAAAATAAGCTTGTTTTTATGCTATTATAAAATTGAATCATACCTTTGTAATGTTCTCTTAAAGGGGTGCCA
The DNA here is from genome assembly GCF_964036635.1 of Tenacibaculum dicentrarchi. Taxonomy (NCBI): domain Bacteria; kingdom Pseudomonadati; phylum Bacteroidota; class Flavobacteriia; order Flavobacteriales; family Flavobacteriaceae; genus Tenacibaculum; species Tenacibaculum dicentrarchi. The sequence goes on from NZ_OZ038524.1 coordinate 2,635,617, forward strand.
AATATCGGCTGAGATCACACCCAATGAACCTAGAACAGGTAATGCTGTTTAGGGAAAAAACATATTGCAAAGCACTAAATTCATCTTATAAAAAAGGGGTTTAGGACTTCAAAAAATGCTATGATGTTATCAAATTAATTATTCAAACGAAAAGAATAATTACCTCTTTTTATTCGATTTTTATTTATAAAAAAATGAGACAAATGTCTTTTATTAAACAACTTAAAAGCATCGCTTTTATAATCGTATTATGTACCAATTTTGCCGTAAATGCGCAAAGTTTTATTTTATCTGGTAAAATAATTAACAACAATCAAGAACCTTTAAATGGCGCTTCTATTGTTCTTAAAAATTCAAAAAAAGGAGTTTCTTCGGATAAAAAAGGAAACTTTAAACTGAATTTATCCAAAGGAACACATCTTTTAGAAGTTTCTTATATCGGTTTTAAAACAACAATAAAACAAATAGAACTTACCAATAACCAACAAATTACCATTCAATTATCCGAAGAAAAAAACGTGTTAGATGCTGTTTTAGTAAATGCCGTTCGTGTACAAGCAAACGCTCCTGTAACACACTCTAATGTATCAAAAAAACAACTTGAAAAACGTAATTTAGGGCAAGATATTCCTGTTTTATTAAACTATTTACCAAATGTCGTTTCTTCTTCGGATGCTGGGGCTGGCGTGGGTTATACCTACATGAGCGTTCGTGGTTCGGATGCTACAAGAGTAAATGTAACCATTAACGGAATCCCTTATAATGACTCTGAAAGTCAAGGAAGTTATTGGGTTAATTTAGGCGATTTTGCATCGTCAACTCAAAGTTTACAATTGCAACGTGGTGTAGGAACTTCAACAAATGGTGCAGGTGCTTTTGGGGCAAGTTTGAACATTTTAACTGATGGTATTTCTGAAAAAGCGGGCGGAGAAATCTCGAATGCTTTTGGGTCGTACGGAACAAGAAAACATACCGTAAAATTTACCACAGGAAAAATAAACGAGCATTTTGAATTAGCAGGTCGTTTGTCAAATATTTATTCTGATGGATATATTGACAGGGCTTCTACCGATTTAAAATCGTACTTTTTACAAGCAAGTTACACCAATAAAAATACCTTGATTAAAGCCATCGCTTTTGGCGGAAAAGAAGAAACCTATCAAGCTTGGGACGGAATTTCTGCAAAACAATTAAAGCAAGACAGAAGACAAAATCCATTAACATACGATAACGAAGTTGATAATTATAAGCAAGACCATTATCAATTGCATTGGAATGAAAAATTAAGTAAAAATTGGACAAGTAACATCGGTTTAAATTACACCAAAGGAAAAGGATATTTTGAGCAATTTAAAGGAGAAAGTGTTGTTTCAAAATATAATAATTTGGTAAAAGCCACAGCAACTGATTGGTACGGAACTCCTGCCACCGATTTAATTGTTCGCCGTTGGTTAGACAATGATTTTTATGTCGCTAATTTTAATGCCACTTATAATAATGATAAATTAGAAATTATTTCTGGTGGTTCATATAGTTACTATGAAAATGAGCATTTTGGAGAAGTAATTTGGGCGAAAGAATTTGCTGATAACGCAAACATCAGAGATCGTTATTACGATGGAACATCAACCAAAAAAGATGCGAATATTTTCACGAAAATATCGTTTAATATTACCGATGATTTAAGAGCTTTTGCTGATTTACAAGGACGATTTATCAGCTATAAAACAAACGGTTTAACCTCTAAAAGAAAACCTTTAAATGTTGATAAAAACTTTAATTTCTTTAATCCCAAAATAGGGTTTACCTATACTTTAAACAATCAAAATAGCTTTTACACTTCTTTTGCCAGAGCAAATAGAGAACCAAACCGAAGCGATTTTAAAGGCGGAGTAACTACCCACGAAAGTTTAAATGATTATGAATTAGGTTGGCGTTTAAAAACGAAAACCATCAAATTAAACACGAATATTTACTTTATGGATTATCAAAATCAGTTAGTTTTAACAGGTGAAATTGATGATACTGGCGATGCGTTGCGTAGTGCAAGTGGTAATAGTTACCGAGTTGGTGTAGAAATGGATGCCAATATACGTGTAAATGATAAATTTTCAATTGGTCAAAATGTTTCGGTAAGTCAAAATAAAAATGTCGATTTTTTCACAAATAGAAATGACAAATTACAAGAATTAGGAAATACCAATATTGCAAATTCTCCCAATATTGTTACAGGAAATTCATTAACTTATCAAGCGTCAGAAAATTTACAATTAGCATTTTTATCGAAATTTGTAGGCGAACAATATTTGAGTAATACCGATACCGAAGCATCAAAATTAAGCAGTTATTTTACCAGCGATTTTAATATCATATATGAATTAAAAACAAAATCAATCTTTAAATCTATTGTATTTACAGGAGTTGTAAACAATGTTTTTGACAAACAATATGTCGATAGAGGGTATATTTATTTAGATACTTGGTCAAAAGCTGGAACAACAACAGAAATTCAAGGATATTATCCACAAGCTACGATTAACTTTTTAGCAGGAGTTACTTTTAAGTTTTAAATTAATGATTTTCGTTGAAAAATATAAATTTTAATGATTTATAAAAAAACCCCAAGCTTTAAAAGCTTGGGGTTTTCTATTTATTGTAACGTAATAATTACTTATTGATTTTACCAACAGCACAACTCACAAACGATTTTGCTTTGTGTAATACTGTGTTTTCACTTCCGACTTCTGGATAGCCTAATTTTGCTAATTTCTCTTTGGATAAAATCAAACTTTCTTGGGTTGCGTTTAAAGTAACCAATGATTTTTCTACATCAACTTTTACCTCATTAACGCCTTTAATTGCTGTTAATCCGTTGATAATTGTATTGGCACAGCCACCACATTTTAAGTTTTCTATGTAAATTTCTTGTGTCATGCTTTCTTTTTTTTAGTACTTAATTACTGCTTTTTTGTTGATGTAAATTTTTGATAATCAATATATCCACCTAAGATATTATAAACGTCAAAACCTTGTTTTTTTAACCTTTCTGATGCCGCTACACTTCTTCTTCCTGAGCGACAATAAATATAAACAGGCATTGTTTTATCTAATTTTTTTAAGGCGATTTCATCAAAATCATCAGCAAAAACATTGATCATTATTGCATCTTTAATAATACCTTGTGAGCATTCTTCAGGGGTTCGAACATCTAATACTTGAATTTTTTTTGATGTTTGTATTATTTTCTGTAAATCAGCAACTGTAGTATTTTTGATCTTATTTTCTTGAGATTTACACGAAGTCAAAACCGTAAAAATTAATACGATGAATACTAAATATTTTTTCATTTTAGTTTTTATTTAAAACCTTTATCTAAAAATCTATTATTTTAAAGTTGATGGACAAACAGCAACTGTTCTCTTAATACTTGTTTTTCGTATCGCTGCAAAACCTCCCGATACGTCAATTACATTATGATATCCTCTTGCTTTTAATATTGATGCCGCTATTACCGAGCGATATCCGCCTGCACAATGCACGTAAAAATCTTCGGTTTTAGGAAATTCTTCAATATGATCATTTAAAAAATCTAAGGGTGTGCTTGGCACATCAACAATATGTTCTTTGGCATATTCACCAGGTTTACGAGCGTCAAAAACAAGGGCTTTCTTGCTTATTGCATCCTCTAAAACATCCGCAGAAACAGAACGCAACGTGTCAATTTCTTTATCAGATATTTTCCAAGCGTTAAAACTTCCTTCTAAATATCCTAAAACATTGTCGAATCCTACGCGTGATAAACGGGTAATTGCCATTTCCTCTTCTCCTTCGGGCGTTACCAATAAAATTGGTTGTTTTACATCTTTAATTAAAGCACCTACCCAAGGAGCAAACGTTCCGCCTAAACCTATAAATATTGATCGTGGAATAAATCCTTTTATAAATTCTGATTGATGACGCACATCTAAAATAATTGCCTCGGTTGTGTTAGCTATTTTTTCAAAATCGGCTACCGATAAACTTTTTGCGCCTTTTTTGATAACGTCATCTATAGATTCATATCCTTCCTTATTCATTTTCACATTTAAAGGAAAATAAGCTGGCGGAGGTAATAACCCATCGGTTACTTCTTTTATAAATTCGGCTTTTGTCATGTTTTCACGCAACGCATAATTGGTTTTTTTCTGATTACCAATTGTTCCGATGGTTTCTTTGCTTAGGTTTTTTCCACAGGCCGATCCTGCTCCGTGTGCTGGATATACAATTACATCATCTTCTAATGTCATAATTTTAGTACGCAAACTATCGTACAGAAAACCTGCTAAATCATCTATTGTTAAAGTTCCTTTTTGTGCTAAATCAGGGCGACCAACATCGCCTAAAAATAAGGTGTCTCCACTAAAAATAGCATGATTTTTTCCATTTTCATCTTTTAATAAATATGACGTACTTTCCATGGTATGCCCTGGTGTATGCAGTGCGGTAATGGTAATTTTTCCGATTTTAAAGACCTCACCATCTGTTGCTATATGGGAGTTATAAGTGGTTTTTGCCGTTGGTCCGTACACAATTGTTGCACCTGTTTTTTCGGCTAATGTTACGTGTCCACTTACAAAATCTGCATGAAAATGAGTTTCAAAAATATAGTTAATTTTGGCAGTATTTTGTGTTGCTTTTTTGATATACGATTCCACCTCTCGCAATGGGTCAATAATAGCAACTTCGCCTTCACTTTCAATATAATAAGCACCTTGTGCTAAACAACCTGTATAAATTTGCTCTATTTTCATAATGTTAATTATTTATACGCTTGATGTATATATTGAGCGTATTTTTTTTGATTTTCGTTATTTCCTGTTTTAAAAAAATGTACTGCGCCATTGGCACGCATAAAAAAATAATCTAAACTTACCACCTCTAGTACGCCACCTCTAAAAAGGGCATCTCTTACAGGTCCTTTTACACCTGCAAAATAAAAGGCAATATCTCTTTTCTGATAGTATCGAATACGTTCTTTTAACATTTCTACGCCTGTACTATCAACTCTGTTAATACTTTCGGCATCTAATACAATAAGTTTTAAAGCACTACCTTTTTCTTCGGATATTTCGTCTAATTTATCTCGGAAATAAGTACAGTTTGCATAAAATAATTGAGCATCAAAACGAAATACTAATACCTCTTTATCTGTAATTACTTCTTCAAACCTGCTTTTATTTCGATAAAAATCAGAATTTGGTACTTTTCCTAATTCGGCAACATAAGGTCTTGATGTTCTATAAATTAATACAACTAATGATAAAACTACGCCTATTAATATACCTGGTTCTATGCCTAAAAATATGGTGGCTAAAAAAGTGGCTATCAATAGCCAAAAGTCTAAATTATTAGATTTCCAAAGTTTTTTAGCTTCCGATACATTTATCAGATTAAATACTGCTACAATAATAATGGCGGCTAATATCGTTTTTGGTAAATGATAAAATACCGGGGTAAAAAAAAGCAAGGTAAGCACTACAATCAATGCCGATACAATTGCCGAAACACCTGTTTTACCGCCAGCTTCTTCGTTTATCGCTGAGCGAGAAAAGCTTGATGTTATTGGGTAAGACTGAAACAAAGAGCCCGCTATATTACTTAATCCTAAGGCAATTAATTCTTGATTTGGCTGTATTCGGTATTCATCTTGCTTTGCTTCAAGGGTTTTTCCTATGGATATAATTTCTAGATAACCAACCATAACTAGGGTTGCCGCAATAGGTAATAACTCTCTAATTAAAGCGATGTCTATTACCGGAATTATCAATGTAGGCAAACCTGAAGGAATCTCTTTTACAATGGCTACATCGGTTAAGTAGTGACCAAAAAAGCGAAGCGTTATAATTCCTAATGTTACTACAATTAACGCATTTGGTATTTTTTTATTGATTTTTCTAAGAATCATAATAATCAAACAGGCTATGACTCCTATAATAGTTGTAGCTATTTTAAAATCAGCAATTTTATATATAATATCTTCTAAAAGAAGGTGAACTTGATCACTTTGTAAAAAATTAACCCCTAATAAATTCCGAAATTGATTTAAACCGATAATAAGTGCTACCGCTGATGTAAAACCAATAATTACAGGTCTTGACAGAAAATTAACTATAAACCCTAAACGAAATACGCCCATTAAAAACTGTATGCTTCCCAACATTAATGCTAATAAAATAGCGATAGAAATATAGCTTTCAGACCCCATTAATGCCAAGGTAGAAACACCTGTTGCTACAATTAATGAATCCATTGCCACAGGACCGATTGCTACTTGACGTGATGATCCAAAAATAGCATATATTAATTGTGGCACTAAAGCGGCATACAAGCCATAAATAGGTGGTAGTCCCGCAATTAGAGCATAGGCAATTCCTTGTGGGATTAACACCGTTGCTACGGTTATACCTGCTATAATATCAGTTTTTAATCCTGATTTTTTATAGTTAGGCAACCATTGAAATATAGGTATTATTTTTTTTAGTTTCATTTTAAAAAAGTTCGCCTTTCGTTGAATTTTTCACTAAATTTCTTGTTCTTCCTAAATGTTTATAAGCCAAATCGGTAACTTCTCTACCTCTTGGGGTACGCATTATAAAACCTTGTTGTATTAAAAAAGGCTCATAAACCTCTTCAATAGTTTCGGTATTTTCACTAACTGCCGTTGCTATTGTACTAAGCCCTACAGGACCACCTTTGAATTTATCAATAATTGTATTTAAAATTTTAGTATCCATTTCATCCAAACCATTGGCATCAACATGTAATGCTTTTAGGGCATAAACAGCTATTTCAATACTAATGCTTCCATTTCCTTTTATTTGAGCAAAATCTCGAACTCTTCGTAATAAAGCGTTTGCAATACGAGGTGTTCCTCTACTTCTACCTGCTATTTCGATTGCTGCTTCCATTGATATTGGCACGCCTAAAATATAGGCACTTCGCTCAATAATAGTGCTTAATAGTTCCGTTGAATAATATTGCAAACGACTGCTGATACCAAAACGAGCTCGCATCGGAGCGGTTAATAACCCTGAACGTGTGGTTGCACCTATTAAGGTAAACGGCTCTAGATGAATTTGAACGGTACGGGCGTTAGGCCCTGACTCAATCATAATATCAATTTTATAGTCTTCCATTGCTGAGTATAAATACTCTTCAACAATGGGGCTTAATCGATGGATTTCATCAATAAATAACACATCGCGTTCATCAAGGTTGGTTAATAATCCTGCTAAATCGCCTGGTTTATCTAAAACAGGCCCTGAAGTTACTTTTATTCCAACACCTAATTCATTGGCTAAAATATGAGCCAAGGTGGTTTTTCCTAGCCCTGGAGGTCCATGAAATAAAGTATGGTCTAAAGCTTCTTCTCTTTGATTGGCTGCTTCAACAAATATTTTTAAGTTTTCAATTGCTTGATCTTGACCTGTAAAATCATCAAAGGAGAGTGGGCGTAGTTGTTTTTCTACATCCAGCTCATCGCTTGAGAAATTGGTGTTTTCAGGGTTTAAATTTTCATTCATATAATTACAAATATACTTGAAATATACTATTTGGTTTGTAATAATTGTTACCTAGTAAATTATCAATGCTAAGATACATATTACTTAGGTAAAATATAAAATACAGTTCTAAAACAAAAAAGCCTTCCAAAATTTTGGAAGGCTTTTTTAAAACTTTTAATAAGTTTTATATATTAAGAAGGTTCTTCACCTTCTAATAATGGTGTGGTTTGTAATACGAAATCTTCTCCGTGAACATACTCATCATTTTCATCAACTTTACTGTAGTCATAAGCCCAACGGTGAACCTCAGGAATAGCTCCTGGCCAGTTTCCGTGAACGTGCTCTACTGGTGTAGTCCATTCTAAAGTATTTGATTTCCAAGGATTCATCGTTGCTTTTTGACCTCTGTACATTGAAATAAAGAAGTTTGCTAAGAATATTAACTGAGCTGCTCCTCCTAAAAATGCCATTAAAGTCATAAATACGTTAATTTCAACTAAATCATCAAACATTGGAAAGTTTGAATTGGTGTAATAACGACGTGGTAAACCTGCTAACCCAACAAAGTGCATCGGGAAAAATACTCCGTAAGCAGCAATTATAGTTAACCAAAAGTGCCAGTAACCTAATGTTTTATTCATCATTTTACCATACATTTTAGGGAACCAGTGATACACACCTGCAAACATCCCTAATAAGGCAGATACTCCCATTACTAAGTGAAAGTGAGCTACTACGAAATAGGTATCGTGTACGTTAATATCTAAAGCAGAATCTCCTAAAACTAATCCTGTTAAACCTCCTGTTACGAAGGTAGAAACTAATCCGATAGAAAATAACATGGCAGGGTTTAATTGTAAGTTTCCTTTCCAAAGTGTGGTTACATAGTTAAATGCTTTTACTGCCGATGGAATTGCAATTAATACCGTTGTAAAGGTAAATACCGATCCTAAGAAAGGATTCATTCCTGATACAAACATGTGGTGACCCCAAACAATTGTTGATAAAAACGCAATTGCCATAATAGATCCAATCATTGCACGGTACCCAAAAATTGGCTTACGTGCATTTGTTGAAATTACTTCAGATGTTAACCCTAATGCTGGTAATAAAATAATATATACTTCCGGGTGTCCTAAGAACCAGAATAAGTGTTCAAATAATACAGGCGATCCTCCTTGGTAGTGTAATACTTCTCCAGAGATAAAAATATCTGATAAGAAGAATGATGTTCCAAAACTTCTATCAAAAATTAATAATAATGCCGCTGATAATAATACAGGAAACGAAACTACTCCAATAATTGCTGTTACAAAAAATGCCCACATTGTTAATGGTAATCTGGTCATTTTCATTCCTTTTGTACGTAAATTCAAAATGGTAACGATGTAGTTTAACGATCCGATTAATGAAGAGGCAACGAAAATTGCCATCGATACTAACCATAAAGTCATTCCTGTACCCGATCCTGGAATTGCTTGTGGCAATGCCGATAATGGTGGATAAATTGTCCATCCTGCCGATGCCGGTCCTGCTTCTACAAACAATGAAATTATCATAATTACTGATGATAAGAAAAATAACCAGTATGATACCATATTTAAGAAACCAGAAGCCATATCACGAGCTCCAATTTGCAATGGAATTAATAAATTCGAAAAAGTACCACTTAAACCAGCAGTTAATACGAAAAATACCATTATTGTACCATGAATTGTTACCAACGCTAGGTACATATCAGGATCCATAATACCATCAGTTTGATGACTTCCTAAAAATGCTTCAATGATTGAAAAAGAAGTATCTGGCCATGCTATTTGTAAACGGAATAACATAGACATAAATCCTCCTATAATTCCCATGAATATACCTGTAACAAGAAATTGTTTCGAGATCATTTTATGATCTTGACTAAAAATATATTTAGTTACAAATGTTTCTTTGTGATGATGTTCTGACATAATCTATTATATATACTTTAAAAAAATACCTTACTTAATAACTTGTGCTAATGTTTTTTGTGCTGACAACCATTTTTCATATTCTGCTGGTTCAACAACAGTAATTTTCATTTGCATATTGTAATGAGAAGCTCCACAAATTTTATTACATAACAATAAATAATCAAACTCGTAAGGGTCTTCCCCTTTTGCTTTTCTTATTTTATTGATTCCGTCAGTTTTTGCAATAACCTCTGTACTTAAACGCATTTCTGCAGTAGTGTACTTTGGTGTAAAAGCAAATTGAGTAATCATTCCTGGTACACAGTTCATTTGCGCTCTAAAGTGAGGCATATATGCTGAGTGTAACACATCTTGAGAACGGAATTTAAAGACAACTTTTTTACCTTTTGGTAAAACCATTTCGGTAACTTTTTTATCATCTTGCGATTTTGGGTCAGACATATCAACACCCATAGAGTTAATACCTTTAATGAAGTTTACGTTTCCTAAACCTAATTCATTATCGGCACCTGCATAACGTGCTTGCCAGTCGAATTGTCTTGAATATACTTCAATTACAATTGGGTTTTCGTCATCACCAACATACATAATGTTGTTCCAAGCCCATAAACCATATCCAATTAATAAAACAATAGTTACCGCTGGGATAACTGTCCATATCAATTCTAAGGTGTGACTATCTGCATAAAACAATGCTTTTTTACCTTTTTTACCTCTATATTTGTAAGTAAAAAAGAAGATTAAAAATTGCATTCCAAACTGAACAATACCAATTAACCAAAAGGTAATGTTAAATAAATTATCATCGTGCTCTCCTTCAATAGAGGCCGATTCTGGTAACATAATTACATTCATTGCTATTAAACAATAAACCATCATTGCGTAAAGGAAAACTAAAAATCCTAAGGCAATTTTACCTTGTGTTTCGTTGTCTTTGTCTGTAGCTATTACAGATCGAAGATTCATAATACGGGTAATTTGCCAGAAACTAACTCCTATTGCAATTGCTATGAAAATATAAAATAAAGCGAGCATAAATATTAATATTTAATCGTTTTAAGAAAGACTCTTATAAAGTCTTCAAATTTAATGTTTTTTTAATTCCTATGATATATGTCATAAGATATTTTTAAAGCAAAAAAATCACCTTTTTATCAAAAGTTAAAAAGGTGATAATTATATCTTTTAATGACTATTACTATCTTGTCCTCTATGTTCAATATTATAGTAATGGTGTGTTTCACTTTCGTGTAAAAATGGATTCCCTTTTGCTAATGGATTTGCTTTTGCAAAGGCATTAAAAGTAGCAAATATAAACAATCCTAAGAAGAATAAAATTCCACTTATTTCTCCAATCCCAAATCCGTATTGTGCACCAACTGTTCCAGGCATAATCATCACGAATAAATCTAAATAATGACCTGCTAATATTACAACACCTCCTATTGTTACAAACCAAGGTACGCTTTTAAAATCACTATTGATTAATAATAATACAGGAAAGATAAAGTTCATAACCACCATTGCCAAAAATGGTACTTTGTATTCATTAAAACGCAATAAGTAATATGTTGTTTCTTCAGGGATATCAGCATACCAAATTAACATAAACTGAGCAAACCATAAGTAGGTCCAAAATACTGAAAAACCAAACATATATTTCGCTAAATCATGAATATGACTATCGTTTACAAATGGTAAGAAACCTTTAGCTCTTAAGTAAATTGTTACAAATGCAATTACTGTTAATGCCGATACTAAAAAAGTAGCTAATACATACCATCCAAATAATGTAGAGAACCAGTGTGGGTCAATTCCCATAATCCAATCCCAAGACATCATTGATTCTGTAATAAGGAAAAAGAATAAAAATACAACAGAAATATTATAGTTTTTCATGTGTAATTTTAAATCTCCATTTTCTTGCTTTATAGATCCTTTTCTAATGATAAAACGATATACATTCCATACCGTTAAATAAAAGATACTTCTCATTAACCATCCTGGCGTGTTTAAAAACCATTTTTTACCATCTACAACAGCATCATAATTTGCGTGTTGCGGGTCAAAAACTCCTTCATTCATCCAAGGAAATAAATGATTCATATGCATAAATGTAGCGATTAAAAACACTAACATTATAGCACTTACATAATGTAAATTAGCTGTAATAGCTTCCATCACTCTAAATAACACTACAGACCAACCTGCTTGTGCTACTCTTTGAATTGCATAAAAAGCTAATACTAATAAAGTTACACCTAAAAAGAACATTAAAGCTACATAAAATGCTGCCCAAGGACGATTTTGCATTTGATGAAAAGCATGTTCTGCATGTGCATCATGATTATCAGCATGAACTTCAGTACTAGCTGTATGTGTAGAAACTGCATCAGAGTGAGCAGTTGTTGCATGTGCTACTGATTCAGTATGTGATTCTGTTGTTTTTTCAGCATGAGTTGCTACTGCATGAGTATCATTAGTAGCATGCTCATCATGATGAGCACCGTGCTGTTTTGCTAAAATTTCTTTTGCTTGTTCTAAAGTTTTAGGTGCCGACATAAAACTGATGGCAGTACCTAACGCTCCTAAAATAATAAGAGCAATAGCAAGTATTTTTAATTTTCCTGTAAACTGGTACATATCTTAACTATCTATTATAGAGTTATTTTAATTCACTTCTTAACTTCTCTACATACTGTACAATTTGCCAACGTTCATTGTATTGTAATTGTCCTGCATGAGATCCCATTAAATTTTTACCATACATAATAACATGATAAATATTACCAGGGTTTAAGTCTCTTTCTTTATAGTTTGGTATACCGTTAAATTTATCTCTTTGAGATAAAATTCCGTTACCATCACCTTTTTTACCATGACAAGCAGCACAGTAAATTCCGTATAACTCCTTACCTTTTGCTAAATTCTCTTCAGTAGTAGGTAAAGGGTTTTTTAAAGTTGCTTTTGCTTTTTCATATCCTTCATTTGTATTAGGAATATCATAAGCTACAATACCTTTTCTACTTACTGTACCTGCAACAGGTAACCTGTCTACCATTTTATTATTTATACCATTTGCACCATTCGCATCATAAGGAACAGATACATACATATCAGGCATATATTGTAGTTGTGGTTTACGTTTATCTCCACATGAAATAACACTTGTTATAACAACTAAAGCTACGATTATTTTCACAAAACTCTTCATATCTCTTTATTAGTGCTTTTCTACTATGTTAATTTCTACAGCTCCTGTTGTTTCTAACAAAGCCTTTAACTCTTCCTCATTTCCATTAACAGGAATTTCCATTAAAAAATGGTCATCTGTTGTTCTAGGGTCAGGATTCTCTGCTTCTTTAAATGGCCATATTCTACTTCTCATATAAAAAGTAATAACCATTAAGTGAGCTGCAAAAAACACTGTTAATTCAAACATAATTGGCACGAATGCTGGCATATTAGCAAACCAACTAAAGTTTGGTTTACCACCAATATCTTGTGGCCAATCTTGAATCATCATATAATTAGTCATCCAAATAGCAAAACTTAAACCTGTTATTCCGTAAAAGAATGCAGTAATAGCTAAACGTGTAGGTGCTAATCCTAATGCTTTGTCTAATCCGTGAACTGGGAATGGACAAAATACCTCTTCAATGTGATGATGTTCTCCTTTGATTTTCTTAACGGCATCCATTAAGATATCATCATCATTATAAAATGCGTGAATTACTTTACTAGTGCTCATTGTTTTCTTCTCTTAATTTTTTAAAATTCTGTCCTGAAGACTTCAAGATAGTCTTAACTTCTGCTTGTGCAATTACTGGGAAAGTTCTTGCATATAATAAGAATAATACAAAGAAAAAACCAATAGTTCCTACAAAAATACCCACATCTACAAATGTTGGCTCAAAACGCCACCATGTTGATGGTAAATGACCTTTACTTAGTACAATTGCAATAATATCGAAACGCTCAAACCACATACCAATATTAATGATGATAGAGATGATAAAAGAGAAAATAAAGCTTCTTCTTAATTTCTTAATCCATAAAAATTGTGGTAAAATAATATTACACCATAATAATGACCAGAATGCCCATCCGTAAGCACCTGCTTCAGCACCAAAAGATAAATAAGTATAATTTTCATAAGGTGAACCTGTATACCATGCAATAAAGAATTCTGTTGCATAAGCTACAGCTACAATACCACCTGTTAAAAGGATTACGATATTCATATATTCTACGTGTAAACGTGTAATATAAGCTTCCATATTTGTAACCTTACGCATAATACCTAATAAGGTTTGTACCATTGCAAATCCTGAAAAGATTGCTCCAGCTACGAAATAAGGAGGAAATATTGTTGAGTGCCATCCTGGGTTAATAGAAGTAGCAAAATCCATTGATACAATTGTATGTACTGAAAGTACTAATGGTGTAGCTAAACCTGCTAACACTAATGATACTTCTTCAAAACGTTGCCAATCTTTAGTTCTACCTGACCATCCGAAAGATAATAAACCGTATATTTTCTTTTGAAAAGGCTTTACTGCTCTATCACGAATCATTGCAAAATCAGGTAATAAACCTGTCCACCAGAAAACTAATGATACAGATAAATAAGTTGAAATTGCGAATACATCCCATAATAATGGTGAGTTAAAGTTAACCCATAATGATCCGAATTGATTTGGCATTGGTAATACCCAATATCCATTCCATGGACGTCCCATGTGAATAATAGGAAATAAACCTGCTTGGAATACGGCAAAAATTGTCATTGCTTCTGCCGAACGGTTAATTGCCATTCTCCATTTTTGACGGAATAATAATAGTACTGCAGAAATTAAAGTTCCTGCGTGACCAATACCTACCCACCATACGAAGTTGGTAATATCCCATGCCCAACCAATGTTTTTACTTAATCCCCATACACCGATACCTGTACCGACTGTATAGAAAATACACCCAAACCCCCATAACATTGCTGCTAAGGAGATAAAAAATGCGATATACCAATTTTGATTTGCTTTACCTTCTATCGGTTTTGCAATGTCTTCAGTGATATCATGGTAACTTTTGTTACCCAACACTAAAGGTTCTCTATAAGATGATTCGTAATGAGACGACATAAATCTATATACTTATTAGTTTTATTATTAAGCTTCGTTTGTATTTCTTACTTTCACTTGATACACTACATTTGGTTTTGTTCCAATATAGTCTAATACGTGAAAAGCCCTATCATCCTCTTTTAATGCAGCCACTGCATCTTTAGGATTATTAACATCTCCAAACACCATTGCTCCTGTAGAACAAGCCGATGAACATGCTGTTTCAAATTCATCTTTACGTACCGCTCTACCTTCTTTTTTAGCATTTAAGATAGTTGCCTGTGTCATTTGGATACACATAGAACATTTTTCCATTACTCCACGAGAACGAACTACTACATCTGGGTTTAACACCATTTTTCCGTATTCGTTATTCATATTGAAGTCAAACTCTTCATTTTCTGAGTAATTAAACCAGTTAAAACGACGAACTCTATAAGGACAGTTGTTTGCACAATATCTTGTACCAACACATCTGTTATAAGCCATTTGGTTTTGACCTTGACGACCATGTGATGTTGCTGCTACTGGACATACTGTTTCACACGGAGCATGATTACAGTGCTGACACATCATTGGTTGGAAAGCTACTTCTGGGTTTTCTGCAGAATTTTCTAAAGCGTCAAATAAATCACCTTTACTTAATTCTAAAACTTTTTCAGTATACTTTCTTTCAACTTCTTTATTAGATAATCTAGGATTTTCAGCTCTAAATTCTTCAATAGTCATTGAAGCTTCATGTTGCTTATCTGAAACAGTAGAAGAATAATAACGGTCAATACGTAACCAGTGCATATCTCTACCTACTCTAACTTCATCTTTACCAACAACTGGCACATTGTTTTCTGCATGACATGCTACAACACAAGCCCCACATCCTGTACAAGATGTTAAATCAATAGATAAATTAAAGTGATGTCCTATTTCACGGTTATGTTCTGCCCATAAATCAACACTTTTAGCTTCAACCTCTTGGTGATCATAAGATACCATTGATGGTTTATTCCAAGTATGTTTTGGATCTAAAGTTTTATCAGATACTTGCTTTAAAGTAGCTTCTTTTAAAATATCATTACGACCTGCAAGAGTACTTTGTACTTGAGTACAAGCAAACTTATGCCATCCTGATGTTTTTTCAATAGAAACATTGTATTGAACATTGTTTCCATCTTTATAAAGAGGATACGCGTTTAAACCAACTTGCATCTCATCTTTTAAACTTTGAGTTCTACCGTATCCTAATGCTAAACTTACAGATCCTTTTGCTTGACCTGGCTGAATCATAACTGGAACTTTCTCTACAGAAACTCCATTTACTGTTACAGTAGCATAGTTACCATTAATAGCACCATTATCTTTCACAGGATTTTCAAAACCTAATTCTTTAGCATCAGCCATTGAAACGGTTAAGTAATTATCCCAAGATGCACGTGTAATAGGGTCTGGTAATTCTTGTAACCAAGGGTTATTTGCCTGTTTACCATCACCTAATGCAGTTGATGAAAATAAGTTTAATTCAAATCCAGAAGCAGTACTTGTAGCTTTTAATAACTCAGATACTGTATTTGTTATAACTACTGCAGATTCAAAAGTTTCTTCTTGTTCAGAAGTAATAACATTTGATTTGAAAAAACCATCGTGTAATGCTTGATTCCAAGATGCTCCTGCTAAAACATTAGTACTCCAAAACTCTTTTAAAGTATCATAATAGTTTACAGAACTACCTGACCATTTTAATAACACATCTTGTAACTGACGTGTATTAAATAATGGTGAAATTGTTGGTTGCATTAAACTATACGTACCTTTAGTTATTGTAACATCTCCCCAACTCTCTAAGTTATGAGGTGCTGGTAACGTATATTGTGTAGCATTAGCTGTTGCATCATTTTGAGTTGATAAAGCAACAGATAATTTTAATTTCTTAATTCCTTCTGCTAAATCAGCAGCATTTGCTAAAGTATATAAAGGATTTGTATTATAAGTAACTAAACCTTTTACAACTCCTGCTTTAATATCAGCAACTAATTGAGCCACTTGAGTATCGTTACCTTGACGTGTTAAATTAACAGCTTTAGTATCGAATATCTCACTATTTAATTTCTCGTTAATAGCAAAAGCAATTAACTGAGCATTTTTATCATTTAATCCAGTAACAACAACTCCTTTTGATCCTGCCTTTTTTAAACTAACTGCTAGTTTTTTAATTTCAGCATCAATTTTAGTTGCTTTAGAAGGAATTGACTCTCCTGTTACTTCGTTATATAAATTAACTAAAGCATATACTTGTTCAGATGGTTTTACAACCAATCTTTTATCAGCATTTGCTCCTGCTAAAGACATATTACTTTCTACCTGAACATGGTAAGACATTTTACCAGATTCAGCTCTACGACCGTCAGCATATGATTTTTCATAACCTCCTTGCCAGTCTCCAATAAAGTCAGCTCCAATTGAAGCAATTACTTCAGCTTTACTAAAATCGTAATTAGGTAAAGCACGTGTACCATACATTGCTTCAAAAGCATCTGCAGTTGCACTTTCTGAAATAGCATCATAAACAACATGCTTTACGTTTGGATACGCAGCAGTAAATTCTTTAATTACTTTTTCAGTTGAAGGACTTGCTAACGTACCTGTTAATAATACTACAGGTTCGTTTGCTGTTTTTAACTCATTTAAAGTTGCTACAATTTCTTTATCTGCAGTTGCCCAAGAAATTTGCTCAGCACCTTTTTTAGGTTCTTTTAAACGTAATTGATCATCGTATAATGATAAAACAGATGCTTGAGTACGTGCGTTTGTTTCTCCTGATGCTAATTTATTAGGCATTACAAGAATTGGACGACCTTCACGTGTTTTTACTAATACGTTTGCAAAATCAAAACCATCTGCAATTGTAGTTGCATACCAATCTGCAACACCTACAACGATATCATTTGGTTGTACTACATAAGGGATTGATTTTCTTACTGGACCCTCACAAGCTGCTAAAGAAGCTGCTGCTGTGGTAAATCCAACATATTTCAAGAAATCTCTACGTGAGGTTGATGAAGTTTCTA
The DNA here is from genome assembly GCF_964036635.1 of Tenacibaculum dicentrarchi. Classification (NCBI taxonomy): domain Bacteria; kingdom Pseudomonadati; phylum Bacteroidota; class Flavobacteriia; order Flavobacteriales; family Flavobacteriaceae; genus Tenacibaculum; species Tenacibaculum dicentrarchi. The sequence goes on from NZ_OZ038524.1 coordinate 2,653,310, forward strand.
ACGTTTCTTTATCACCTAAAAATTCATCTGTAGGAATATCTTGTACAAACTCATTATTACGTAGCGTTTCAACAACAGAACTACCTTTTAGTTCTTCAACACTTTGCCAGTATTTTTTGTTTGAAGCCATTTATATATGTGTTTTTCTACTTTCTAATTGATTAATAGTGGCACTTACCACACTCTTTTCCACCTAACTGAGCAATTGATACTTGATCAACGCCATACTTTGCTGCTAATTGCTTATGAATTTTCGCATAGTACTCATTTCCTTTCAAGTCAACTTTAGTCTCTTTATGACAATCGATACACCAACCCATTGTTAATGGAGAGTACTGATATACCTCTTCCATTTCTTCAACTGGCCCGTGACATTTTTGACATTTTACACCTGCAACAGTTACGTGCTGTGAGTGATTAAAGTATGCAAAATCTGGTAAATTATGAACTCTAACCCATTTAACAGGTTTAGTGTTACCAGTATATTCTAAATTTTCAGCATCCCATCCGGCAGCATCATATATTTTAGCTATTTCTTTATCTAAATCAGATTTAGTTAAAGTATGATCATCCATAACCACTTTGGTATCATCGGCTACTTCTGAAATATTTTTATGGCAATTCATACAAACACTTACTGAAGGAATACCTGAAGTTTTACTATGTTTTGCTGAAGAGTGACAATATTGACAATCTATTTTGTTATCACCAGCATGAATTTTATGTGAAAAAGCAATTGGTTGAATTGGCTGATACCCTTCATCTACTCCTACTTTAAATAAGGTTCCGAAGAAAAAATAAGCACCAATTAAAGCACAAAATATAACAATTAACACTTGTAAAAAGGTATTTTTCTTTAGCCCCTCCCATAAATCAGCTGTTTGACCTGCTAAACCAGGTGTTTTAGGAGCGCCTTTTAACTCACTAATTGTTTTTAATAAACTAGCGATAATTAAAAAAGCAACAACAATCGCTGCTCCTAAAATATAAATCAACCATCCAGGAGCATCTCCTTTTTCAGTTGAACCAGCTGCAGTAACTTCAGTTGCACCTGCTTTTTTAAGTTCCCCTACGGTTGTATAATAAAGAATATCATCGATATTTTTATCAGTTAACTGAGGAAAAGCCATCATACTAGATTGCTTGTATTCTTCAAAAATTTCAATTGCATCTTTATTACCTGAAGCTCTAAACGCGGCATTGTCTTTAATCCAAGACTTTAACCAATCGTTTTCTCTTCTACTTTCTACGCCTCCTAACTTAGGACCTACAAGTTTTTTGTCTAACTTGTGACATGAAGCACATAAAGATTTAAATAATTTTTTCCCTTCTTTTTGACGAGATTCATCAACATCTTGTGAAAATGCTGAAAAACTCACTAATAAAACTAAAAAGAAAGCTAAACTCTTTACGAGTGTCTGGGTTAATCTGTTGTGATGTTTCACACTTTTCATACTGTTAAATATAAGTTTTAATACATTTTTATCTACAAGGCTATTAGTAAAATAGCACATAGAAGGTTACGCAAAAGTACTACTTCTATATAAATTTTGAAAAGTTAAGAGAATCCTAATTTATAATTTATATTTGTTCTAAATAACTTAAGTAAACAATCTATTAAATTACAAGTCATTACTTTTGTACAAAGTTTTAATTAAATGGAAAAAAGAGGTCTTATACTAACTTTAGCGCTATCACTTTCAATAAGTGTTTTGAGTGTAAAAGCACAGCAAAATCAAAAGAACAACAAAGATATTGCTGCGCTAATTGCAAAAAAAAGAACATATAATAAAAACAATGGTACTGGTTATAGAATCCAATTATATAACGGATTAGAAAGTAAAGCGAAAAGTTTACGAAACAGATTTAATCTTGAATATCCAGGGATTTTTACTAAAATAACATACGATCAGCCTGATTGGAAAGCACAGGTTGGCGATTATAGAACAAAATTACAGGCAGATAGAGCTTTAAATAAAATAAGAGAAAAATTTAACGGATCGATTGTTATTCCGCTATAATTTCATTAAAATAAACAGTTAAAAGTCAAAAACTCAGTACTAAAATTAATACTGAGTTTTTTGATGCTTATTCTATAAATCCTTTTTTTACATATTTAAAAGAATTATGATTCATCAGAATGATCAATAATATCAATATTTTTTGAACGTTTTTCCCAATTTGTTCTGGCTAAATTTTGCAAATCGGCAACACGATCACTTTCATCCATTATTTCAAAACCTAAAAGGGTTTCAATGACATCTTCTTGAGTTACCAAACCACTTACCGCACCATATTCATCAATAACTAATGCTAAATGCTCACGTTCTTTTACTAATTTGGTAAATAAATCAGGAACTGATAATTCTCTTTTTGCTACTAAAATATCTCTTTTGATAGAACTTAAAGGTAGGTTTCCTTTTTTATCAATTAAAGCTAATAAAAGTTTATCTTTTAAAATATAACCTGTTATGTTATCTGAATTTTTAGAAAAAACAGGAACTCTTGAAAAGTTTAACTGCTTATTATCATCAAAAAAAGATTGAATTGTTTTATTTTCATCTGCTGATACTACCACAGTTCGAGGTGTCATAATATCTTTTGCTTGAACGTCTTTAAAATTTAGCATGTTTCTAATAACATTACTTTCATCTTCATGAAAAACACCTTCTTGCTCAGCAATATCTGTCATTACTGAAAAATCTTCTCTACTTAAAATACTTTCCCCATGTGCCGATTTCCCACCAATTAATTTAGTTGCTAATTGTAAAATCCATAGAACTCCTGTCCATTTTAATGGAAAAATCATCATTTTTAAGGCTGTTGTAGTAAAGCCAGCTAACTGTTTCCAATAAGTTGCTCCAATGGTTTTTGGAATAATTTCTGAGGCAACTAAAATTAAAATAGTCATCACTGCCGAAACAATAAAAACACCATAACCATCATCATTAAAAATTTTCTTAGCCTCTGTTCCTACTAAAATTGCTCCTACTGTATGTGCTAGAGTATTTAAAGTTAAAATAGCAATTAAAGGCTTATCAACATCTTTTTTTAAGGCTTCTAAATCGGTTGCAAAAGATGTACCTTCTTTCTTTTTAACATTTATAAAAGTAGCGGTTACACTTAATAAAACAGCCTCTAGAATAGAACAGACAAAAGAAAAGAAAATAGAAACTGTAGCGTATATGATTAATAGTGTCATTTAATTGAATTTTATTTTTAGCTAAAATACATAAAAAAAACCTCAAACATTACTGCTTGAGGTTTCTTATAATTATATAATAATACTCTTTTTATTTAGAAACCGTAGCTTAAACCTGCTAACCAGTAAGATTGTATTTTTCCTGGGGTTGCTGCTAAAGAAGGGTAATTTGTTAATTCTGAATTAAATGCTTCTTGTTTATTAGCTCTTAAACCAGATTCAATTCCTACTCCAATACCTTTCCAAATATTAAATCCGATAGAGTTTATCCAAGTAGCGTTTGATAAATCTGCTGATTTATAGCTTTGGAAAGTTGATAAGTTAGATCTGAACTTAAAGTTACCAATTTTCTTGTTGTATTCTGCAACTATTTTAGCTCCTAATGATGAATCAAAGTTTGATCCTGATTTGCTAAATACATAGTTGTAGTTTAATGGATGTGCAACTACCACTAATTCTGGCATAGGAATCCAGGTAAGCCCTAGTCCAAAATCTAAATATCCTGGATCGTTAAAGTTTTTAATTAAAGATGTTCTGTATTCAACTAATGTTGATGCTGCTAATGTTTTTGTTAATTTATAACCAAATAAAGATGTTAGCGTAAAAACATCTGTAGTTCCCTGAAAATCAGTGTCATCAGTAGCATTATCTTTATCATCTAACTTAACCCACCCTAAATTGATATTTCCTGAATTTCTCCAGAAATATTTATCTCTATCTAAATTAGCAAAACCATTTGCTGTAATACCTACATTTCCTGCAGATGAATTAGGAACAGCATTAGAGTACCATTTGTTGAAACCTGAAAAATTTGCTCCAATAGTACCAAATGCACCAAATTTCCATCCTGGAAACGCATCAATTTTAGATTGTAAAGCACTTGCTTCACCTTGTAATTTACTTATCTCACCTTTTTTATCTGTAAGATCTTTTTTTAATTCTTCAACTGTTTGTGCTTTTAAAGAAGCAATAGCGCATACAAATGCGAATGTTAAAACAATTTTTTTCATGCTGTTAATTTTATAATTTTTTAAGAGCGCAAAACTACGCTTTTTATTAGACAATATTATTTTATAAAAGTCACTTTTTATCGGCTTATTTTTTTTTAAATAAAGGCACCGTTGAACAGGCTTCCCCAAACATAATACTTTTACAAATTGGCTGGATTTTGCTTACCAGCAGTGTATAAGCACTTTGTGGTATTGATTTATTAGAACAGCCTTTTATTATTAGTCTTTTATCTTGATATTCTGTGGTGTTTAAATTAGTAATAATGTCATTAAAAAGTACGGTTTCTAGCAATTCTAAATTTCCTACTACTACTTTTTTAGCAAATTCGGTTAACTTTGTTGTTAATAAAAGATATGCCCAAGAAGGAATAATAGCATCCACCGAACAACTTAAAGCAATATAATCACCTTGGTATTGCGACCAATTATGATTTTTAACTTGTTCTCGGAAGTCTTTTTCACGAAGAATTAATTCTTCATATAACCAATCTTTAATATCAAAAACAATACGATTTCCTTTTGGATAAAAATCTTCAAGATCAATAGTTATTAATTGACTATTGGCTACTTTATTTATAATTTGTGCTGCCATTTTTATAGCATTCCAAGTTCTAACTTCGCTTCTTCACTCATCATTTCGTTTGTCCAAGTAGGATCAAAAGTAATTTCAACCTCGCAGTTGTTAATTTCTTCTAATGATTTTACTTTGTTTTCAATATCAACAGGTAAACTTTCTGCTACCGGGCAATTTGGCGAAGTTAAGGTCATTAAAATTTTAGCATCGTTTTCTTCCGATACGAATACATCATAAATTAATCCTAACTCATATATATCTACTGGAATTTCAGGATCGTAAATTGTTTTTAAAACACCTACTATTTTATCTCCTAATTCGTCTAGTTGTTTATCTGTCATCTTTCCTACTTCTTTTCGTTGTTAATTTTGACTATTAATTTAGGTTGTCAATTTTGATTGTTGCGCTATTGCATACATTTTTATCTGCTTAATCATAGAAACTAAACCATTTGCACGGGTTGGGCTTAAATGTTCTTTTAAACCAATTTCATCTATAAAATCAGTTTTTGCAGCTAAAATTGCTTGTGGTGTTTGATTAGAAAACACCCTTAATAATAGGGCTACAATTCCTTTGGTTAAAATAGCATCGCTATCGGCAGTAAACAGAATACTGTTGCCAGATAACTCTGAATATAACCAAACTTTTGACTGACATCCTTTAATTAAATTTTCATCTAACTTAAAAGCGTCCTTTATTATAGGTAATGATTTTCCTAAGTCAATGATATATTCGTAACGCTCCATCCAGTCATCAAACATAGAGAACTCGTCAATAATTTCTTCTTGTATTTCTTTGATAGTCATTTTTTAAAACTATTTTTGCACTGTGACACTTTGTTAAAAGTGCAAAATTACAGTAAAAAAATAAGAAATGAGCAAATTATTAGCAGTTGGTACCGTAGCATTTGATGCTATTGAAACACCTTTTGGTAAAACAGATAAAATATTAGGAGGTTCAGGAACTTACGTAGGTTTGGCAGCTTCTAATTTTGGAGTTAAAACCGGAGTTGTTTCTGTTGTTGGAGGAGATTTCCCTCAATCATATTTAGATATGATGAACAGTAAAGAAATTAATACCGATGGTATTGAAGTTGTAAAAGAAGGTAAAACTTTTTTTTGGAGCGGTAAATATCATAACGATATGAATTCACGCGATACCTTAATTACAGAATTAAATGTATTAGAACATTTTACCCCTGTAGTGCCTGAAGCATTTAAAAATGCAGGTATTGTAATGTTAGGAAACTTACACCCCTTAACACAAGCATCTGTTTTAGATCAGATGACCGAAAAACCAAAATTAGTAGTATTAGATACGATGAACTTTTGGATGGATATCGCTTTAGATGATTTACACACCGTTTTAAAACGTGTAGATGTTGTTACTATTAATGACGAAGAGGCGCGTCAATTAAGTGGAGAATATTCGTTAGTAAATGCTGCGAAGAAAATTCATGAAATGGGTCCTAAATATGTAATCATTAAAAAAGGAGAACACGGAGCTTTATTATTTAGTGAAGGAAAAATGTTCTTTGCCCCAGCATTACCGCTAGCCGAAGTATTTGATCCAACAGGAGCAGGTGATACTTTTGCAGGAGGTTTTTGTGGATATTTAGCAAAAACTGAAGACATTTCGTTTGACAACATGAAAAACGGAATTATCTACGGTTCTAATTTAGCGTCCTTTTGTGTTGAAAAATTTGGAACACAACGAATGGAAAATCTTACAAAAGAAGAAGTGCTAACACGCTTACAAGCTTTTAAAGAATTAACACAATTTGATATAGATTTATCATAAATTAAAAATCCGCGCTTTTTGCTGCGGATTTTTTTATAGTACACAACAACAACAACACACTATTAAATATTTTTTCAAAATGAGTGACGCTATTAAACATGAATGTGGTATTGCAATGGTTAGATTATTAAAACCATTACAATATTATAAAGATAAGTACGGAACCGCTTTATACGGGGTAAATAAAATGTATTTATTAATGGAAAAACAGCACAATCGTGGGCAAGATGGTGCAGGTTTTGCTAGTATTAAATTTGATGTAGCACCAGGAACCAGGTATATTAGCAGAATTCGTTCTAATCAACCGCAACCAATTAAAGATATTTTCGGAAAAATTAACAACCGTATTAACGGTGTTTTTGAAGAAAATATTGAAAAAGCAAACGATACCCAATGGCAACAAAATAATGTTCCTTACTTAGGTAACTTGTTTTTAGGACATCTTCGTTATGGTACTTTTGGAGGGAATTCTATCGAAAATGTACACCCTTTTTTACGTCAACGTAACTGGAGACACCAAAGCTTACTTGTTGCTGGTAACTTTAACATGACCAACTCAAAACAACTCTTAAATGATTTAATTGATTTAGGACAACACCCAAAAGAAGCTACCGATACCGTTACCGTAATGGAAAAAATAGGTCATTTCTTAGAAGCTGAAGTTACTAACTTATACCTAAAAGCAAAAGAAGCTGGATTTAGTAAAAAAGATGCCTCTCCTTTTATTGAAAAAAATTTAGATATCCAACGAATTTTACAGCGTTCAGCAAAAAACTGGGATGGTGGTTACGCTATGGCTGGTTTATTAGGACATGGTGATGCCTTTGTTTTAAGAGATCCATCGGCAATTCGTCCTGCATTTTATTATCAAGATGATGAAGTTGTAGTGGTAGCCTCAGAGCGTCCTGCAATTCAAACGGTATTTAATGTTGATATTAACGAAATCAAAGAAATTGATAGAGGTCATGCCTTAATCATTAAAAAAAATGGTAAAACTTCTATGGCACCTGTTTTAGAACAACGTGTTAAAAAAGCCTGTTCTTTTGAGCGTATTTATTTTTCAAGAGGAAGCGATGCCGATATTTATACTGAACGTAAAAACTTAGGGAAATATGTATTCCCTGAGGTTTTAAAATCGATTGATAACGATATTGAAAATGCTGTTTTCTCATACATCCCTAACACTGCAGAAACTTCATTTTTTGGAATGATGGAAGCTGCCGAAGATGTGTTAAATCAGCAAAAAACAGCTGCTATTTTAGCAGGTGGTGGAAAATTATCGAAAGAAAAAGTAACCGATATTCTTTCTAAAAGACCTCGTTTTGAAAAAATAGCTATTAAAGATGCAAAATTAAGAACTTTTATTACTGACGATAGTAGTAGAAACGACTTAGTAGCCCATGTTTACGATGTTACTTATGGCGTTGTAAAACCTACCGATAACTTGGTAATTATTGACGATAGTATTGTTCGTGGTACGACTTTAAAGAAAAGTATCATTAAAATATTAGATAGATTAAACCCTAAGAAAATTGTAGTTGTTTCTTCGGCTCCTCAAATTCGTTACCCTGATTGTTACGGTATTGATATGGCAAAAATTAATGATTTTATCGCCTTTAAAGCTGCTTTAGAATTATTAAAAGAAACCGATCAGTATGGTATTATTGATAGCGTATATGCCAAATGTAAAAAGCAACAGGTTAGCCAAGATAAAGATGTTGTAAATTATGTAAAAGAAGTGTATGCTCCTTTTACTGATGAACAAATTTCTGCTAAAATTGCTCAAATGTTAAAAACTACGAATATTTCTTCTAAAATTGAAGTAATTTTCCAAAATGTTGAAAGTTTGCATAAAGCCTGCCCTGATAATTTAGGTGATTGGTATTTTACAGGTGATTATCCTACCGATGGTGGAAACAGAGTGGTAAACCAAGCGTTTATTAACTTCTATGAAGGAAATGACGAAAGAGCTTACTAAGTAAAAAAATAAAAGTAGAAATGCAATGCATTGCGTAATAAAACCTGTATAACCAAAAAACCTGAACAAATATTGTTCAGGTTTTTTTATGTGTTTAAAATATATAAAATTCTTAGTTGTTTATTGTCCAAGAAATATAATATAACTGCCCTATTTGACCAGATCCTGGTGCAACATAGTATTCTTTACCGAATAAGTTTGTTCCTCCAACTTTAATTCTCGATTTCATAGAGGGAATAAAGTAGTTTAATTGTGCATCAAGCACAGTTCTTGCGTCTACATTACCTTTTACGAATTTCGAAACCCACTTATATTTATCCGACCATCTAGCATTAATATTAAACCCTACATTTCTGAAAAGTTTACTATTTCCAAACTGCAATTTTACAGCATGTTTTGGTGTATTAAAATTAGGTTCAAATTGTCCGTTATCTTTATCTTCAAACTCATAATCATTAAAATTATAGTTTACTCCAAAATCAAAATTTTTGAATAATTTAGTATGCATCCCTAAAGCAAAACCATAAGAATCAACATTAGATTTACTATTGGTTATAATACTAAAATCTTCACAAAACCCTTGTGCTATAGAAATAAAAGCCATTTCGTCATAAACCACAACACCTTGGTCGTTTATAATAGGAGTGTAATTAAGAGCTTCTATTTCTTGTTGAGTTAATTTTTTATTTCCGAAAGGATATACTTTTCCTAAGCTAGGGGTTGTTATATCTTGTGTAAAAACAAAATTATCATGCTTACTATAATACCCGTTAATATCGATATCGAAATTGGTGTTATTATTTAAACGAAACATACTTCTATACCCTAATTCAAGTGTTTTAACTACCTCTGGAAGAACCTCTCCATAATCAGATTTAATTGCCTTCGAATAATCACCGTCAGCTTTAAACGCAGTGCTAGTTAATACAGAATTATTTAGTATTTCTTGTCCAGTTACGACTCTTGTCTGGTAGTCATTTAAAGTAGGGTCAAAAACTGGCGTGTAGTTTTCAGAAGATATTCTATCTAAGTTAGCCTTAACAGTTCCTATTGTTGTTTTAATTGATGGATTTAAAAACATATATTGTTCTTGAACTGTTGGGTTTCTAAAACCTGTTTGATAAGAAGCTCTTAACACATGATTTTTATCAGTACCTAAAACATAATTCAAGGCTATTTTTGGTGAATAATTTCCATCAAAATTAGTTGCTTTATCATAACGAAGTGATGTTGTTACTTTTAATCTCTCATTAAATAGTTTTTTCTGAATTTGAGAATAAAAACCATATTCTTCTATTTCTATCTTTTCAAAAGCATCATTAAAAAGTGTTCCTTTAGAGTTCGGATTATATTTTCTGTAAGAACCTCCTACTTGAATATCAGCCCAGTTATTCAATAATCGTTTAAAATTATAGTTACCATCTAAATGCTTATAATGACTTTTTTCATATAAAGCACTACCACCTTGTGAAATTAATGTTGATGTAATTTTATTAAACTCTTTATTAAATAATTTGGTATTTGGTTTTAACCTATGTAAATCTATTAAGGCTCTAGTATTAGCTATTGTTTTTCCTTCAAGATAATGTTTGTTATAATACTCAAGTTCCCAATAATAAAAAGTATCAGGATAACGATTAAGCTCAATTCCAGTTTTTGTTAAATCGTATGAATTACCAGAGTCATTTCCGGTATAGTATCCTCTAACATAAAAATCGTTCCCTTTAACTTCTATTTTATGTTGTTCTGTAAAATAATTACGCTGTACAAATCTACTTGTACCTTGAAAAAGGTTATCTCTTAAAGAAAACCTAGAAGATAATTCAATTTCTAAACGCTCATCTTTAAAAGGTCTAAAGTGTAATGCTCCTGAAAATCGGGTATTATTGGTTTTAAAATCATCTTTTAAAAGCTCGCTTTCACTATAACCTGTTCTTCTTAAATATGTTCCATAAGGTATTTCGGCACTACCAGGCATATCATATTGTAAATAACCATTCCATTGGCTCAAATCAAAAAAAGTCTCATCTCCATAGGTATTAACACCATCATAATTAACTGTTGAACTGATATCTCCAGGAATTATTTCATGACTAATAATTTCCTTATTTCTTAAATCATTGGCATGCCACTCTTCAGCTTCATAATAAGAAAAATTTACTTTTGCAGCAAAATAGTCATTAAATTTATACGCCATTCGTATAGAGGCGTCATAAAAAGGATTATTTCCACCTTCTTTTTGGCTAGTATATCCTGTTTTAAATAAGCTACTAATTCCTGTATAATCAAATGGATTCTTGGTGTTCATTAACATCAAACCGTTATAAGCATTAGCTCCATATAATGCAGAAGATGCTCCTGGTAAAATTTCAACACTAAGGATGTCTAATTCTGAAACCCCTGAAAAATTCCCTGTACTAAAACTTAATGCCTGTGCTGCGGTATCCATACCGTCAATCATTTGGACGAATCGAGAGTTGCTAAAATCCGAAAAACCTCTTGTATTTATAGATTGAAACCCATAACCTCCTTCTCTAGATTCTACTCCTTTTAAATTTGCTAAGCCATTATAAAAAGAATTAGCGGATGTATTTTTAACCTCTGTTAAACCAAATCTTTCAATTGTTACTGGCGATTCAATAATTTTTTCAGAAACCCTAGATGCTGAAATAACAATTTGATCTAGTAATAAGCTTTCTTTTAATATGATATTTATTGGCGAACCTAAACTTCTGATAATCCGTTTTTCTGTTTGATAACCAAAAGCAGAAATTATTAGCGTTACCGGTAATTTTCGCAAGGTTTTCAAGGTAAACTTACCATCTGTAAAAGTAGTAGTAGTAGTACTTTCTGTTTTTATAGTGATTTTAGCATTATAAAAAGGCTCTAGATACTCATCGTAAACCTCTCCTTTTATTTCTATTTGTGCGTATGTAATTACGCTACAAAAAATAAAAAACATCCCTATTAATTGTTTTTTTAACATCGTAAAATTTCTTTTAAATATTTTTTTTACTTCTACTCTTCTAGTGAAAAATTAATTGGAAAACCATACTTTACAGTCGTATAATTTCCATCTTTTTTAGCGGGTTTAAATTTAGGTAGCATAGCAACTACACGAACCGCTTCGTTATCTAATATTGTAGCACCATCAGGGCCTAGTGTTTTAATATTTTTAACATAACCTGTTTTATCAATAATAAACCGAACCCAAACTTCGCCTTTAACACCACGTTTAATCGCTTCTAGTGGATAGCTAAAATGTTTAGAAATATGACGCATCATTTCGGTATTAAAACAATCTGAAGTTTCTGATTTCTTTGTTTTTTCACAAGCTTTGAAAACGGGTATTTTATCTACAGCTGTAAATTTTAAAGCCTTTCGAACTTCTTCTTTTGATAATTTATTTTTAAGATTTTCAATATTGTTTTTTAGTACGACTGCACCTGTAATTTCAGAGTTCTTAACTATTTCGCCAACTTCAACAGTATTTATACCCCCAAGACTTGCGACTTCTTGTTTTTTTAAAGTTTTTCGTTTTTTTAAATGCCTTTTATTTGCAGATATTGTTACAGAAATAAGCCTAGATTTCTTACTCCTCTTATTTTTAGGCTCTTTAATAGTACATTTTGTAACACTAATAGTATTTAAATCAATCTCAGCAGTTTTATCTGCAGATTCACAAACTTTTTGGGCAATTGCTACTGAGTTTAATAAAAGTAACAACATAACAAACACTATTTTTTTCATCATATCAAAAAAATTATATTATTAAATAATTTTTCCTGAGGGGAAGGAAAATAAATGTGTGAAGGGAAGGTTAGACAAATATAAGTTAATCAGTTAAATAGAATAACAAAAACACTAAAAAAACACTTTTATAAAGGTAAAATAGATTCTTTTTAAATAAAGAATTAGTTGTCTAAAATCTACAAAGTTATTCTTGAAAAAGCTAGGCAGCTAAACACTGTGGGAAATTAGGATGAAAAACTGAAATAAGTTCAGTTTGATAGGTTCGATTTCTTAATTTTTCTGTAATATTTTTTTTCAGATGAAATTTTAACAAGTACTGAAAATTAAATGTTTTTTAAAACAAAAAAACTCGAGCAATGCTCGAGTTTTTGTAAAATATATGCTAAAGTTCTTAGTTATTTATTGTCCAAGAAACATAATATAATTGCCCTATTTGACCAGAACCTGGTGCTACAAAATACTCTTTACCAAATAAATTTGTTCCTCCAATTTTTATTTTAGATTTCATAGAAGGAATACGATAGTTTAACTGTGCATCAATTACAGTTCTTTCTGATATATCTCCTTTTACAAATTGAGAAACCCATCTATATTCATCTTGCCATCTTGCATTTACATTAAACCCAAAATTATTAAACAGATTGTTATTTCCTAACTGAACTTTTACCGTATGTTTTGGTGTGTTAAAGTTAGGGTCAAACTGCCCATTATCTTTATCTTCAAACTGATAATCATTAAAGTTATAGTTTACTCCAAAATCAAAATCTCTGAATAGCTTAGTGTGCATTCCTAATCCAAAACCATACGATTCAATTTGAGATTTACTATTGGTTATAATTTTAGAATCCGTTACATGCCCTCTATTAAAAGAGTCATTTGCTAATTCATCAAGTATCATAACACCTTGGTCTGTAAAAAAAGCAAATTTATTTTCTGGAAGTTCTCGCTCTTGCTCTGTAAATTTCTTATCGCCAAAAGGATATACTTTTCCTGCATTAGGTGTGGTAATATCTTGTGTAAAAACAAAGTTATCGTGCTTACTATAATACCCATTAATATCTAAGTCAAAATTCGTAGTAGTATTTAAACTAAACATACTTCTATACCCTAATTCAATGGTTTTAACTACCTCAGGAACTACCTCTCCATAAGTCGATTTTTGATCTTTAGCACCTTTATAAGTATCCTTGTCGTAATAAACAGTTTTAGTTAATAATGAATTATTTATTATTTCATCTCCTGTAACCAATCTATTAAAATATACGAAAGCTCCTAAATCTCCCGTATCAGGATCAATCGCACTACTATCCCAAACCTCGTAAGAACTATCTTCAGATATCCTATCTAAGTTATCCTTTACCGTTCCTATAGTTGTTTTAACTGATGGATTTAAAAACATATATTGTTCCTGAACTGTTGGGTTTCTAAAACCTGTTTGATAAGAAGCTCTTAATACATGGTTTTTATCAGTTCCTAAAACATAATTCAAGGCTATTTTTGGAGAATAATTTCCGTCAAAATTAGTTGCCTTATCGTAACGTAAAGAAGTTGTTATTTTTAACTTCTCATTAAATAAATTTTTCTGAATTTGAGAATAAAAACCATATTCTTCTATTTCTATATTTTTATTAGCGTCATTAAAAAGCGTTCCTTTTGAATTCGGACTATACTCCCTATAAGACCCCCCTATTTGAACATCTGCCCAGTTATTCAATAATCGCTTAAAGTTATAATTACCATCTAAATGCTTGTAATGGCTTTTTTCATATAAAGCACTACCTCCTTCTGAAATTAATGTCGATGTAGTTTTAGCAAGCGCTTCATTAAAAGCATTTGTATTTGGCTGTAATCTATTTACATCTGCTAACGCTCTAGAATTAGCTAGTGATTCTCCACTAACATAATGCTCATAAAAATACTCATATGCCCAATCACCACGTGAAGCAGCAATATTATTAAGCATAATTCCTGTTTTTGTTAAATCATAAGAATCTCCAGAGTCGTTTCCGGTATAATATCCTCTAAGATAAAAATCTTTACCTTTAATTTCCGCTTTATATTGTTCTGTAAAATAATTACGCTGCACAAACCTACTTGCTCCTTGAAAAAGATTATCTCTTAAAGAAAGTCTAGATGATAGTTCAATTTCTAATCTGTCATCTTTAAAAGGTCTGAAGTGTAAAGAACCTGAAAATCGGGTGTTATTAGTTTTAAAATCATCTTTTAAAAGAGATTTCTCAGTATATCCTGTTCTTCTTAAATACGTTCCATAAGCTATTGGATCACTACCAGGAATATAATATTCTAAATCATAATTATAACTAGATAAATCTTGATAAACTTCATCACCATAAGTATTAACCCCATCGTAATTAACTGTTGAGTTAATATCACCCGAAACTAATTTATTTGTGTCAATTTCTTTATTTCTTAAGTCATTTGCATGCCATTCTTCTGCCACATAATGAGTAAAATTCACTTTAGCAGCAAAATAATCATTAAATTTATTTGCCATTCTTATTGACACATCATAAAAAGGATTATTACCTCCTTCTTCTTGACTCATATATCCGCTTTTAAATAAGGTACTAATACCTGTATGTTCAAAAGGACTTTTAGTATTCATAAGCATCAAACCATTATAAGCATTGGCTCCATATAATGCAGAAGATGCTCCTGGTAAAATTTCAACACTAAGGATGTCTAATTCTGAAACCCCTGAAAAATTCCCGGTACTAAAACTTAACGCTTGCGCCGCAGTATCCATACCGTCAATCATTTGAACAAATCGTGAATTTGTAAAATCAGAAAACCCTCTAGTATTTATAGATTTAAAACCATAACTTCCTTCTCTTGATTGTATTCCTTTTAAGTTCGTTAAACCATCATAAAAAGAATTTGAAGTAGTATTTTTAATATCGCTTAAACCAAATCGCTCAATAGCCACTGGCGATTCAATAATTCGTTCCGGAACTCTTGAAGCTGATATAACTACTTGATCTAAAAGATATGCTTCTTTTAAAATGATATTAATTGACTTATCTAAGCCTGTAACCACCAACTCTTCTGTTTGATAACCAAAAGCAGAAACCCTTAAAGTTATTGGAAAACTCTTAAATACCTTTAAACTAAACTCACCATCTTGATCAGATAGCGTGCTTTCGCCTAAAGCAGTAACTTTAGCATTATAAAAAGGCTCTAGATATTCATCATAAACCAAGCCTTTTAATTCTACCTGTGCGTATGACACCATACTAAACAAGGCAAAAACAATAATTATTGAATATTTTTTAAACATTTTAAAGTGTTTTATTTTTTAAAATAATATTTTTACTCTTCTAAAGAAAAGTTAATAGGGAAACCATACTTTACAGAAGTACGCTTTCCTCCTTTTTTTGCAGGTTTAAACCTTGGTAACTTTAAAACTACACGGGTAGCTTCATTGTTTAATATTTCAGCATTATCAGGACCTAACGTTTTTATATTTTTTACATAACCACTTTTATCAATAATAAAACGAACCCAAACATCTCCCTGTAAACTTTGTCTAACAGCTTCTCCTGGATAACTAAAATATTTAGAAATATGGTGCATCATTTCATTATTAAAACAATCAGATTCCTCACCTTTTGCTGCTTTTTTACAAGCGTCAAAAACTGGTATTTTATCTACGTCTGTAAATTTCAATGCTTTTCTAACTTCTTCTTTTGATAATTTATTTTTAAGATTCTCAATATTATTTTTCAACGATATTGTGTTTGTAATCTCAGCATTTAAAGCAGTTTCAGAAACCTTAGAAACTCCTGTAACTCCAATAGCAGTAATTTCTTTCTTCTTTAAAAGCTCTCTTTTCTTTAAATGCCTTTTATTTGCAGATACTGACACCGAAATAAGTCTAGATTTCTTATTTTTCTTACTTTTAGATTCTTTAATAGTACATTTTGTAATACTAATGCTATTTAAGTCAACCTCTTTACTATTTGGAGATTCACAAATTTCTTGCGCAAAAAGAACTGAAAAAATATTAATAAAAAAAAACGGGATAATAAATAATAACTTTCTCATAATAGGTGTTTTACTCTTATAAAACAGATCTAAAAAAGATCTTTAAGATAGTGCAAAAGTACAAAATTTTAAAACAAAAAGCGATATTTTCGTTTTATTTTATTTTAACACTCTAAAAAGCAAGTAATTAATAATGTGTTTTAATAGATTTAAAAAGCACTTAATACTCCTGTACAAAGGGTTTTCAAAGGATTTTAACACTTCTAAAAAAGTCGTTAAGTTCAGTTATTTTTCATAAAAAACAATTATTAATTATTAAAACTCCCTATATACATAGTGTGAAATTTAAGTTTAAATAACCTTAATTTAACTTTAAAATCCTAAAAAAAATTAAATAGTAAACTATTTAATTTTTTTTAGGATTTATTAATAGCTATTAATAAACTTATTATAAAGAGAATTATTGATTAATTACCCAAGACACATAATACATTGACCCTATTAAACCTGAACCAGGAGCTACAACATATTCTTCTCTTGTTAAGTTGGTTCCTCCTATTTTAATTCTTGATTTTAAAGAATGTATTTTGTAATTTATTTGAGCATCAAGTAATGTTCTACTTTCTACTTCTTCTGTCAAAAAATTAGATTGCCATAAAAATTTATCTTGCAATCTTGCGTTTACGTTAAATCCGAAATTTTTAAATAAATTAGAATGACCGAACATTATTTTTACTTGATGTTCAGGCGTATTAAAACCTGGCTTAAAATCAAGATCATCTTCTTGATTAAATATCATTTTACTTAAAGTATAGTTTGCTCCAAAATTAAATGTTTTAAAAATTTTTGTTGTTAAGCCTAATCCAACACCGTATGAATTTACTTTAGCTGTTGTATTTGTATTTAATAGAACAGCCGTAACATCTTTATTAGAAAAAGCCTTTAAAGCTAATGCATCTGGAATACCATTTATAACAGCACCATAATTCGGAACTAAAATATTTTTATTTGCTACAAAGTTATCATATTGATTATAATAACCATTTATATCTAACTCCATTATATTAGTGTTACTAATATTTAAAATACTTCTATAACCTATTTCATAAGAAGTTACTTTTTCTGATTTTATAGGTGTTGGTTTTATATAAATAGGAACATTATTTTCAAGTATAAATGCTTTTTCAAAAACATCTTTTCCTGTAATAACACTTGTCGTATTATCACTATTTTTTGCTATCGTTGAAAAACGTGCTATATTTTCGTTTGACGTTCCTAAGATTAAAGAATTGGGTCCCGTTTTTAAACTCATATACTGTTCTAAAGTACTCGGTGTTCTAAAACCTGTTTGGTATGATATTCTTAGTATTTTGTTTTCTTCGATAGCATAATTCAAAGCAATTCTTGGAGAAAAATTACCTTCAAAATTTTTAGATTTATCATAACGAACAGATCCAGTAAACTTTAAACGATTTTCAAAAAATTTCTTTTGAATTTGTGAATATGCCCCTAACATATCAAAAGCTAAAGCACTATTTTTATCTGTAAATAGTGTTCCTTTTGAATTAATATTAAATTTTCGATAAGATGTACCTACCTGAATTTTCGCCCATTTAATTAGATCTTTAAAGTTATAATTCGCCTCAATATTATATAATTGTGTTTTATCTTTTAGCCCCGAACCTCCTTGATTAATAGGCTTTTTAATAATACTATGTAGTGCTTCTTCAAAAGTTGTTGTTCCTGGTTGTAATCTATTCCTATCAGCATAATTCCTTGCTGCTTTATCATTACCTCTTGTTACATTTTTTATAGCTCCTGAAAAAGCCTTTCCGTATTCTTTAAACCAATTTTCACTCGGATTATAATACTCATTTAAGGCTATGCCTGCAAATCGTAAATCATAGGTTTCACCAGTAGTATTACCAGTATAATAACTACGAACAAAGAAGTTTTCACCTAAAAACTCTAGTTTATATTGTGTTACAGAAAAATCATTTTGAGCAAATCTATTTGCTCCTTGATACATATTATTTCCTGCTGAAAAACGAGCATTTAATATAACTTCTAATTTTTGATTACCAAATGGGCGTACATGAAATGATCCATCAAATTTCACAGCCTTTCCATCATAATCATACAACTGTTCTTCAGCATATCCTGTTCGACTAACATTTCCAATACCTGGTAATTCATAAGAGACCTCATCTCCATAAAAATTTACACCATCATAATCTAACGTATTTTCTCTATTTCCTTTCTTAATAACACCGCCAACACCTGTTGTATTTCTAACATCGTTTGCATGCCATTCTTCTGCTTTATAAGTTACAAAATTTACTTTTGCAGCAAAATAATTACTAAATTTATACGCCATTCTAAGACCAACATCATGAAATTGTGATGTACCTAATGCTTTTTGATTAATAAATCCTGTTTTATAATAACTACTTATTCCATCATAGTCAAACGGGTTTTTACTTTTCATTAACAAAATACCATTAAAAGCATTTGCACCATATAAAGCCGAAGAAGCTCCTGGTAATATTTCAACATCTTTTACATCTAATTCTGATAAACCGACAATATTACCCGCCGAAAAGTTTAAAGCAGGAATTGAGGTTTCAACACCATCGACTAATTGCACAAAACGAGTATTATCAAAAGTGGAAAAACCACGAGAATTAATTGATTTAAAACCATAACTAGCCTCTCTAGAATCAATTCCTTTTAAATTAGTAAGCCCATCGTAGAAAGAAATTGAGGTATTATTTTTAATATCAGTAATTCCTAATCGCTCAATAGTTACCGGTGATTCTATAACTCGTTCTGGAGACCTTGATGCCGATATTACAACCTCATCTAAAGAAGAATTTTCTTTTAAAACAATATTTAATTCTTGGTCTGCTGAGGTAATTTCAACAACCTCTTTTCTATATCCAAAAGCAGTAACCTGTATTGTAAACGGAAAATTTAATGAGGTCGTTAAAGTAAAACTTCCATCTACAGTTGATACAGCACTATTTTCTAAAGAATTAATAAGTGCACTAGGAAAAGGTTCTAAGTATTCATCATACACTTTTCCTTTTAAAATAAGCTGTGCCGATAAAGCAAAACTAGAAGTTACAAAAAAAAATAGAAGTAATTTTTTAAGCATATTCTTTTGTTTAAATTATTTTTTTTATTTCTATAACCTTTCCTTAATTTATTCTTCTAAAGAAAATGAAATAGGGAAACCGTATTTTACAGAAATACGACCTCCATCTTTTTTAGCAGGAATAAATTGAGGTAACTTAGATACCACTCTAATAGCTTCTTTATTTAATACCTCAGCATTTTTAGGCCCTAACGTTTTGATATTTTTAATTTCTCCGTTTTTATCAATAATAAATCGAACCCATACTTCTCCTTGAATAGACTCTTGAATAGCAGTACTCGGATAGCTAAAGTGCTTTGAAATATGTGCCACCATTTTCTCATTAAAACAATCCATACGAGCAGATTTTTCAACTTTTTTACAAGAATTAAACAAGGGTATCTTATCTACTTCGTTAAATTTAGATGCTTTTTTTAACTCTTCAACAGATAATTTATTTTTAACACTTTCTATATTGTTTTTTAAAGCTATAGTAGTGTTCGTTATTTTAGTGTTTTCAGATGTTTCTTTAATTTCGGCAATACCAACACTAGAAAGACCTGTAACTTGTTGTTTTTTTAGAGCTGCTCGCTTTTTAAGATGCCTTCTATTAGCCGATACAGTAACAGAAATAAGTCTTGCTTTTTTATTTTTTTTATGATTAGCCTCTTTAATAGTACATTTAGTTACACTAATCGTATTTAAATCGATGTCTTTATTCTCTGGAGATTCACAAAGCTCTTGCGATGTTACATTCATAGACAAAAAACATATTAACAATAATAATTCTCTCATAAAAAAACATATTAAACTATTAACCAATCATTTAAAAAAAAATAATTTAACTAAGTTTACAAATATATGTTTTTTTTCAAAGAACCTAAAATGATGTTACCCCCTAGTTAATAAACTACTAATTTAAGGTAAAATTCATTGGGAATTTATATAAAACACTAACTAGAGCACCTTTCTGTTTTGCTGGTGTAAACTTAGGAAGTAATAAAACAATTCGCATTGCTTCTTTTTTCAAAATAATATTATCATTTTCTCCAAGCACTTTAATATTCTTTACTTTTCCATTTTTATCTATAACAAAACTAACTTCAAAATCACCTTCAATTCCTTTTTTTAAAGCTTCCTTCGGATACTCAAAATTCGCAACAATATGTTTTTCCATTTCAGTATTAAAGCAATAAACCTTATCTGAGGAATTTTCATCACAAGAAGCAAATAATGGAATAGTATCTACTGCATCAAAAGATATATTTTCTTTTTCTGCTTCTTTTTTTAAAATTGTTAATAAATTTTCTGTTATTTTAGTTCCTTTTTTAGACGCTACAACAGCATTTGTTTTTAAATTACTTGCTAAGTGAACCTCTGTATTTGGAACAATACGTTTTTTTAAATATCGGGTACTTGACTTCGCTGTATATTTTGTTTTGTTCTTCTTTATTTTAACGATATCTTTTTCTACAGCACACTTATTAATGGCATTAACATCGACGATAACCTCTTCTTGAGAAGCACAAATTTTTTGAGAAAAAACAGAAAAAGCACTAAAAAAAAGAAGTACTGTTATTATATTTTTCATTTTTCGGGGGAATAAAATGGTTAAAAATATTGTTTTAATAGATACTAAATATACGAAAAAAAGCACATAAAAACAAGGTTTCCATGTACTTTTTACGTTAAGCTATGTTAAACTAAGTGTTTATTCGACAGGTAAATCATCTTGATATAAGAAGTTATTGTAAGGAAATCGTTGAATATGTATTTTTTTAACTGATTCGTAAATTTTTTCTTTAAATTCTTCTAAATTATCTTTATTTAATGCCGAGATAAAAAGACTTTCTTCTCCTAAATCATTCATCCAAGTATTTTTCCAATCATCAAGTGTATAATGATTTTTAGATTTTTCAGTGATTAAATCATCTTCGTCAATTGTATCATGAGTATAAGCATCAATTTTATTAAAAACCATTACAATAGGTTTATTTGAAGCACTTATTTCATCTAAAATTTTATTTACAGATGCTATATGATCTTCAAAATTTGGATGACAAATATCCACTACATGTAATAATAAATCAGCTTCACGAACTTCATCTAATGTAGATTTGAACGACTCAACCAGTTGTGTTGGTAATTTCCTAATAAAACCAACCGTATCAGTCATTAAAAAAGGAATATTTTTAATCACTACTTTTCGAACAGTAGTATCTAAAGTTGCGAATAGTTTATTTTCAGCAAAAACATCACTTTTACTAATTACATTCATTAAAGTTGATTTACCAACATTGGTATATCCAACTAATGCAACACGTACCATTTTACCTCTATTCTTTCTTTGAACCGCCATTTGCTTATCAATAGTAGAAAGTTTTTTCTTTAACAAGGTAATTTTTTCTCTAATAATACGACGGTCAGTTTCAATTTCTGTTTCACCAGGTCCACGCATTCCGATTCCTCCTTTTTGCTTATCAAGGTGAGTCCATAACCTTGTTAATCGAGGTAATAAATATTGACATTGTGCCAATTCTACTTGTGCTTTTGCTGAACTTGTTTGAGCTCTACTAGCAAAAATATCTAAAATTAAATTGGTTCTATCTAAAATTTTACAGTCTAATATATTTTCAATATTACGTAATTGAGCGGGTGATAATTCATCATCAAAAATAGCTGTACCAATATTATGAGAAGCAATATATGCTTTTACTTCTTCTAATTTCCCTGTTCCTAAAAAGGTTTTAGGATTTGGTTTTGTTATTTTTTGAACAAATCGTTTTACAGCAACTCCTCCTGCTGTTGAAGTTAAAAAGTCTAATTCATCTAAATATTCGTCAGATTGCTTTTCATTTTGATTTTGGGTTATAACTCCAATTAAAACCGCTTTTTCTGATATTGCTTCACGTGTTTCTACCATAGAGTGCAAAAATACAAATTTATCAATTGAAGTTCTCTTTTTTAATTTGTTCTTTAGCTATTTTTTTTACTAAAAATATAAAATTTAGTTCGATTGCCTAGCCCCGATTGAAGCATTTGTTTGAGCTCTTTTTTTGATTTTTCTTCAAAAAAAAGCGAGTGCGAAAAGCGGGAAATTGCTTCAAATAATGTTAAAGTTTAAGAACTTATTTAAATTTCATTTAAAAAATTTTTATCGTTAAAAAATCGAATCCGTCAAACTGAATTTATTTCAGTTTCGCATCCTGATTTGCTGAAGTTCTTAATTTTATGCGATGCTGAAATAAATTCAGCATGACGTTTATATATAAAAAAACACTCATTTTATAAAAGTGAGTGTTTTTTATATTGATAAAATTATATTTTGATAAAATCGTCAAAAGCAATATAGTATGGTTGGTCTTTAAAAACAGGCAGTTCAACACTTTCTGAATTTGCAATTCCAATACCTGCAAACCAAATTTTTGCATTTTGTTTTTTGGCATGTTCTTTAAATGTTTCCATCCATAAAACATCGTAATCTTCAGGGGATTGAATATTATTGGTTGTTTTTACTAACACAAAAATAGTAGGTTCGCCTTTTTTATATAAAACAAACTGCGGATGTTTTTTTAATTCGCTATTAATAGCAACAAACTCGTAGCCCATTTTTTGAAGCTTTTTACCTACAATATTCATCCCTAAATTATGGAGTTCTTGTTTGGTAAGTACTTTCATTATTTTTTCTTGTTACGCATGTTATAATTCTTATCACCTCTAGTTTTAGGCTTTTTATATTTTTTGGCAATTTCTCTACGATAAGAACCACCTTGATTTGTTTTTTTATTCTTTTCACTTTTTTCATGAAAAGCAGGTCCTGGAACATACTCTAAAGAAGTTCTGTTTTTATTTTTTTCAGCTTCTTCTTTCGGACGTTCTTCCTCTGTTAATTGTTTAGAAATTTCGACATATTCAGGAATTTCTGACATCGGAATTTCATAATTCATTAACTCTTCAATTCTCGTTTTAGCTTCTTGTTCTTTTTCTGTTGAAAAAAGAATAGCAGTACCTTCATGCTCTGCACGACCAGTTCTACCAATTCTGTGCATATAATTTTCAGGAAAATAAGGCGTATTAAAATTAATAACGTGTGTTACTTCTGCTAAATCTAAACCACGAGCAATTACATCGGTAGCAATTAAAATACGTTTTTCGCCTTTATTGAATTGTTCAATAGAACGTAAACGATAGTTTTGTGTTTTATTTGAATGAATTACACATGATTGTGCAGGAAATTCTTCTTTTACACAATCGTATAATCGGTCGGCATTTCTTTTATTAGGTGCAAAAATTAGCACTTTACTATATTCCGTTTTATTAGATATTAACTCGTGTAATAAGTTTACCTTAGTATAAAAGTTAGGAACATCATAACTAATTTGCTTAATATTATCAAGTGGCGTACCACTTACTGCGATAAAAATCTTTTTTGGAACGATAAAGAAATCATCAATTAATGCTTCAACATCTTGTGTCATTGTAGCCGAAAACATAATATTTTGACGACGCACAGGTAATAATTCAAAAATATTTAATAGTTGAAATCTAAATCCTAAATCTAGCATTACATCTACTTCATCAATCACTAATTTTTGGATTGATTTTAGTTTTAAATTGTTACTTAAAGCTAAATCATATAAACGTCCTGGAGTAGCAACAATTACATCTGCACCTAATGCTACAGCTTGTTTATGCCTGTTTAAAGGAACTCCACCAAACACACCAATAGTACGTAAGGTCATAAATTCTGATAGCTTTTCAATTTCATTAACTACCTGTACTACTAATTCACGAGTTGGCACAACTACAAGAACTCTTGGATGTTGTTGTTTTGAAAACTTCAAGTCACGAAGTATCGGTAACATATAGGCAAAAGTTTTACCTGTACCTGTTTGGGCAATACCAACAACGTCTTTACCAGAACGAATAATTGGAAAGGCTTCTTCTTGAATTGGTGTTGGATTTACAAAACCTAATTCTTCAATAGCGTTTCGTAATGGATTTGATAAATCTAAATCTTGAAAAGTAATCATTTGCATTAATTTGGTGCAAAGGTACGTTTTATAAGCTCAAATATCACAAGTATATTTCTTTGGATAAAATGTCTTTATTTTTAAGTACAAAAAAACCGATACAATAATGTATCGGTTTTTATATATTTTTTGATTGATAAGGGTTTATCCTCCAAAATCATCAAATCGGATATTTTCATCAGCAAGACCAAAATCTTCACCCATTTTTTGAACAGCGTTGTTCATTAATGGTGGACCACAGAAATATAATTCTAAGTCTTCTGGTGCTTCATGTTTCGATAAATATTCGTTAATTACCACTTGGTGAATAAATCCTGTAAACCCATCTCCTGCTTCATCATTAACATCAGCTTTAACTTTCCAGTTATCTGCTTCTGTTGGGTCAGATAATGCAATAAAGAATTTAAAGTTAGGGAAATCTCTTTCTAAAGCTCTAAAGTGTTCTACATAGAATAATTCAGCTTTTGAACGACCACCATACCAGTAAGTTACTTTTCTACCAGTTTTTAATGTTCTGAATAAGTGATATAAGTGTGAACGCATTGGTGCCATACCTGCTCCACCACCTACATATAACATTTCAGCATCAGATTCATTAATAAAGAATTCACCATAAGGACCAGAAATAACACATTTATCTCCTTTCTTTAAGTTGAAAATATATGAAGAAGCAACTCCAGGATTTACATCCATCCATCCACCTTTCACTCTATCAAAAGGAGGTGTTGCAATACGTACATTTAACATGATTTCTCTTCCTTCAGCAGGGTAAGAAGCCATTGAATAAGCACGTTCTACAGTTTCTTCATTTTTCATTACTAATGGTCTTAAACCAAATTTATTCCATTCTCCTTCAAACTTATCAGGAGTATCGTGTTCTTCTGGATGGGCAGTAATATCCATATCAGCATAGTTTACCTCACAAGCTGGAATTTCAATTTGAATATATCCACCTGCTTTGTAACCCATATCTTCAGGAATTTCAACTACAAATTCCTTAATAAAAGTTGCAACATTGTAATTTCTTACAACTACTGCTTCCCATTTCTTAATTCCAAAAATTTCTTCAGGAATAGAAATATCCATATCTTGTTTTACTTTTACTTGACAAGATAAACGAACTCCGTGTGCTAATTCTTTACGTGTAAAATGAGGTGTTTCTGTTGGTAAAGCTTCACCTCCACCAGAATTTACATGACACTCACACTGTACACAAGAACCACCACCACCACAAGCTGATGGTAAAAAAATCTTTTCGTTACCTAAGGTAGATAATAATGTACCTCCTGATGCTACTTCAATTACTTTATCACCATTAATAGTGATTTTTACGGGTCCTGATGGTGCTAATTTTTGCTTAACAAATAATAACAACCCTACTAAAATTAATAGAATTATTAAAAATGATATAACTGTTACAGCTACCGTACCTCCTGTACTTACTTCTAAAAACATCATTATTCTATAATTTTTTTAGTGTTATCAGCTAATTTTTCAGCTTGCTGTTTTGCTTCTTCTTTCTTTTCTATTTTGATTTCTGCTTTAGGAGCTTCTTCAGCTTTAGCTTCTTCTTCACCTCCTGTTAACATACCTCCAAAACTTAAAAATCCTATTCCCATTAAACCAGTAACAATAAAAGTGATTCCTAATCCTCTTAATGCTGGTGGCACTGATGAATATCTGATTTTTTCACGAATAGCTGCAATAGCTAAAATTGCTAAAAACCATCCAATTCCTGAACCAACTCCATAAGTTAATGATAATCCTAATGTAGGAATTTCACGAGATTGCATAAATAACGACCCTCCTAAAATTGCACAGTTTACGGCAATTAATGGTAAGAAAATACCTAAAGAGTTATATAATGCTGGTGCAAATTTTTCTACAATAATTTCTACCAATTGTACCATTGTTGCAATAGTTGCAATAAACATAATAAATGATAAGAAACTTAAATCGTAACCTTCATATTCTGCTCCTAACCATGATAATGCTCCTGGTTGTAATAAATATTGATCTAATAACCAGTTAACAGGTACTGTAACAGCCAATACAAAAATTACAGCAGCTCCTAAACCAACGGCAGTAGCTACTTTTTTAGATACAGCTAAGTAAGAGCACATTCCTAAGAAAACTGCAAATACCATGTTATCAATAAATATTGACTTGAAAAATAATTCTAAATGTTCCATTTTTCTATATTTTAATGAATTCTAACTTGGTTAGTCTTCAATTAATGCTTTGTTTCTACTACGTTGTACCCAAATAATAAGCCCAACAATAATTAATGCCATTGGAGGCATTAACATAAACCCATTGTTTTCATATCCTGTTGAAAATAATCCTGTTTTTTCAATTGGATCTCCAAGCACTGGAATTCCAAACAAAGTACCAGAACCTAATAACTCTCTAAAAAACCCTACTATAATTAAAATCACAGCATATCCTAAGGCATTTCCAATTCCATCTAAGAATGACCTCCATGGCCCGTTACCTAAAGCAAAAGCTTCAAAACGCCCCATAATAATACAGTTGGTAATAATTAAACCAACAAATACCGAAAGTGTTTTACTTAACTCGTAAGCAAAAGCTTTTAATACCTGATCTACAATAATTACTAAAGCAGCAACTACTATTAACTGTACAATAATTCTAATTTTTGATGGAATAATGTTTCTCATTAAAGAGATTACCACATTACCTACTCCTAGTACAAAAAGTACTGCTATACCCATTACTAACGAAGCTTTAAGCTCTGCTGTAATTGCTAATGCTGAACAGATACCTAATACTTGAATAGTAATTGGGTTGTTATCCAATAACGGATCTGTAATTAATACTGCGTCTTTTTTTGATAAAAGTCCCATATTTATTTCAATGTTTTAAAGTAAGGCACGTATAAACCTAATTCAGATTTAATCATTGCCGCAACACCGTCTCCAGTAATTGTTGCTCCTGCAATTGCATCTACCTCGTTATCTGTTTTATCTTCGTTCTTCGGATCATTATTTGATTTAGAAACAGTAATTCCTTTAAAAGAACCATTGTTCATTAAATCTTCTCCAATAAAATCATCCATAAAGTAACGTTGCTTAATGTTAGCCCCTAAACCTGGTGTTTCTCCTTTATGGTCAAAAAAAGCACCTTGTATTACCATATTTTTATCCATAGCAACATATGCCCAAATTGCATCCCAAAGACCTTTACCTCTAATTGGTGCTATATAAAATGTTTTACCATCTTTTTCACCTATTAATAATGGTAATTTTCTTACTTTACCTGCTTTTGCAGCTGTTTGTTGTTTTTTAATATCAATTAAATATGCTTTAGCATTTTCAGAAACATTAGTTCCTTCAATTACTATTTGCTTTTTAATATATTTTGAAAACTCTCCAACTACTTTATCAGTTGATACAAATGCTACACTTGTATCATCATTTTCATTTACACCCATCGCATACAAAATATTTTGTTGCTTTTCGATACGTTTGTTTGCATCAATCATTGGACGAAGCGATGAAGCTGTAAAAGCTAACAACGCACCTACTATTAATACCATACCAATGGCAAAAAGTAGTGTATATACATTACTGTCTGTTCTCTTACTCATAATTAGGCAGTTTTAACTTTAGTACGTTTTAATCTTCTCTTTATATTTCCTTGAACCACATAATGGTCAATTGTTGGAGCAAAAACGTTCATTAATAAAATAGCTAACATTACTCCTTCTGGATATGCAGGGTTAAATACACGTATCATTATTGATATAAAACCAATTAAGAAACCATATATCCACTTACCTTTATTTGTTTGTGATGCAGACACAGGGTCAGTAGCCATATATACAGCTCCAAATGCAAAACCTCCAATTAATAAATGTTTCCAGAAATCTAAACTCATTAATCCGTAAAACTTACTTGTTTCACCAATCCATCCTAAACCAACTACTTGATTAAAAATGAATCCCATTACTAAAGCTCCAATTACTGCAGATAACATAATTCTCCAGCTTCCAATCTTTGTAAAGATTAAAAATAAAGCTCCTAATAAAATTAAAAATGTAGATGTTTCTCCTACTGAACCAGGAATAAATCCGAAGAACATATCAGAAACAGAATGTGTTAATGGTTGCGATTGTGCTAAACTACCTAAAATAGTTTCACCTGAAATTGCATCTGCAGTTCCAGCTAATTCTCTAGCATCAGCTACCCATACTTTATCTCCTGACATCCAAGTTGGATATGCGAAGAATAAAAATGCACGTATTGTTAATGCAGGATTTAAAATATTCATTCCTGTACCACCAAATACTTCTTTACCTATAACCACACCAAATACTACGGCTACAGATAACATCCATAAAGGTAAATCAATTGGTACAATTAAAGGAACTAACATTCCTGTAACTAAGTACCCTTCTTCTACTTCATGCCCTTTAATTACAGCAAAAATAAATTCTACTACTAATCCTACTACATATGATACAATTACTAACGGTAAAATTTTTACTAAACCGATTAAGAAATTATCCATATTCCAGAAATCTCCACTAAAGAAAGACATTCCTTCTGTAAATCCATTGATTGCAGCGTTATGTTGATAACCCGCATTGAACATTCCGAAGATTAAACAAGGTACTAATGCCATAATAACTATGTTCATTGTACGCTTTAAATCATCAGCGGCCTTAATATGAGTTCCTCCGTGAGTTGTCTCATTTGGCAAATATAAAAAAGTATGGATTGCGTTAAACGCAGGAGCCATTTTAGTTCCTTTATATTTTTCTTTTAAATTATGTAAGTTTTGTTTTAAGCCCATATCTTATCCTAATTCTTCTCTCATTAAATCTAATCCTTCACGAATTATTTTCTGGTGAGGTTGTTTAGACACACAAATAAATTCTGTTAATGCGAAATCTTCTGGTGCAATTTCGTAAGCTCCTAATCCTTCCATTTCGTCAAGATCTTGATATTTACAAGCTTTTAATAATTGCATCGGATAAATATCTAAAGGAAAAACCTCTTCATATGATCCTGTTACAACAAAAGCTCTATGTTCACCGTTTGTATTGGTATTTAAGTCGTATTTTTTCTTCGGATTTAACCAAGAAAATGTAAATGCTCTTGATGTAGAAACCTTGTTAAAAACAGGCTTATTCCATCCAAAAAATTCATAATCATTTCCTTCAGGAATTGCAGTTACTATATTTTCATAGTATCCTAAAAATCCTTCTTCATTAACCTGAAGACCACTTAATACATTTCCGCTAATTACACGTGCATTATCAGCTTCTAAATTTCCTTTTACAAGCGCTCCAATATTGCTTCCAGCTATTGCTGATACATATTGTGGC
This sequence comes from Tenacibaculum dicentrarchi, assembly GCF_964036635.1. Classification (NCBI taxonomy): domain Bacteria; kingdom Pseudomonadati; phylum Bacteroidota; class Flavobacteriia; order Flavobacteriales; family Flavobacteriaceae; genus Tenacibaculum; species Tenacibaculum dicentrarchi. Next base: position 2,683,154 of record NZ_OZ038524.1, read on the forward strand.
TTTGCAAATTTAGACCCTGCTAAAGCAATAGTACGCTTTGCGTTAAATTTACCAGTTAATAATAACTCACCAATAACTACTAAATCTTGAGGAGTAACAACCCATACAACTTCACCTTTACTAATAGGGTCTATTTGTGCAATTTGTGTACTCACATTACCAACAGGGTGTGGTCCTGATACATTATGCAATTCAACTCCTTTCATCCCTTTTAATGGTGATGATGTTGAGCTTTTTGCAACAGAAACATGTACTTTACCTGTTGTTAATTTTGTTAATGCAGTTAATGCGGCTTGTAATTCAGCTTCTTTACCTTTTAAGGCGTAATCATAATCGGCTGCTAAAGGTGCACTTGCGTAAGCAGATACAAAAATTGATTTTGGTGCTTGGCTTGGGTCTGCAACTACGTCATACGGACGCTGTTTTACAAATGGCCAACAACCTGAAGCAAATAAGTGATTTTTCACCTCTTCGCCAGACATTGCATCAACATCTTTTTTTCCAAAATCTTTGTATTGCTGCTGTGCATCAGCAGTGATTTTAATTGCTAAAACTTTTCTTCTGGCTCCACGAACGATTTCTGAAACTTTACCACTAACAGGGCTTGGAAATAAAATACGCTCATCACTTTTTGAATAAAAAAGTGCTTGACCCGCTTTTACTTCGGTACCTACTTTTGCTAAAATTTTTGGAATAACGCCGTGAAAATCATCTGGCTGAATTGCAAACACGCCACCTAACGGAAGTTCGGTAGTTATTTGCTCTGCATCGCCAACGAGCTTGATGTCCAAGCCTTTCTTAATACGGATGTCTTTTGACATAGGAACTGAACTGATTAAATTGATTTTCAATAAAAAAAAACAAATTTACAGATTTTGATTTTTTCGAGTAACTATTTATATTTATATCTTTTAGATAGCTCTTTATTTATATCTATTCTAAATAAATTAATGCTTTTAGTTTACATTTTGATACCTTTGTATTTATGATGAAAAAATTCTTAATCTTTGTATTTACTGCATTAAATATAGTAATATATGCTCAAAATATAAAAACAATTCAATTACGCCCAAAAAATAATACAAATCAATTTTCAGCAATTGTACGATTAGGAGAGGTTTTAAAACTATCTTTTGATGATTTAGATGCTGATAATAAAGAATATCAATACAAAATTGAACATATGACACATGATTGGAAACCAAGTAATTTAACTTCCAATCAATATATTAATGGTTTTGATGAAAATGAAATCATCAATATTACCAATTCTTTTAATACACTTCAACCTTACACACATTATAGTGTTGATATTCCTAATCAAAATACAATCATCACCAAAAGCGGAAATTATTTAATTTCTATTTTAGATGAAAATTATGACGTAGTATTTACAAGAAAATGTGTTTTTTATGAGAATATTACAACTGTTGGCGTTGCTGTTTTTAGAAGTAGAGAAGCAAAATCAAATAATAAAAAGCAAACGGTTCAATTTACTATAAATCATAAAAATTTAAATATTAACAATCCGAATCAAGAAATTAATGTTGCGTTATTTCAAAATCATAATTGGAATACGGTTCGCTATAATATTCAACCTAAATTTATAAAACCAGCACAATTAATTTACAACCATACTATTGAAACAAATTTTGGGGGTGGTAATGAATTTTTAAATTTTGATACTAAACATTTACGTAACACTAGTTTTAGTATTGCTAAAACTGAAAGAAAAGATATTTATCACAGTTATTTATATACTAATGAAGAACGAGTAAATAAAAGATACACTTACAATCCTGATATTAACGGACAATTTATAGTAAGAACTTTAGAAGCAAACGACCCCAATTCAGAAGCAGATTATTCTATGATTCATTTTTCATTAGCAGCTTATGAAGCTTATCAAAATAAAGATATTTTTATTTATGGTGCTTTTAATAATTATCAATTATCCGAAGAAAACAAAATGAAATACGATGCTATTTCTGAAAGATACAAAGCTAATATTATATTTAAACAAGGCTTTTATAACTATAGTTTTGCGACATTAAATAACAATAATATAATTAACTTAAATGAAATTGATGGTTCATTTTATCAAACTGAAAACGAATATACTGTTATCGTATATTATAAGCCTTTCGGCGAAACTTACGACCGTATTATCGGACTTGGGAATGGTTACTTTAATCAAAATAAGTAACTTGGTAATAAAAAATTAACAAAAAAATAAAACTATGTTACAACAAATAAGCAAGGGTATTAAAATAGCAATTGAAACCAATTTTAATGGTATTATTAACTACGGTGGATCTGAATATTTTTCTTTTAGTTATTATATTTCTATTGAAAATAACTCTACCAATACCGTAAAACTTTTAGAACGCTTTTGGATTATTATGGACGCTCTTAAAAACACAGAACATGTATCAGGTAAAGGTGTAGTTGGTGAAACTCCTATTTTAAAGCCTAACGATATTTTTAAATACCGATCAAACTGTTTTTTAGTATCAACAACAGGTGCTATGAAAGGAAACTACAAAATGATTAATACCCAAACTCTTGAAGAATTTATCGTTACTATTCCTACATTTCAATTAACAGCAAGCCCTTCTTTAAACTAATTTTATAAACAGGCATTACTTAATTGTTTGATACAAAAAATTTGGCGCACTTATTTTAAAACAAACTTTAATACACAACTTATTATTAGTACTAATGACCGCCTTTATTGTTTTTATTTCAGCTAAATACTTCGTGAAATTTTCTAAAGAAGTATCTTGGGTTTTTAAATATTTTTCTACCTCTAAAGAAAGTAAAAATTTAGCGTGCTGATTAAAAGTCTTGTTCTTTTCATTATTTAAAATAGTATTAGATTTATATTTTGAAGATAAAAACAAGCTCTTTTCTTGCTGATAAACATAAGTTTTAAACAACGGGTTTACAAGTAATATTTCTTTTCCATTAATATTTTTTATTGCTTTTTTTGATGATAAATAATTTAAAAAAGCACCGCCTCCAAAACTTACATTTAAATCAGGAATTATTGTTTTTTTAATCGTTGTTTTTGCAATTTTATTAAAATCATCATCATATTTATAAGTTATAATGGTGTCTTTTCTCTGGATAAAAGCATTTAAATTGGCATTAAATTCACCATTCCAATACCTTTGAAGACTATCGACTGATAAATTTGTGAATTTTTCAAACCTATCTTTTGATGATTTTTTTAGATAATCAAATAAAAAAGTTTTCTTTACTTTCCCTGAAAGAGTTGCTAATAAGCCATTATTTATGTTTTTTTCTGAGGATAAAAAAGGCGTATTTTTTTCAGATAATTCTCCAATTACTGATATTTCATTTTCATCAATTCCAAGGGCTAAAAAATCATTACTTTTAGTTGATAAAGCAATAAGTTTTTTGCTGTTTTTTAATTTCTGAATAATCCTATTTTCATCTTTTAAATACTCTTTTGTATTTAAAATAGTTTTTAGTTTCGTTTCAACTTTATTAATTTCATCTACATTAAAAACAATTCTTAATTGATTTTTATTGATAAGATAAACAGTATTTTTATTGATAAAATAATCCGCATTTTCAATACTCTTTTTAACAAATTTATCTTGATTAAAAAATGATAATAAATCCGCTTTATTTTTGATTTCAATAACAGTAGTTACCCAAGTATTTTTTAAAATATCCTTATTACTGTAAAAAAAAACATCCGAAGGAATTTTAAGCTGTTCAAACAAAGAACCCCCTTTAGTTTGCTTATTTTTTTTAGACGATTTTAAATATGTTAAAGGATGTTTTGCAACATCCTTTAACATGTTATATGCTATTTCACGTAAATTTACACGAATAATTACATCCGCAGAAACAGGTATTTTAACAGCCGTATTTTCTCTGGGATAATACTTAAAATACCCAAAGGTAAACAGCGTGCTAATCAGTAGAAAAACAACAAATAATACTTTTTTAAACATCTTGTTACTTTGCAATATTATTTATAAAATCAAACAATAATTTTAAGGTATTTTCTTGTTTACCGTTAGTATTTAATTCAACTTTTGACGCTATTTTGTTTCCTTTCATTTTTGAAACTACAAAACGAACATCCTGAATATTATCATTCGAAAAAGCAATCATTTTTCTTTCAGTACTTCGAAATGATTTTTTTGGTAAATGAGCAAGTAACGCATTTACATCGGCAAATAAAACACTTGAATTTTTCTTAATTAACTTGCGGTGTTTTCTTGTTTTAAAACTTCTTTTTCCTACCGATAATTTTATCGCTCTTACTTTTGAGTTTGTAATATAAAGCACCTCATTTTTTATAACCGCATATAAATTAATAGGTAATTTTGCTTTTTTAACATCCAATTCAAAAACATTTTTTGCTCCTTTTACTAGCTTGTGCTTTTGCCCTAATTTGAATAATTTTGTTAGTAATTTTTCTTCTTTTGAGCCCATCATAAAAGTAAAATCGGGCATTAATGTTTCTTTTGTTTTAGTTATTTCTTTACGTTTATAATTGTCATCATATTTATATGATTTATAAGATACTTGTTTTTTTTCAAAACCATTTAATACAAATAAAGCATCGCCAGTAACTAAGCTTGCCATTGCTTTTTCATCTATAATTAATGATAATACATCGCCAACAAGGCTAATTTCTTGACTAAATTTCGGAAACATTCCGCCATACATTTTGTCGACCATTGCCGGATATTCTAGCAATAATTGTTCGGTATTTATAGAAACACTCCAAAAAGCCAAGGCATTATCATGATTAAAACTATTAATTAGAGTGCTGTTCATTTTTTGATTATAAATCTTTTTGAACGATTTTTTCATGTCATCGCTAACAGTCATTTCTAATAATAAATTGGCATTTTTTTTATTAAAAAACAGATTAGCTGTTACCGTTTCTACTCCGTTTATATTTTCACCGTTTTGAGGCATTAATGAAGCTATTGATGTTTTTAAACCTCTTCCTAAAGAGCCAATTACATCGGCTATTAATTCACCATAATTACGCACCCAAAGTGTTGCAACAGCATTTCTTTTTTTCGCCTTTTGAAAGCTTGGATTTACCGCAATTGAAGTTAATAAACCATTAGTTGCTATTGAAAATCCTTTTTGTAAAATCCATTGTTTTGACAGGGATTTTTTTACAGCATACATCGATTGTCCTTCTTCTTTTAGTTTTTCAAAACGCTCGGTATGTTGCTTAAAATACCTACGGTGTTTATCACCTTTTACAAAAACAAGAAACTCATTATTCCAAAGCATTAATTCGCTATTTTTTTGAATATAACTGTATCCTTGTTCTTTTTTAATTTTCTTTAAATCTCTTGATTTCAACATAGCTTGATAACGAGCTTTATCGTTGATTTTCACTAAAAATGTATGGTATGAAATACTATCAGTTCTTTCAAAAAAGTAATATGCGTTTGATTTTATAGCAATTCCTGCGCCACCCACTGAGCTTATTTTATCTTCTCTTTTTCGATTAATAACTTTTAACATTTCTTCGCCTAAAAAACTGTTGTCTATTTCTGAAATGTTTATTAATTTGAATAAATTATCAGCATCGGCAACGACTACAATATCGGAAGTATTGGGAATTTTGTTTTCTAATTTTTGAGCCTGTAAAGCAACAAATATGTTTATAAATAGTAGGGTAGCAATTAGTTTTTTCATGGTTATTTTTAATTTTTTCAAGTTTAGTTTAGCGTTTATTTTAGTAGTTTAATATTATTTTTTATCGTTTGTTTATTGTTAATGATTTCTTGAGCATTTACACGTAAAAACACTGCTTTTTTACTTTTTGATATTTTAGCAAGTTTATTTGAGTACGATTTTACAGGCGTTTCAAAACGATACACACTGGTGTAACTAGCAGTTTCAAAAACTTTTCTATCCTGCATTTTTGTTTTCTGAAACTCTTTTCCGATATTAAAATGATGACTTCGGATGAAGGTTTTACGTATTTTATCGTACTTAAAATGAGGTTTTTTTTGTAGTGCTAATGCGTCCTTTTTATTACTAAAAGTTGCTAAAACACTGTTAAGTGCTTTTGCAGTATCAAAATTACAAGAAATACTTAAAATAAAATCATCAAAATTTAAGCTATTTTTTACTTGGTGAATCCCTTGAATAGTTTTCATTTTTTTTACAATAACAGCTACTTTTTTTTGAATTGTTACTTTCGATGGAACTTTATATCCGTTTATACTGTCTAATAATAATATAGAGGCTATTTTGGTTTTACTTTTACTTAAATTTAATGTAAATGTAGCTGTTCCTGAGCCATCTTTTTGAAAAGATATTTCTTCTACAAACTCAAAACAACTTGTAAATAACAACATCGAAATTATTGATAAAAACAACAATCGTATTTTATACATAACTTTTTTTAATTGCGAAAATAATAAAAAACAGTATTCAAAAACCTTAGTATTTATTAAAACAGTATTTTTAAACGTTTATACAATTTTTTATGTAACAATTTTAAAAAGAAGCAAAAATGCCTAGCCCCGATTGAAGCATTTGTTTGAGCTCCTTTTTTTGATTTTTTCTTCAAAAAAAGAGCGAGTGCGAAAAGCGGGAAATTGCTTCAAATAATTTTTAATAAAAACAGTAACAATCTTCTTTTAACATAAAATAAGCATAGGGTATTACCTTGTTGTATTCACTATTTTTAATTGCCCTGCATATATGGTATATTATTTTGATAAATCAGACACAAAAACAACTTAATAATTATTAAAATAAGTGTTAACTTTGTTCCGTAAAGTAATCTTTTGATTCTTTTACTTTATGAAAAATTTATATCGGCTAATTAAAGGCTTTTATGCTATTTTTCATTTTTAAATAAGATTTTTTTTAACATACAAACAACATACTAAAATGGCAAGAGGATTTTTTAAAGTTCCAGAAGCAGTAAACGAACCTGTAAAAGGATACGCTCCTGGTTCTCCAGAAAGAGAAGAGTTATTAGCTACTTACAAAGCGATGTATAATAGCAATATTGATGTGCCAATGCATATTAATGGTGAAGAAGTTAGAACTGGAAACACTAAAAATATTACACCTCCACACGATCATAAACACGTGGTTGGGCAATATCATACAGCAGATAAATCGCACGTAGATACTGCTATTAGTACTGCTTTAGCTGCAAGACAAGAATGGTCTAGTACTTGTTGGACTGAGCGTGCTTCTATTTTCTTAAAGGCTGCTGAATTATTAGCTGGTCCTTATAGAGCAAGAATGAATGCTGCAACTATGATTGCTCAATCTAAAAACGTTCACCAAGCTGAAATTGATGCAGCTTGTGAAATGATTGACTTTTTCCGTTTTAATGTACAGTATATGACTGATATCTTTAAAGATCAGCCATCTTCTGCACCTGGAATTTGGAACAGAGTTGAATACAGACCATTAGAAGGTTTTGTATATGCAATTTCTCCTTTTAACTTTACGTCTATTGCAGCTAACTTACCTGCAGCAGCTGCCTTAATGGGTAACGTTGTTGTTTGGAAGCCATCTGACCATCAAGCATATTCTGCACAAGTAATTGTAGATTTATTTAAAGAAGCTGGTTTACCTGACGGTGTAATTAACGTTGTATATGGTGATCCTGTTATGATTTCTGATACTGTATTAGCTTCTCCTGATTTCTCTGGATTACACTTTACAGGTTCAACTCATGTTTTCAAAAACTTATGGAAACAAATTGGAAATAACATCCATACTTACAAAACATACCCAAGAATTGTTGGAGAAACTGGTGGAAAAGATTTTATCTGGGCTCACAATTCATCAAACCCTTTACAAGTTGCTACTGCAATAACTAGAGGTTCTTTTGAGTACCAAGGTCAAAAATGTTCTGCGGCTTCACGTGCTTACATTCCTGCTTCTATGTGGGAAGAAGTTAAAGGTCATTTAATTGCGCAAACTAGCGAAATTAAAATGGGTTCTCCTGAAGATACTAGCAACTTTGTTAACGCTGTTATTCATGAAGGTTCTTTTGATAAAATAGCTAGTTTTATTGATGCTGCTAAAGCTGATGCAGATGCTGAAGTTATTATTGGTGGAAACCACGATAAATCGGTAGGATACTTTATTGAGCCTACTGTAATCGTTGCTAAATCGCCTACTTATGCAACTATGACAACTGAATTATTCGGTCCTGTTATGACTGTTTTTGTATACGAAGATGCTGAATGGGAAGCTTCATTAAAATTAGTTGATGAATCTACTGAATACGCATTAACTGGTGCTATCTTTTCTACTGATAGATACATTGTTGAAAAAGCTTCTAAAGCTTTAGAAAACGCTGCTGGAAACTTCTATATTAACGATAAGCCAACTGGTGCTGTTGTAGGACAACAACCTTTTGGTGGTGGTAGAGCTTCTGGAACAAATGATAAAGCAGGTTCTGCTCAAAACTTATTACGTTGGACTTCTGTTCGTTTAATTAAGGAAACTCTTGTATCTCCTTCTAGTTACAAGTATCCTTTCTTAGGATAAGAATCAAATAATATTATTTTAAAACCTCATCAAATTTTGATGGGGTTTTTTTATGCAAAATATTTATGACTGTCAAGAAATATTTTTTTTATTTAATTAAAATTATTTTCTAGTAGTTTTGTTTTCTACATTTAAAAAAATGTTTTTTAATAAAATGAACTACCAAAAAATAATACAAGAAATATTTTCAACTGTTGATACTATTGAAAATAAAGGAGCATTAGCTTCTTATATACCTGAACTAGCAAACTTAAATCCTAATAAATTTGGTGTTCATATTTCTACAACCAATAATATAAAATATGGAATAGGTAATTATCAAGAAAAATTTTCTATTCAAAGTATTGCTAAAGTTTTATCACTTTGTTTAGCTTACAAAATACTTGACGGAGATTTATGGAACAGACTTGGAGTTGAACCTTCAGGAAATCCTTTTAACTCGCTTCTTCAACTAGAAAATGACAACGGAATACCTCGGAATCCTTTTATTAATGCAGGAGCAATTGTTATTTCAGATGTTCTTATTAGTAATTTAAAAAATCCTAAAGAAGATTTATTAGCATTTATTAAAAGTCTTTCTGGCAATAATGATATTAATTATTCTGCTAAAATTGCGGCTTCCGAAAAATCTGTAGGTTATAGAAATGTAGCCCTTTGTAATTTTATAAAATCCTTCGGAAATATTAAAAATGAACCTAGTAAAGTTCTCGATTTTTATTTTGACTTATGTTCGTTAGAATTAAGCTGTGAGCATTTATCTGATTTATTTTTGTTTTTAGCCAATAACGGAAAAGCTCCACATAATGGAAAACAAATATTAAGCAAAAGTCAATCAAAAAGAATCAATGCTTTAATGCAAACTTGCGGATTTTATGATGAGTCTGGGCAGTTTGCTTTTAAAGTAGGTTTAGCAGGAAAAAGTGGTGTTGGTGGTGGTATTGTTGCTATACTTCCAAATGAATATAGTATTGTTGTTTGGAGTCCTAAATTGAATGAAAAAGGAAATTCTTACAAAGGAATGAAGTTTTTAGAGCATTTTACTACTTTATCAGAACAATCTATTTTTTAAAATAAAAGAGATTATAATCTAAAATCGAAACAATCCGATATCATTACATTTAAGTTATCTTTGCAAAAAAAATAATCAATGAAGTTTACAGATTTACATCTTAATACCGATATTTTAAAAGCTCTTAGTAAAGAAAAATATCACACAGCTACGTTAGTACAACAAAAAGTAATTCCGTTAGTACTAAATAAAAAAGATGTAATTGTTGGGTCGCAAACAGGGTCGGGTAAAACAGCCGCTTTTGCTTTACCAATTATCAATAATTTACTAGAAAAACAAGATTCTGAAAAAACTCAAAAGAAAATTAAAGCCTTAATTGTTAGTCCTACTAGAGAGCTAGCAATACAAATTGAACAAAGCTTTAATACTTACGCTAAACATACAAATATTATTACAGGAGTTGTATATGGTGGAATATCAACCAAAGCACAAAAAGAAGTTTTAGCCAAAGGAATTGATGTTTTAGTAGCAACACCTGGGCGTTTAATCGATTTACACGAACAAGGTAGTGTAGATTTAAGACTCTTAAAAACGTTTGTTTTAGATGAAGCTGATTTAATGCTAGACATGGGATTTATCAATGATGTAAAAAGAATTGAAGAACTTTGTCCTCGTAAAAAGCAAACCTTATTATTTTCGGCTACAATGCCCGAAAAAGTGAGTGAACTGGCTAAAGAAATGCTTTATAATCCTGAAACAATAAATGTTACCCCGACTAACAATACTGTTAATAAAATAGGGCAATTATTATATTATACACCTAAAAAACATAAAGTAGATTTATGTTTACATTTATTACGCAACACAATACAAGGGCGTATTATTATTTTTAGACGTACAAAATACGGAGTTGATAAATTAGAGCAAACTCTTATTAAAAACGGATACAAAGTAACAAGTGTTCACGGAGATAAAACTCAAATTTTACGTAATAAAGCAATTGAAGACTTCAAAAGCAATAAAGCAAATATTTTAATTGCTACCGATGTTGCCGCTCGTGGTATTGATATTCATAAAATTGATGCCGTAATTAATGTTGATATTCCTAATGTTCCTGAAACTTACGTTCACAGAATTGGTAGAACTGGTAGAGCAGGAAAATCGGGAATTGCATTTTCATTATGTGGCGCCGATGAAACTAGCTACATAAAAGGTATTCAAGAATTATTAAAAAGACCAATTAAAGTTATTGAAGATCACCCTTTTTTATTAGTAAAACCTAAGCATAAAAAACAACCAAATACCATTAGTAAAAACAAAAAAGGACGAAAATCTGAAGCTTCTAAAAAGAAGAAAAAACGTTGGTATTAAATCAATATTTTTATAAAATTAAAACCTCTTCAACTTATTTGAAGAGGTTTTCTTTTTTTATCAAAAATTAATAAATATTTTTTGAAGCAATTTCCCGCTTTCCGCACTCGCTTTTTTTTGAAGAAAAATCAAAAAAAGAGCTCAAACAATTGCTTCAATCGGGGCTAGGCATTTTTACAAACTTGTTTATTTTGTTTAAAAAATTATTAATTTTATCTATCAATTTTAAAACACAATTATTATGAATATAACCTTATCCGAAGCAAAAAAAGTAATCGATACTGCAACTTTAAAAGCAGTAGCTTTAAATACAAAAATGAGTATTTCAGTTGTAGATGCTGGAGCTAGTTTAGTAGCTTTTGAACGTATGGATGGTGCTTTTATTGGTCCTATTGATATTGCTATGAAAAAAGCTAAAACAGCCGCTTTATTTGGAAAAGATACTAGTATTCTTGGCGAATTATCGCAACCTGGAGCTCCTTTATATAATATTGAACATTCTAATAATGGATTGATTACTTTTGCTGGTGGCGTTCCTATAAAAAATAAAGACGGAATTATTATTGGCGCTATTGGTGTTAGTGGTAGCACGGTGGAAAATGATTTTCAAGTAGCACAAGCGGGTGTAAATTCTATTTTAGAATAGATATTTTTTTAAAAGAAATAGCCTTAATTCTTTTTTAATCAAATATTAATCGTAATATTGCAATATACTTATTAAATGTAAAAAATGGGACTTACAAAATCAGAAATATTTACATCCGAACAAAACAACCTTGCTAACATTGCAAAAGTACTTGGACATCCTGCTCGTATTGCTATTTTACAACATCTTTTTAAAATTAATTCCTGTGTTTGTGGTGATTTAGTAAATGAAATAGGATTGGCACAACCTACTATTTCTCAGCATTTAAAAGAATTAAAAAATGCCAAACTTATCAAAGGAAATATATCAGGAACAAGTGTTTGTTATTGTATCGACAAAGAAAATTGGACGCAAATTAAAAATTTATTAAACAGTTTTTTAAACTTAGATGAAAATCAAAATAATTGCTGTTAAAAAAAAATTATAATAATGCATCGTAATAATACGATTAAAACTTAAAAATCATGAAATTATCAGAAATTAAAAATCATTTATCATCATTAAAAACAATTGCTTTTCAATTACCAAATGGAGAACTTGTACCAAATCATTTTCACGTAACAGAAGTTGGAAAAATCACCAAAAACTTTATTGATTGTGGCGGAACAGTAAGAAATGAAGAAGTTGTAAACTTTCAATTATGGAAAGCTGATGATTATGACCACAGATTACATCCTGAAAAATTAATCAATATTATTGAACTTTCTGAAAAGCTATTAAATATTACTGATTTAGATATTGAAGTAGAATATCAAGGAAGTACTATTGGAAAATATGGATTGGATTTTGATGGAACTAACTTTTTATTAACAACCACATTAACCGATTGCTTAGCAAAAGATAAATGTGGAATTCCTGAAAAACCAAAAGTAAAAATAACAGAAATTAAACAACAAACAAGTTGTGCACCTAATTCGGGATGTTGTTAAGTCTTTAATAATTGTAAAAAACGGTCAGTTCGAGTAATTTTTTTCTTCAAAAAATTGTATCGAGAACTTTTTTATCTTCAAAATCAAGAAAAATAAAATATAAATTCTCGATACAATTTTAATTCCTTTTAGTCATTAAAATCACTCGAATTGACAACGTTTTTAAATAGATACTGAATTATAGGAAAACAGCTAATTATATAAAATTACGACTTAAATTTCATCCCTAAATGCACTACTTTTTTAGTTTCGTAGAAATCTTCTTCAAAGAAATCTGGTAAATCATAAATCGTTGCTGAGGTGTATTTTTCTAATTCTTCCGATAAATCACCACCTTTTAAATATAAGATTCCGTTTTTTAAATCGTGATTTTGTTTTTTAGCAATTTTTCCTTTTGTCCAACCAACAAAAGTTTCCATTTGTGCCACTGCTCTACTTACAATAAAATCGTAAGTATCTTTTACTTCTTCTACACGTCCGTTGGTAGTTTTTACGTTTTGTAAACCTAAACCTTCTACAACTTCGTTCACTACTTTAATTTTTTTTCCAATAGAATCAACTAAATGAAACTGAGTTTCAGGAAATAAAATAGCTAATGGAATCCCTGGAAAACCACCTCCTGTACCAACATCCATAACCTTAGAACCTGGTTTAAATTGCATAACTTTAGCTATACCTAATGAATGTAAAACATGACGCAAGTATAATTCATCAATATCTTTACGAGAAACAACGTTAATTTTTAAGTTCCAATCTTCATACAAAGCTTGTAATTTAGAAAACTGTTCTAACTGTGTTTCTGTTAAATCGGTAAAATATTTTTTTATAAGTTCCATTGCTATCGATATTGAAATTGAGTATATTTTTCAGTGCAAAAGTAAAAAACTAATCGGGAATACACATTTATCTAACAAAAGATATCTTTCTTGTTAAAAAGTGGTTTGTAATCAATAATATAGGCTAAAAACGTTTATTTTTGCTATATATAATACACAACACAATGAAGACTATAAACTTCTCACGAACAAACAATGTAAAGTTCTTTCGAACGCTAAATAAAAAGGTAAATACCTACTTTAAAGAAAATAATATCAAGCGTACGGGGAACTGGAAATTGTATAGCAAAGCAATTATTATGTTTGCTACTTTTTTAATTCCTTTTGTATTAATATTAACAGTAACAATGCCTGAGTCAACAATGCTTTTACTTACCGTTATTACAGGAATTGGTATGGCAGGTGTTGGTATGAACGTAATGCACGATGCAAACCACGATTCTTTTTCAAGCAAAAATTGGCTGAATAAATTAATGGGAAGCAGTATTTATATTTTAGCAGGAAACGTATATAACTGGAAAGTACAACACAATGTATTACACCATACTTTTACCAATATTAAAGGACATGATGAAGATATTGACGCTGGTAGAATTATCCGTTTTTCGAAGCATTCAAAATGGTTACCTGTGCATCAATTTCAAAAATTTTATTCAATATTTTTATACGGGTTATTAACTATTAACTGGGCTATTACTACCGATATAAAACAAATGAGTAGTTATTTAAAACGTAAGTTATCGTATGGTAAATTTCCTAATCCGAAGGTAGAATGGACAAAATTAGTAATTTCTAAAATTGTTTATTATTCATTATGGATTGCATTGCCATTATTGGTTTTAAACATTGTTTGGTGGAAAGTTTTACTAGGTTTTTTTGTAATGCACTATACTGCAGGGATGATTTTAAGCGTTGTTTTTCAATTGGCACACGTAGTTCCAAAAACAGAAATGCCATTACCCGATAAAGATGGAAATTTAGAACACACCTGGGCAGTTCATCAATTATATACCACCTCTAATTTTGCACCTACAAACTGGTTGGTTAATTTTTATACTGGTGGATTAAATCATCAGGTAGAACACCATATTTTTCCGCATATTTCGCATGTTCATTATAATAAAATAGCAAAAATAGTCAAGGAAACTGCCCAAGAATTTGACTTGCCATACAACGAATACAAAACAATGACAAGAGCTTTTATTGAGCACTTTAAACAATTAGGAAGTTTGGGTGAAAAACCTCATGCAGCTTAAAATAATACGCATTTTAACAACACGCATTTTAACAAAATGCACCTTAATAATATAATCAATGTCAAACGCATTATCAAACAGAATTAACAGTTTACCAATATCTCAAACTTTGGCGATGGCTGCTAAAGCAAGAGAATTAAAAGCCGCAGGTAAAGATATTATCAGTTTAAGCTTAGGAGAGCCTGACTTTAATACGCCCGATTTTATTAAAGATGCCGCCATCGAAGCAATTAATCAAGATTATAATTCATACACACCTGTTGATGGTTATGTAGAGTTAAAAGAAGCTATTTGTACAAAATTTAAGCGTGATAATAATTTAAGTTATGCGCCAAACCAGATTGTCGTTTCAACAGGAGCAAAACAATCGATTGCAAATATTGCACAGGTGTTATTAAACCCAGGCGATGAGGTTTTATTACCAGCGCCTTATTGGGTAAGTTACTCAGCAATTGCTACTTTATGTGAAGCTAAATTTGTTGAAATTCCTTCTTCTATTGATACTGATTTTAAAATTACTCCAGCACAATTAGAAGCAGCAATTACGCCTAAAACAAAAATGATTTTCTTTAACTCGCCAAATAACCCAAGTGGAAGTATTTATACCGAGGCAGAATATAGAGCATTGGCGAAAGTATTAGAAAATCACCCAAATATTTATATTTTATCGGACGAAATTTACGAACATATTAACTATGGAACAAAACATTTTAGTTTTGCAGCTATCGAAAATATGTACGACCGTACCATTACCGTAAACGGATTAGCAAAAGCTTTTGCTATGACAGGTTGGAGAATTGGTTTTATCGGTGCGCCACAATGGATTGCTAAAGCGTGTACTAAAATGCAAGGACAAATTACTTCAGGAACAAACTGTATTGCACAACGAGCGGCAATTACCGCTGTTTTAGCTGAACCAACTAAAATTAAATATATGGTAGATGAATTTAAAACTCGTAGAGATTTAGTTTTAAGTTTATTTGCAGAAATTGAAGGATTTAAATTAAATATTCCTGAAGGAGCATTTTATGTTTTTCCTGACGTATCTTCTTTCTTCGGAAAAACAATTAAAGGACATGAAATTAAAAATGCAAGTGATTTTTCTATGTTATTATTAGAAGAAGCAAATGTAGCAACCGTAACTGGTGAAGCTTTTGGTGCACCTGCTTGTATTCGTATGTCGTATGCGGCTTCGGAATTACAATTACGTGAAGCAGTTAGAAGAATTAAAGAAGTATTAAGTTAATATTTATATCTTTTTATATCTTCGGATAAAATATTTTATAGAAAATCTCACAACATAACGTTGTGAGATTTTTTAGTTTATTTAAAAAGGCACTTTTGATAAATTACCTTCATTTTTACGGGCTATTTTTCGGGCTATTTTACCTTGTTTTTTCGCCGCTTTTTCAGCTAGCTTTTTAAGCTTCTTTTCATTGATTTTCTTTAAATACAAAATACCTTTATCATAATCAATCAAAGCCTTGCCACTCTCTAAAATATCAGCGCCGATAATACCATCAACCTCTGTAGCATCGTGCTGAGTTAACGCCGTATTTACGTGTACCAAATCAAACAAAACCAAGCTAGATTTTGTGGTTTTCCAATTCCCTATTTTCAATACATTATTTTCTGACACTCGAGTTTCCATATCAATAGCCCCTGCCCCTGCTGCTTTTACTTCGCTTTCTTGCGATACCAATTTAAAACGATTCACCAAATCTAAACCAACACATGAGTTTGAAGCACCTGTATCTAAAATAAATGTTCCTTTTATGCCGTTTATTTTTGCAGTTAATTCTAAGTGATGTGTTTCCTTTTTGCGGAGTTTTATTTTAGAATACTTCTTTTTCTTTAATATTTTCTTCAAACTTGCCATTTCTCGTACTTTTGTGGTTTTGCTAATTGTAAATATACATAAATGATTACCGATACACACACCCATTTATATTCCGAAGAATTTGACCAAGACAGAACCGACATGATACAGCGTGCAAAAGATGCGGGCGTTTCTCGTTTTTTTATTCCTGCCATCGACAGTTCATCCACAGAAAGAATGTTCGATTTAGAAAAAAATTTTCCGAACGATGTTTTTTTAATGATGGGTTTACATCCAACCTATGTCAAAGAAAACTATAAAGAAGAACTTGCACACGTAAAAAAATGGATTAACAAACGTCCTTTTTATGCCATCGGTGAAATCGGGATTGATTTATATTGGGATAAAACCTTTGTAACCCAACAACAAGAAGCTTTTAGAACACAAATTCAGTGGGCAAAAGAAAAAAAGTTACCCATTGTAATTCATTGCCGAGATGCTTTTGATGAAGTTTTTGAAGTATTAGAAGCCGAAAAAGGTGCTGATTTATTCGGGATTTTTCATTGTTTCACAGGAACTTTAGAGCAGGCAAAACTAGCAATTTCATATAATATGAAATTAGGAATTGGCGGAGTTGCCACTTTTAAAAAGGGTAAAATCGATAAGTTTTTAAATGAAATCGATATAAAAGATATTGTTTTAGAAACCGATTCGCCTTATTTAGCACCAACACCTTACCGAGGAAAACGCAACGAAAGCGCTTATTTAACCAACGTTGTTGATAAATTAGTTGATATTTACGGGCTAACTTTTGATGAAATTTCAGCAATTACCACACAAAATTCTAAAAATATTTTTAGTGTCTAATTTACAAACCACCTATTACAAAACTCCCATAGGAATTGCAAAAATTATGGGAAATACAAACGGAATTCAGGCTATTTTTTGGGTAGATAAAATTACAGAAACCCCCACAAAAACGACTGACTGTTTGCACAATTGTGTGGTGCAATTATCCGAATATTTTGCAGGAATACGAACAACTTTCGATTTAAAATTAAATCCGCAAGGAACAGATTTTCAACAAAAAGTTTGGGCAGAATTATTAAATATTCCATTCGGAAAAAGCACAACTTATTTACAGCAATCAAAACAATTAGCAAACCCGAAAGCCATACGAGCCGTTGCATCGGCAAATGGTAAAAACCCCATTTCGATTATAATTCCTTGTCATCGAGTTATCGGTTCAGACGGTTCGTTAACAGGATATGCTGGCGGTTTATGGCGTAAAAAATGGCTTCTAGAACATGAAAGTGATTGTAAACAGCAAAGTTTATTTTAATATTTGAAGCTATTTCCCGCTTTCCGCACTCGCTTTTTTTTGAAGAAAAATCAAAAAAAGAGCTCAAACAAATGCTTCAATCGGGGCTAGGAAATAGTTGCTTCAAAGCAAATAAACGTCATGCTGAATTTATTTCAGCATCCCATCAACAGGAGAAATACGGCAAATAAAGATGCGAATCTTAAATAAAACCCGTGATACAGACCCGATAAATCATGTCTCTACGAAATAATCAATTCAAATTTCGTTTTTCTACAAAAAATTTCTTCAATAAAAAACCACACTCCTCTTCTAAAATACCCGCTACAATTTTTGTTTTAGGATGCAACTTGGTTTGTAACACAGAAAACCCTAATTTCGGCTCACTAGCTCCGTACACAATTTTCCCGATTTGTGCCCAATAACTTGCACCCGCACACATCTGACAAGGTTCAAGCGTTACATATAAAGTGCAATCTTTTAAATATTTTCCGCCTAAAAAATCAGATGCAGATGTAAAAGCTTGCATTTCTGCATGCGCTGTTACATCGGTTAGCATTTCGGTTAAATTATGTGCGCGGGCAATTATTTTATCTTTAAAAACAACAATAGCACCTACAGGAACTTCGCCTTTATCGAAAGCTATTTGAGCTTCTTGCAAAGCTTGTTTCATAAAATAAGTATCGTCAAAAGGATTTATTTCCATGGTATTAGAATCGTTTTTAACAAAAGTACCTCAAATTAGTTATTTTTACCAAAAATTACGATTTTGATTTCTATAAACACTACTCTAAATAAAAAAATCTATTTTGCTTCCGATCAGCATTTGGGTGCGCCAACTCCTGAAAAAAGTTTTCCTAGAGAACAAAAATTTCTAGGTTGGTTAAACGAAGTAAAACAAGATGCCGAAGCTATTTTTTTATTAGGCGATTTATTTGATTTTTGGTTTGAATATAAAACCGTTGTTCCTAAAGGATTTGTACGTATTTTAGGAAAACTTGCCGAAATTAAAGACAGCGGAATTCCTATTTATTTTTTTGTAGGAAACCATGATTTATGGATGGTCGATTATTTTGAAAAAGAATTAAATATTCCTGTATATCATAAACCACAAGTTTTTAACATCAACCAAAAAACAGTTTTTATTGGGCATGGCGATGGTTTAGGACCTCACGACAAAGGCTATAAACGAATGAAAAAAGTATTTACTTTTCCAATGTTTAAATTTATGTTTAAATGGTTACATCCTGATATTGGCGTTCGAATTGGGCAATATATGTCGGTTAAAAACAAAATGATTTCTGGCGATGATGATGCTAAATTTTTAGGCAACGACAAAGAATGGCTAGTGCAATATTGCAAGCGTAAACTTGAAACAAAACACTACGATTATTTTGTTTTTGGACATCGTCATCTTCCGTTAGAAATTGATGTATCTAAAAAATCATCCGAAGAAAAAAGCACCTATATAAATACCGGCGATTGGGTGAAATATTTTACTTATGCTGTTTTTGAAAACGATACATTATCATTAAAAGAATATACATAAAAATATCATAAATTATAAAAAAAGCACCTTTAAAAAAGGTGCTTTTTACATATATATAAAATCTTAATTTAAATACGTTTTAAAACTTAAAAGTTACGCCTGCTTTAAAAATTGTTCCGCTAAAGCCAAACTGATTTACTTCCCAAGGATATTTAAAACGACCGCCTAAATTTGTTACAACATCGCCTTTTGTATCAATAGTATCTGGGTACACATTGAATAAATTATTTACTTGTGCTGTAAATGAAATTGCCTCTGAAAGCTCATATCCGAAAGATACATCAGTTAAAATTTTACCACCAAAGGTTTGGTCTTTTTGAGCATCCGAAGCATGTTGCCAAGTTACTTCACCAAAATAAGTGTTGTTTATAGTGGCATTAAATTTATCGCGTTTATAATTTGTACCAAAAGAAACTTTGGTATTTGGTCGGGCACTAATAATTCTTGACTGCTCTTTTCTATTAAAAATAGCGTTTTTATAATTTGATAATTTAGTAGGCGTTTTTACCTCGCCTTCTAATTTGGTTTTATTCACGTTTAAAGCTAAATTTAAGGCTAATTTTCCTGAAGCAAAATCAATATTTTTATAACGCATCGTATAATCAAAACCTGAAGTTTTCGTAGATGCCGCATTGATAAAAAATTTGATACTCGTTACCTTATTTTCGTCTAATACTTTTTGTACGGCTTCATTTGGCGTTCCGTTGTCATCTTTCCCGCCAATTTCTCCTGAAAAAACAACTCTATCGGCTACTTTAACATTGTAATAATCTAACGAAATTGTAAAATCGTTCGATGCTTTTACCGTTAAACCTGCCGAAATACTTTTAGAGGTTTCTGCAAATAAAGAGGCAACGCCTAATCCTTTAATTACCGAACTTACATTGTTAAATGTTCCTTGATTAGAAATTTTCCCATCAGAAATTAAGGTTTGTACATTGCTTAAATATACCTGATGTAACGATGGTGCTCTAAATCCTGTTCCGTAAGACGCTCGTAAAACTGTTGCAGTTCCTAGTTTATATCTTGAATTAATTTTCCAAGAAGTATTGCCTCCAAAATCTGAATAATTTTCATAACGAACCGCACCACCAATTAAAAAATTATCTGAAATATCCCAATCTAAAGTGGAGTAACCACCAATATTTGTTCTTGTTTTACTTAAAGCATTACTTGGTTGTAATCCTGGAAAAGATTGTGCACCACTTTTATAATAAGAAACTTCTTCTCCTTTAATAACCTCGAATTGTTCTTGACGACCTTCAAGTCCGAAACCAATACTTACAGCTCCAAAAGAACGACTTACATCAAAGTTTCCAATAATATTGCTAAAAGCATAGGCTCCTGCATCAAAAGAAGTAGGGCTTTTTGCTCCTAAATCAACATTAATGGTATTTCCGATGGTGTAATCTACCGAATTTTTACCGTAACTCGCACTTGCATCGGCATTGAATTCGCCTAACATAAATTTACTTCCTACGGTAACTAAAACATCTTGAATTCCTGTTTCAAAAGTAGGCTGAAAACCGCTGTATGTTTTTCCTTTTGGCGTTAATAAACCAAAATCATTGGTAATCCAATAGGGCGGACGATACAAGGCAAAACTTGTTCCTTTTCTGGCGTTAAAACCTCCAAAAGCATATAATTTGGTATTTTCATCTAAAGGATATTCAGCATTTAAAAAAATTGCCCCTTTTTTCATTTCTGCCTGTCCGATAGTCATTCCTAAAGCAGGATTTTCTTTTGTCCATTGATTATCTACGTCAAATAAAGCGTCTTTTCCTGGTTCACCTGCTCTGTTTGTTTTATCTTGATAACTCAAATCAAGCGACGCATTTAAAAAACCTCCTTCGCCAAAGGTAAGCGTATGATTCGCTGATGCCGAAACATTTGCTCCATCGCCTTGGCTAGTAATTCCTGAAGTAATATCGACTTGTGTAAATTTGATATTTTTCTTTAAAATAATATTGATAACTCCTGCAACAGCATCCGACCCGTATTGTGCCGATGCACCGTCACGTAATACCTCTACTCGTTCAATCGCTGTGGTTGGAATACTTTTCATATCCACACCAACTTCACCTTTACCAGGCGTATCGTTTACATACACTAAGGCACTTTGATTTTTACGTTTTCCGTTTACTAAAACCAAGGTTCTACTAGGTCCTAAACCTCTTAAATCGGCTGGGTCAAAATGTGCTGTTCCATCTGAAACGGTTTGACTACTTGCATTATATGAAGGTATTGCATACATTAACATTTTATCAATATTTGTTTGCCCTGTTGCTTGTAATTCGCCTACGCTAACATTATCGATTGGTACAGCGGAATCTAAAATTGTTCGTGGTTTTGATCGGTTTCCTGTTAAAATAATTTCATTTAAAACATTTCCTTCCTTTAAAATAATTGTGATATAATTATTTTTAGTGATTGTTTTGCTTAAAGTGGTAAATCCTACCGATGAAAAAACCAACGTAACAGGCATTTTTTCAACATCTAATGAAAAATCTCCTTGTTCATTGGTGCTTACTCCTTTTACAGTATGTTGTTTTAAAACACTAACAAAAGGAATCCCAAGTCCGCTTTCATCTACGACTTTTCCTTTTATTGTCTGCCCAAATATTGATGTAATTGTGGTTAATATCATCAATAAAAAACAACTGATAATTTGTATTTTACGCTTCCTTAAATGGTAGTTTAACATAATTTTATTATTCTTAAAAAAGTTAATTTCTTCACAATAATAACCTATTTCATAAAAAAAACCTATAAAAACAATAATTTTAAACACTAAAAAGTAACAATATGACAACAATAACTTGTTTTTTATCTTTAACCATACTTTAACATCAGTTATTTTCTTATTATTGTAGCTTTGTTTCACATAAAACTATAATATATTTCAATTACTATGGATGTAGATGTAAGAGCTATTAATGAAAAGGTCGAAAGAGAAAGTGCCTTTGTTGATGTATTAACAAATGAAATGAATAAAGTCATTGTTGGGCAAAAACATATGATTGAACGATTACTTATAGGACTTCTTGGTAACGGACATATTTTATTAGAAGGAGTACCTGGTTTAGCAAAAACGCTTGCCATTAATACTTTATCTAAAGCTGTACAAGGCAGTTTTAGTCGTATTCAATTTACACCCGATTTATTACCTGCCGATATTGTAGGAACAATGATTTACAACGTAAAACAAAATGAGTTTACCATTAAAAAAGGACCCATTTTTGCCAACTTTGTATTAGCTGATGAAATTAACCGTGCGCCCGCTAAGGTACAATCTGCATTATTAGAAGCAATGCAAGAGCGTCAAATTACTATTGGTGATGAAACTTTTAAGTTACAAGAACCATTTTTAGTAATGGCAACACAAAACCCCGTAGAACAAGAAGGAACATATACACTTCCTGAAGCTCAAATTGACCGTTTTATGTTAAAAACAGTTATTGATTATCCAAAAATTGAAGACGAACAATTAATTATGCGTCAAAATTTAAACGGAAGTTTTGGAAAAGTAAATCCTGTAATTTCTGTAGAAGATATTTTAAGAGCTCGTAAAATTACAAATGAAGTATATATGGACGAGAAAATTGAAAGATATATTCTTGATATTATTTTTGCAACTCGTTATCCTGAAAGATATAATTTAGAAAAATTAAAACCATTAATTAGTTTTGGAGCTTCACCTCGTGGAAGTATCAACTTAGCTAAAGCAGCTAAATGTTACGCTTTTATTAAACGAAGAGGTTATGTAATTCCTGAAGATGTTCGTGCAATTGTACACGATGTATTACGTCATAGAGTTGGAATTACTTATGAAGCAGAAGCAGAAAATATTACTTCGCTTGATATTATTGATGCTATAATTAATGAAGTACAAGTGCCTTAATTATAAAGTATGGACACTAAAGAATTACTAAAAAAAGTTCGTAAAATAGAAATTAAGACACGTAGGTTGTCTAATCATATTTTTGGAGGAGAATACCACTCAACTTTTAAAGGGCGTGGTATGACTTTTTCTGAAGTACGCCAATATCAATATGGTGATGATATTAGAGCTATTGATTGGAATGTTACCGCACGTTATAACGAAGCTCATATTAAAGTTTTTGAAGAAGAACGTGAGCTAACTATGATGTTACTTGTTGATGTTTCTGGTTCTGAATCTTTTGGTACTTCTGAGCAATTTAAAAAAGATACCGTTACCGAAATTGCTGCAACACTAGCATTTTCTGCTACCAAAAATAACGATAACGTAGGTTTGATTTTATTTTCTGACAAAATGGAACTTTATATTCCTCCTAAAAAAGGAAAAAGTCATGTATTGCGAATTATTCGAGAATTAATCGAATTTAAACCAGAAAGCAAACAAACAAATATTAATGAGGCTTTAAAGTTTTTATCAAGCATCACCAAAAAGAAAGCCATTGTTTTTGTGCTTTCTGATTTTATGGATGATGATTATGAACGTACTTTAAAACTTGTTGGTAAAAAACACGATATAACTGGTATCAGAATTTATGATAAACATGATGAAGAAATTCCTAATTTAGGAATGGTTCCAATGCAAGATGCTGAAACAGGAAATATTCATTTAGTAAATACAAGTTCTAAATCTGTTAGAAATCAATACAAAGAAAATGCTTTACGTTTAGCCGATTATTTTGAAACATCTTTTAAGAAAAGTGGCTCAGGAACGATTAATAGTCGAGTAGATGAAAGCTATGTAAAAAAATTATTAGGCTATTTTAAACGAAAATAAGCATTGCCTATTTTAAATTGACAGCATAAAAAATGAGAAATACATTACTTTACATATTCTTACTGATATATTGCGTTGGTTTTTCACAATCAGACAAAATACAGGTTGAAATTGATACTACTAATATTCGTATTGGTGAACAATTTCAATATAAAATTTCGGTGAATGAAACGGAAAATGTCATCATTCCTAAATTAGAAAACTTAAAAGGATTAGAAGTTGTTGATTCTTTAAAAATTGAAAAAATCAATAATAAAATAATTCAAAAATATATTTTAACTGGTTTTGATAGTGGAGCTTTTTACATTCCGCAACAACAAATTTTTATTAAAAATCAAGCTTATTTAACCGATAGTTTACTTGTTAACGTAGCTACAATTGCTATTGATACTACAAAAGCTCAAAAATTCCCTATCAAAGGAATCAAAACTGAAGGATATCAATATAATGATTTTGAACAGTATTTTTGGTGGGTAATAGCACTACTTATTTTAATCGGAGCACTACTCTATTATTTTATTATCAGAAAGAAAAAAGAAATTAAAGAAGAAATTATTGTTCCATTATTGCCTCCGTATGAAGAAGCTATTGAAAAATTACAAGCTTTAGATAAAAAATTATTGTGGCAAAATAATCAAACAAAAAAATATTATAGTGAACTAACAAATATTGTTAGAGGTTATATTGAAAGAGAATTAAAATTACCCGCTTTAGAAATTACAACCGATGAATTAATGGATGTTTTAAATGATTTTAACAATATAAAATCGATTGAAACAGATAAAGAAACTATCGATAAATTAAAAAAATTATTACAAGAATCTGATTTGGTAAAGTTTGCAAAATCGAAACCGATGGATTATGAAATTGAACAAGATCGTAAAGATGCTAAAAGCATTATCGATAATTTAAAACCTAAAAAAGAAGCAATAGAAGATGAAGTGGAATAACTTTGAGTTTCATAATCCTGAATTTTTATGGTTGCTAATATTGATACCTTTATTGGCTTTTTGGAATTTTTATTCTAGAAAAAAAGACAGCGCACAATTAACCATTTCAAGTGTAAAAGGATTTAAAATAAATGGCGGAATTTTACCAAAACTAAAACCATTATTATATATTTTCAGATTACTTGCATTAGCTTGTTTAATAGTTGGTTTAGCAAGACCTAGAAATGTAGCTGTTAGTAAAAAAACCAAATCGAATAAAGGAATTGATATTGTTATGGCAATTGATGTATCTGCAAGTATGTTGGCAAAAGATTTAAAACCAAATCGATTAGAAGCGCTGAAAAAAGTCGCTGTTGATTTTGTTAATCAAAGACCAAATGACAGAATCGGAATTGTAGTTTATGCAGGTGAAAGTTTTACTCAAACACCTATTACTAGCGATAAATCAATTGTAAAAAGAACAATTTCAGAAATAAAATGGGGTCAATTAGATGGCGGAACAGCTATTGGAATGGGCCTAGGTTCTGCCGTAAATCGATTAAAAGAAAGTAAGGCTAAAAGTAAAGTGATTATCCTTTTAACCGATGGCGTAAATAATGCTGGTTTTGTAGACCCAAATACCGCAACCGAACTAGCAAAAGGAAACGGAATTAAAGTATATACAATTGGTATTGGTACAAATGGAATGGCTCCTTTTCCTTGGGCAAAAGACCCTAGAACAGGAAAAATTTCTTTTAGAAATCAACAAGTAGAAATAGACGAAAAGCTATTAAAAAACATAGCAAAAGAAACAGATGGTAAATACTTTAGAGCAACCGACAACTCTAAATTAAAAGCCATTTATAGCGAAATAAATAAGCTTGAAAAAACAAAAATAGAAGAATTTAAATATTATAATTATACCGAAAATTACAGAATATTCGTATGTATTGCAGGTATCTTTTTATTATTAGAATTTTTATTAAAAAACACACTATTTAAAAGTTTTATATAAACATGTTATACAGATTAGAAGAACCGATATATTTTTGGCTATTTGCAATTATTCCGATATTAATTATTGTTTTCTTATTTGTTTTATGGTGGAAAAAACGCACTCAAAAAAAATTTACTAACGCTAAAATGTTAGCTAAAATCGCACCTAATTCATCTACTTTTAAATCGGTTTTAAAATTGATTTTCTTCTTAATAGGAATCTCTTTTTTAATTGTTTCGTTAGTAAATCCTAAAATGGGAACAAAACTGAAAACCGTAAAAAGAGAAGGTGTTGATGTGGTTTTTGCTTTGGATGTTTCTAAAAGTATGTTAGCAGAAGATATTGCTCCAAACAGGTTAGAAAAATCAAAACAAATCATTTCAAAAATTATTGATAAATTAGGTAGCGACAGAGTTGGTATTATTATTTATGCAGGAAATGCGTATCCGTTATTGCCAATTACTACAGACCATGCATCAGCTAAAATGTTTTTACAAAATGCCAATCCTGATATGGTTTCAAGCCAAGGAACAGCAATAAATGAAGCCTTAAATTTAGCTAAAACCTATTATAATAATGATGAACAAACCAATCGTTTTTTAATTATTATTTCTGATGGAGAAGACCATCAAGAAGAAACAAAACAACTTGCTCAAAATATTTCAAATGATGGCGTAAAAGTATATACCATTGGTGTTGGAACAGAAAAAGGAGCTCCAATTCCTATAAAAAGAAACGGTGCATTAGTTGGTTATAAAAAAGATAATCAAGGACAAACGGTTATTACCAAAAGAAAATCGGATGTTTTACAAGATATTGCCGAAGCTTCGGAAGGAAAATATATCGATGGAAATAAAACGTCAAATCCTGTAAATGCTATCGAAAAAATTATAACAAATGCTCAAAAAAGTGAATTTGAAACCAAACAATTTTCTGATTATAAAGATCAGTTTCAATGGTTTTTAGGAATCGGTTTACTATTTTTAATTATCGATTTATTTTTCTTCGAAAGAAAAACAAAATGGGTTAAAAAAGCAGATTTGTTTAACGAAAAAGAGTCGTAACGGCAATTTTATAGAAAATGAAACAACCAAAAAATATACTATTCTTATTATTTATACTGATAACAATACAAATATCAGCACAAATAGACACGTTAAAATTACAGCGAGAATCAAGGGCATTATTACGCCAAGGAAACAAGCTTTACAACAAGCAAAAGTTTGATGATGCTAGTATTTTATATCGTAAAGCATTAGATAAAAATAGTACGTACGATAAAGCAAGTTATAATTTTGGTAATACTTTATATCAGCAAAAAAAATATAAAGAAGCAGTAGAACAATTTGAACTTACCACAAAAACAGCGACTGATAAATTATCAAAAGCAGCAGCATATCATAATATAGGAAATGCTATGATGGAGCAAAAACAGTATCAACCTGCTATTGATGCTTATAAAAATGCCTTACGTAAAAATCCGAATGACGATGAAACACGTTATAACCTTGCTATTGCTAAAAAGAAATTAAAGAAAGAACAGCAAGATAAAAAGAATAACAAAGACAATAAGGATAAGAAAGACGACAAAGAAAATAAAGACAAGGATAAAAAAGATAAAGACAAAAAAGGCGACGACAAAGATAAAAAGGATAAGAAAGAAGACGATAAAAATAAAGAGAAAGAAAAGGACAAAGACAAGGAGAAAGAAGGCGAAGATAAAGAGAAAAAAGAGCAAGAGAAGAATCAGAATAAAAAAGATAATCAGAAAAAAGACGATAAAAAGCCACAGCCTAAACAAGCAAAAATGTCTCCTCAGCAAATGAAACAATTGTTGGAAAGTTTAAATAATGAAGAGAAGAAGACTCAAAAGAAAATGAATGTGAAAAAATCGAAAGGAAAAAAAATAAAACAAGAAAAAGATTGGTAATTTTCCAACTTTTAAAACCTTACTAATTTTTACGTTTTTAAAATGAATATGAAATTAAAACTATACATATCTTTATTAATCTGTTTTATAACATTTACTGTTAATGCACAAGAATCAGCATTAAAAGCAACAGTAAGTAAAAATAAATTAGGTGTTAATCAACGTTTACGTATCGAGTTTACTATTAGCCAACAAGGAGCTGATAACTTTACACCTCCTAACTTTAAAAATTTTAAAATTGTTGGAGGACCTAGTCAATCGGTTAGTCAATCTTGGATAAATGGTAAAGTATCCTTTAAAAAATCATATACATATATTATTCAACCAAAACGAAAGGGAGAATATAATATACCATCTGCAACAATAGAAATAGATGGGGAAATAGTAAAATCAAACACAATAAAAGTTATTGTATTAAGTGCCGTTGAAGTTCCTAAAAACCCTAACGACCCTAATTATATAGCACAACAAAATATACATTTAGTTGCCGAACTTTCTAAATCTCAACCTTATGTTGGTGAAGCTATTTATGTTGAATATCGATTGTATTTTAGTGAAAATATAGGTATTTATGACCATGCTGTTACCAAAAACCCACAATATAATGGATTTTGGAATCAAGAAATTAAAAGAAACGAAACACCTGTAAAAATAGGTGAATATAATAATGAACGCTATAGATATGCTGTAATGCATAAAGCTTTATTAGTACCTACAAAAGAAGGAAAATTAACTATAGACCCTATGAAAATGGATATTGTAGTAGCTGTTCCTACAGGTCGTGCTGATTTTTTTGGAAACGTAATTACAAAACAAGTTCGTAAAGAGTTTTATTCTGCAAAAAAAGTAGTAAACGCTAAACCTTTACCTCTTGAAAATAAACCTGAAAATTTTACGGGTGCAGTAGGTGAATTTAGTTTTAATGTTGCTTTAAATAAAAATAACTTAAAAGCCAATGAATCTTCTCAAATAAAAGTAAATGTTAGTGGTAAAGGAAATTTAAAATTATTTGAACTTCCTAAAATAATAACACCGAAAGAACTTGAAATTTATCAACCTGAAAGAAAAGAAAGTGTTAGTATTACCGCAAGCGGATTAAGAGGTTCTGTAAATGATACTTATACCGTAGTACCTGAATATAAAGGGAAATATAAAATTCCGAAAACAAATTTTTCTTATTTTAATCCGAAAGAAAAAAAATATAAAACAATTACTACCAATGATTTATATGTTGATGTTTTAGAAGGAAAAACCTTGCCTACTCCAAAATTAAACACAGAAAATAAACAAAAAGTAAAAATTACTGGAAATGATTTTAAATATATTCAAACTTCAACAAGTTTCGAATCTTTAAAAAAATCAGATTTTTTTAAATCTATACTTTTTTATATTTTATTATTGTTACCAATATTAGCCATTCCTATTAGTATTTTTATCCAAAAGAAAAAAGAAGAACGAGACGGAGATATTATTGGAAATAAATTACGAAAAGCAGATAAACTAGCTAAAAAATATTTATCAGAAGCTGTAAATAAATTAGGAAATAAAGACGCTTTTTATGAATCATTAGAAAGAGCTTTACATAATTATTTAAAAGCAAAACTAGGTATAGAAACAACTGATATCAATAGTGAAAAAATAACTCATTTACTAGAAGAAAGACAAGTTGAAAGTACAACAATAACAAGTTTTATTGAAGTATTACAAAATTGTGATTTAGCAAGATATACGCCAATTACAAACGTACAGATGAAAGAAGAATACGAAAATGCAAAACAAATAATCACTCAATTAGACAAGCAACTATAATGAAACAAATTATTATACTTACATTGTTTTTTATATCAAGTATTTTATTGGCTCAAACTACTGATGAATTGTTTGCAAACGCAAATACATTATATAAAGAAGGGAAATACACAAAAGCTATTAAATTATATAAACAACTTGAAAAAACTGAAAATGTTTCATCAGAATTGTATTATAATTTAGCAAATAGCTATTATAAATTAAACAAAATAGCGCCTTCTATTTATAATTATGAAAAAGCAATTCAATTAAATCCATTAAATGAAGATGCTCAGAATAATTTAATCATCGCAAAACGCTTAACTTTAGATAGAATTGAAGAATTACCACTTACTTTTCTTCAAAGGATAAATAAAAATTTATTGCAAAAATTCACTTATAATACTTGGGCTATATTTGTAATTCTGCTTTCTTTTTTAGCTAGTGTTTTATTTATTTTGTACTATTTTTCATACACTCCGAACAAAAAAAGATTATTTTTTATAACTAGTACTATTTCCTTTTTATTATTAATTATCACTTTAAGTATTACTTATTTACAGTATAATCAATCAAAAAACAATATAGAGGCTATTATTTTTTCAGAAGTAGTTGATGTAAAAAATGCACCAACAAAAGATGCTGATGAAATTTTCACATTACATGAAGGTACAAAAGTAAAAATATTAGATACTGTTGATACTTGGAATAAAATTAAATTAGCTGATGGTAAAATAGGATGGGTTATAACAAACTCAATTAAGGTGTTACATAATTATTAGATATAATTTAACTCAAAAATTAGAAAACCTTTCTTATTTTTGCATTTATTATTAAAATCAATCAGTTGAAAGTAAAAATTGCAATTTTTTTCTCTATCTTATTTATGAGCATAATTGCTGTACCTACAATTATAACTTTAATTGATAGCAACCAAGATATTACCATTTTTTTAGACTTAAACGAAGAGGAAGAAGAAGAAAGTAGTATTGAGGGAGCTTCTAAAGAATTAAAGTTATATCAAACTACTGATTTAAATTTATTTTTCATAAAAATTAAAAAAATAGAGAATGTAATTTTTTATTCTAAAAATTATATTTCTCAATTTTTAAAAATAACTACCCCTCCTCCTAGATTTTTTGTATAATTTCTAAATATTACAAAAAATTATTTCTTATTAAAATACTCTAAGTTTATAAAGCTTAGAGGAAAATTACTTATATATATGTTCAAATATATTAAAAACGATTTACCAGCAAGTGTAGTCGTATTTTTCGTTGCATTACCTTTATGTTTAGGTATTGCCTTAGCTAGTGGAGCACCACTTTTTTCTGGATTAATTGCAGGAATTATAGGAGGGGTTGTAGTAGGAGCTTTAAGTGGCTCTAAAATTGGGGTTAGTGGTCCGGCAGCTGGTTTAGCTGCAATTGTTTTAACTGCTATTGGTACTTTAGGTGGCTATGAAAATTTTTTAGTTGCCGTAGTTTTAGGCGGTATTATTCAGGTAGTTTTTGGTTTTTTAAAAGCAGGGATTATTGGATATTATTTTCCTTCTTCAGTTATTAAGGGAATGTTAACAGGTATTGGTATTATTATTATTTTAAAACAAATCCCTCACTTTTTTGGCTACGATGCCGAACCTGAAGGTGCTGATAGTTTTATAGAAGCTTCTGGTGAAAATACCTTTTCTGCTATTTTAAATATTGTTGATAATATTAATCTAGGTGCTACAATCATTGGGTTTATTGGTTTAGCAATATTATTACTATGGAGTAGTGTTTTATCTAAAAAAGGAAAAATATTTCAAATAATACAAGGTCCTTTAGTAGCAGTTGTAGCAGGTATTGTGTATTATTTTATTACTCAAAACACTAAATATGGTATAAATACAACGCATTTAGTAAGCGTACCAGTGCCTGATAGTTTAGATTCTTTCTTAGGACAGTTTAGCTTTCCTAATTTTAGTGCTATTACAAACCCACAAGTTTGGGTTACTGCTTTTACTATTGCGTTAGTGGCTAGTTTAGAAACATTGTTATGTGTGGAAGCTTCAGATAAAATAGATCCTGATAAAAATGTAACACCAACAAATAGAGAATTATTAGCGCAAGGAACAGGAAATATCATTTCAGGACTTATTGGTGGTTTGCCAATTACACAGGTTATTGTAAGAAGCTCAGCAAATATTCAATCTGGAGGAAAAACAAAGTTAGCCACAATAATTCATGGATTTTTATTATTAATTTCAGTACTTTTAATTCCTACTTTATTAAATAAAATTCCACTATCTGTTTTAGCTGCAATTTTATTAGTTGTAGGATACAACTTAGCGAAACCTAAAGTATTTAAAGAAATATTTCAACTAGGATGGAAACAATGGATACCTTTTACAGTAACTGTAATAGGTATTGTATTTGCCGATTTATTAGTAGGTATCGCTCTAGGATTAACAGTAGGAATTGTAGTTATTTTAATTAAAAGTTTTCAAAATTCTCATTTTTTACATATTGAAGATAAAAGTAATGGTAAACATAAAATTAAAATGACACTTGCAGAAGAAGTTACTTTTTTTAACAAAGGAGCTATTTTAAAAGAACTAGACAGCTTACCTAAAGAAACTTTTTTAGAATTAGATGTTCGAAAAACACGATATTTAGATAATGATATCATCGAAATTTTAGAAGATTTTGCCTTTAAAGCAAAAGAAAGAAATATAGATATTCAATTAATATCAGAAAGAGGTATTGTAAAGAATCCGCCGAGTTATATTGAGTTTTTTAATTTAAGAACCAAAAAAAATACTATTTAAATACACATTTATATTAAAAAAAATGTGTACTCTTTATAAAAAAATAAAAGACGATTTTAAAAAAATAAAAAAATTATGCCACACAGAAATAAAGCAATAACAAAAGATATACAAGACAAATTAACACCAATGATTGTGTTACAAGATTTTATTGAAGGAAACTCTCGTTTTATAAGAGATGAAGTACATACAATAGATCATAAAGCATTAATAACGCAAACAACTGATGGACAACATCCAAAGGCAATTGTGCTTTCATGTATCGATTCTAGAGTTCCTGTTGAATTAATTTTTGACCAAACTATTGGTGATGTTTTTGTTGCTCGTGTAGCAGGAAACTTTGAAAATACTGATATTTTAGGAAGTATGGAATACTCTTGTAAAGTTGCAGGAAGTAAATTAGTTTTTGTATTAGGACACGAAAGCTGTGGAGCTGTAAAAGCTGCCTGTGACCATGTAGAGCTTGGAAATATTACACCAATGTTAGATAATATTCAACCAGCTGTAAAAAAATCAGAACAAGAAGTTTCTGGAGACCATAATTCTTCTAATACTGAATTTGTTAATAAAGCAATTGAAAATAATGTATTATTAACTATTGAAAGAATTAGAGAAAAAAGTCCTATTTTAAATGAAATGGAAAAAAATGGAGAAATTAAAATTGTAGGAGGAGTTTACCATATTAGTAGCGGAAAAGTAAGTATGTTGTAATATTTATAAACACTATTAAAAAAGCTGAGACTCCATATCTCGGCTTTTTTAGTTAATAAAATTTAATCAGACTTTTAAAGCTCTTTTACAAATTGTATTTTTGCTAAAAAATTTTATCTTGAAAATTATCCATTCCATTTTTGATTTTAAATCAACGCAAAAAACAATTGTAACTATTGGAACTTTTGATGGCGTACATATTGGACATCAAAAAATAATTAGAGAATTGGTTGCCGAAGCAAAAGTATCTGGTAAAAAATCGGTGCTTTTAACTTTTTTTCCGCATCCTAGAATGGTATTGCAAAAAGATGTTACTATTAAATTGATAAATACAATAGATGAACGTGCTGTATATCTTGAAAAATTAGGCTTAGACTATTTAATTATTCACCCTTTTAGCAAAGAATTTTCAAGACTTACCGCACTAGATTTTGTACGTACAATTTTGGTAAATCAATTTAATACTTCAAAATTAATTATTGGTTACGACCATCATTTTGGTAAAAATAGAGAAGGAAATATAGCACAATTAACCGAATATTCTCACTTATACGATTTTACCGTTGAAGAAATTCCAGCACAAGACATTGACCAAGTATCTGTTAGCTCTACCAAAATTAGAAGAAACCTAGCAGACGGGCACTTAAAAACAGCTAATAAGTATTTAGGAACTCCGTTTTCTTTATCAGGAAAAATAGTTAAAGGAAAACAAATAGGTAGAAAAATCGGATTTCCTACAGCAAATATTGAAATTCCTGAATCTTATAAATTAATTCCTAAAACAGGTGTATATATTGTAAAAGCAACTATTGAAAATAACAATGTTTTTGGAATGATGAACATTGGAAACAGACCAACAGTTAACGGAAAAAACCAAAGTATTGAAGTAAATTTCTTTAATTTTAAAGCCGATTTATATCATCAAAACATTACCGTAGAATTATTGTATTTTTTAAGAGATGAGCAAAAATTCAACTCTTTAAACGATTTGGTTATCCAGCTTGAAAAAGATAAATACTCTAGTTTAGAGTATCTAAAAAAATAAGTTTGAAAAATTACGCTAAAAGCTAAATTAATAATAACGCCCCTCCCAAAACATCTGAATTAAAAATAACTTTTAAGCGTAACGTCATAGAAAAAACTAGTTAACAAAGTGGTTAACTTGTATTCAATTTTCCTTAAAACAAAAAGTTGCGTCAAGAGATAAATTTTAATACACCCCCTTCTCGATATAAAAAAGATAACTCTTAAAAGCAACTCTTATTAAGTAATTTTAAAAATTAATGACACAAATTTAAAGCATTTCTATTAAAGTAAAATGACAACTTTGTCATTTTACTTTAATATCTTTTTTAGAATTTTATGTGAAAAAATGATACTCTCCAAAGAAGAGATAATCCTAAAAAAAATGGTACTTTGTCTTAAAATTTTACGTAATAAAAATGGAATTAGTTCTAATGATTTTTATATTGATACAGGCATACATTTAGCTAGAATTGAACAAGGAAGAACTAATATAACAATACTCACTCTCGAAAAAATATGCGACTACTTCAATATTACTATGTTAGATTTTTTTATCATGCTAGAACAAATTTAGCTTCAAAAACAGGTTGTTTAAGTGCACGGCTTCTTATATCTTAGCAGTTCTTAAAAAAAACAAAAAGATGTTACAGGTTCAGTTTATTAGAGACAACAAACAAATTGTTTTAGAGGGTTTAGCAAAACGTAATTTTGCCAATGCCGAAACAATTATTAATCAAGTATTAACTTTTGATGAAACTCGTAGAGCTACACAGGTTTCTTTAGATAATGTATTAGCTGAATCGAACAAAATATCCAAAGAAATTGGTGGTTTTTTTAAAGCAGGTGAAATTCAAAAAGCCAATTTATTAAAAGAAAAAACAGGAAAGTTAAAAGAAGATTCAAAACAATTTACAGAAGATTTAAATAACATTTCTGATAAATTACAAGAGTTATTATATCAAATCCCTAATATTCCTCACGCCTCTGTAAAAGCAGGAAAAAGTGAAGAAGACAACGAGAAAATTTTTAGTGAAGGAATTATTCCCGACTTAGGCGAAAACGCTTTACCTCATTGGGAATTAGCTAAAAAATATGATATTATCGATTTTGAATTAGGAAACAAAATTACAGGTGCAGGTTTTCCTGTTTATAAAGGAAAAGGAGCTCGTTTACAACGTGCTTTAATCAACTATTTTTTAGATAAAAATACCCAAGCTGGCTATAAAGAAGTTCAAGTTCCTCATTTAGTTAACGAAGCTTCAGGAATTGCAACAGGGCAATTACCAGATAAAGAAGGGCAAATGTATCATTCAACGGTAGATGATTTATATTTAATTCCAACGGGGGAAGTGCCAATTACAAATATCCACAGAAATGATTTACTAAAAGAAACCGATTTACCAATTAAATACACAGGTTATACGCCTTGTTTCCGTAGAGAAGCTGGTAGTTATGGCGCACATGTTCGTGGCTTAAATCGTTTACATCAGTTTGATAAAGTAGAAATTGTTCGCATCGAACACCCTGATAATTCGTACCATGTTTTAAGCGAAATGGTCGAACATATTAAAGATATTTTACGCGATTTAAAATTACCATATCGAATTTTACGTTTATGCGGTGGCGATACTGGTTTTACATCGGCATTAACTTTCGATTTCGAATTATATTCAACTGCTCAAGAGCGTTGGTTAGAAATTAGTTCGGCTTCAAATTTTGAAACATATCAGGCAAATCGTTTAAAATTACGTTTTAAAAATAAAGACGGAAAAAGTCAATTAGTGCATACTTTAAACGGAAGTTCTTTAGCTTTACCTAGAGTTTTAGCGGGTATTTTAGAAAATTATCAAACAGCTGACGGAATTAAAATCCCTGATGCCTTAGTTCCTTATTGTGGTTTTGATATGATCGATTAATCATTAAAAAACATACTTTTATAAAATAGTAAACCCCAAGTTTCTTTGTTGAAAACTTGGGGTTTTTAAATGCCTTTAGAGCTTGTTTAAATTTTATTACAAAAATTTACAAATACCCTGTCAGTTCGAGTAATTTTTTTTCCTTCAAAAAAATTGTATCGAGAACTTTTTTAGCATGAAATTCATTAACATAAAAGAATTCAAATTCTCGATACAATTTTAATTCCTTCTAGTCATTAAAATCACTCGAATTGACAAAATTGTGACAAATCAGGATGTAAAACTGAAATAAAATATCTTTAACGAATTCAGTTTTTTAGTTATAAAATTTTTTTGAAGCAATTTCCCGCTTTCCGCACTCGCTTTTTTTATTTTTCAAAAGAAAAAAATAAAAAAGAGCTCAAACAAATGCGTCAATCGGGGCTAGGCATTTGTACTATTTTGAAAATTTTACACAAAAAACAGTAAAATTTAAAACACAAATCATAATTACAACAATTTTGTTCTGTATTTTTGATTGATGAAAAAAGCCGTTATCCTATTTAATATACTCATTTTTAGCTTGTTTTGTAATGTGCAATTACATGCCCAACAAAATGAATTTATAGTCGCTGAAAATTATTTCAGAAATAACGACTACCAAAAAGCAGTACATCTTTATAAAAAGTTACACAATAAAAGCCCCTATAATACCCTCTATTTAAAAAGGCTTGTAACCAGTTATCAAGAAACAAATCAGTTTTTAGTTGCTGATGCTCTTTTATCTGAAAGAATAAAAGAAAAACCAAATTTGGTGTTTTTAAACATCATAAAAGGCTATAATTTTGAACGACAACAAAAAGATATTCAAGCAAATAAAGAATATCAAATCGCCTTAAATTCTTTAGATAAAAAAAGAAATTACGGAGTCACAATTGCCCGACTTTTTAAAGAATATAATAAGTTAGATTTTGCCATTGAAGCCTACACAAAAATTATAACAAATAATCCGAAAGCAAATTATGGCTTTCAACTTGCCCAACTTTATGGCGAAAAAGGGAATTTTAAAAAAATGTTCGATTCCTACGTTAGTTTAGTCGATAAAGATGAAAAATACTTAAATAATGTAAAGCGTTATACCAGTAAATATATTGATGAAAACCCTGAAAATGAAAACAATATATTATTCAAAAAAGCCTTGTTGCGAAAAGCGGTCAGTAATCCAAAAAATTGTTGGAACGACTTACTTTCTTGGTTATTTATTACGCAAAAACAGTATTCTAAAGCGCTAATTCAACAAAAAGCATTGGTAGCTAGAAACCCTGATTATTTAAATAAAATATATCAATTAGGCGAAATTTCGTTAGAAAACAAAGACTATGAAACCGCTAAAAATTGCTTTGATTTTATCATTGAAAAAACAAATTATCCGACCGATAAATTTAAGGCAATCAATAATAATTTAAAAATAGCAATTCGTACAAAACAAGCCAATATTCCTGAAAAATTTCAAGCTATTTTTAGTCAATACAGCATCAGTAAAAATACTTTGAAAATTCAAATAACCTATGCTAATTATTTAACGTTTACAGAAAACACACCTGAAAAAGCCATTAAAATTTTACAAAAGGCTTTAACTTTTGCCAATTCTAAATTTGAAAAAGCCGCTATAAAACTCAAACTTGGCGAAGTTTTAGTGTACACCAACAATTTTAACAAGGCTTTAATTTACTTTTCGCAAGTACAAACTCAATTTAAAAATCATTTTTTAGGGCAAGAAGCACGTTTTAAAGTAGCACAAACTTCTTATTTTAAAAACGATTTTACCTGGGCTAAAGCACAATTAAAAATTTTAAAAAGTTCAGCAACACAATTAATTGCCAACGATGCGGCAAATTTATTTTTAACAATTACCGATAATCAGCCTAAAGACAGCATTTCTACAGGCTTAAAACAATATGCAAAAGCCGATTTATTAGCATTTCAAAACAAAGATACACAGGCAATTAGTATTTTAACAAACCTTATTACAAACTACAAAGGGCAACCTATTCAAGACGAAGCCCTATTTAAACAGGCGGGACTTTTTATCAAACAGCAAAAATATGAAGCGGCTATTTTTAATTACAATAAAATAATTGCTTTAGATAAAAACGGCATTTATGTTGACGATGTATATTATCAAATGGCTGAATTATATCGCACGAAATTAAATAACCCTGAAAAGGCAAAAGAATACTATCAAAAGATTATTTTTGACCACGCTTCTAGCATCTATTTAATAGACGCTCGAAAGCAATTTAGACAACTAAGAACAGATCAATTATAATTTAAGAAAATTAAGCATGTATATCTATAATGTTACCATAAATATTGACCAAAGTGTACACCAAGAATGGTTAGTTTGGATTGAAAATCATATTCCTGAAGTTTTAAATACAGGACACTTTTTAAGCGCAAAATTAACCCAAGTTTTAGTAGAAGAAGAAATGGGAGGAACAACCTATTCTGTTCAATATACTGCAAAAACACGTGAAAATTTAGACGCTTATTATAACAATCATGCTGATGAACTTCGTGCGGCAAGTTTTAAGAAATTTGGCGATAAAATGTTAGCCTTTCGTACCGAATTACAAGTAATTAATGAATTTTTTCCTAAGGTAGCTAGTAATTAAAAATACGGCAACCTCATTTATTAAATACAAGCGCTCTTTTTGATGCTTGTTTCTAACCCTTTTTTATCTTAATTTAAGACCATGACAGTAAGAGCAAAAAAACACCTAGGACAACATTTTTTAACTGATGAAGATATCGCTAAAAAAATAGCCGATGCTTTAATTGGAAAAGGCTACGATAATGTATTAGAAATTGGTCCTGGAATGGGCGTGTTAACAAAATACTTATTAGAAAGAGAAACCAAAACAACGGTAATGGAAATCGATTACGATTCAGTTGCCTATTTAAAAGATACCTTTCCGTTAGAGCATATTAAATTAGATACTACTGCTAAAAAATTTGAAATTATTGAAGGTGATTTTTTAAAGAAAAATTTAAAAGAATTTTTTAATGAAAAACAAGTAGCTATTATTGGTAATTTTCCATACAATATTTCTACACAAATTGTATTTAAAGCCATTGAATACAGAGAATTTGTACCTGAATTTGCAGGAATGTTTCAAAAAGAAGTAGCCAAAAGAATCGCTGAAAAAGAGGGAAGTAAAATATACGGAATTATGTCTGTATTAACACAGGCTTTTTACGATGTAGAATACTTATTTACCGTAGCTCCTACTGTTTTTAATCCGCCACCAAAAGTAGATTCTGGTGTTATCAGATTAACTAGGAAAAAAGATTATAGCTTACCTGTTGATGAAAAATTATTTTTTAGAGTAGTAAAAACAGCCTTTAATCAACGACGAAAAATGCTGCGTTCTAGTTTAAAATCATTCAATATTTCTGATACTTTAAAACAAGATCCTATTTTTACCATGCGTCCTGAACAATTATCAGTAGCACGTTTTATCGAATTAACCGATAAAATAGCAAAAGACAATTTAGATAATTAAACATTAGATAATTAGACTAAACATATTTAACGCTCGATTATCAAGTAAAATAGCAAAAAATGGCATTTGAAATAACCCAAGAACTGCTTAATAAGGTATTGCAATACATCGAAAGTAAAAAAAACGATGCGCTTAATGAGCTTTTTAAAGAAATGCACCATGCTGATATTGCCGAAATATTAGACGAATTACCCTTTGAAGAAGCCGTATATATTATCCGTTTATTAGACAGCGAAACAACATCAGAAGTACTGATGGATGTTGATGATGATGTTCGTGAGAAAATTCTAAAACAACTAACCGCAAAAGAAATTGCGGAAGAAATTGATGAACTTGATACCGATGATGCCGCCGATGTAATTTCTGAACTTTCCGATAAAAGGAAAAAAGCAGTAATGCAAGAAATTGAAGACCAAGAACATGCAAAAGAAATTGTAGAATTATTACGCTATGATGAAAATTCTGCTGGTGGTTTAATGGCTAAAGAACTGGTAAAAGTTAATGAAAATTGGACCATTTCTCGCTGTGAAAAAGAAATGCGTATTCAAGCAGAAGAAA
Source organism: Tenacibaculum dicentrarchi (assembly GCF_964036635.1). Taxonomy (NCBI): domain Bacteria; kingdom Pseudomonadati; phylum Bacteroidota; class Flavobacteriia; order Flavobacteriales; family Flavobacteriaceae; genus Tenacibaculum; species Tenacibaculum dicentrarchi. Next base: position 2,723,417 of record NZ_OZ038524.1, read on the forward strand.
TTACCCGTGTACACTCAATTTATGTAATTGACGATGCTGGTAAATTAAAAGGACGACTGTCATTAAAAGATTTATTAATGGCATCAACAAAAGCTACTATTGCCGAGGTATATATACCAAAGGTAGATTTTGTAAGCGTTACTGATCAAGCCGAAGATGTTGCCAATATTATGCGAAAATATGATTTAGAAGCAATACCTGTTGTTGATGAATTAGGCGTTTTAGTTGGTAGAATTACCATTGATGACATTGTAGATGTAATTAAAGAAGAGGCCGATAAAGATTATCAATTAGCCGCAGGTATTACCCAAGATGTAGAGGCTGATGATACTATTTGGGAACTAACTCGTGCTCGTTTGCCTTGGCTTTTCCTCGGATTATTAGGAGGTGTTGGTGCAGCAAGTATTATGGGATTTTTTGAAGATGCAATGGTTGACAACGCCATTTTATTTATGTTTACACCCTTAATAGCCGCAATGGCAGGGAATGTTGGCGTACAATCATCAGCAATTATAGTACAAGGAATTGCTAATGATGATGTAAAAGGAAGCATTACCGACAGGCTATTAAAAGAAGTTTCTTTAGCCATGGTAAATGGGTTGGCTTTGGCTATTTTATTGTTCTGTTTTATCTTTATTAAAGAACAAGATGTAAAAATCGCTATAGCTATTTCTATATCGCTTTTTGTAGTGATTATTGTCGCTGGTTTAATAGGAACTTTTATACCATTATTTCTCGATAAACGTGGTATTGATCCTGCAATTGCTACAGGACCATTTATTACCACAAGTAATGATATTTTTGGAATTTTAATTTACTTCGGAATTGCTAAAATGATTATCGGTTTTTAATTATTCTAACTAATTTTTAGTAGTTTTAGTGGTTTGTTCTGGCGTAACTTTATTAAATAAAGCATCAATTTCTTCTTTAGGAACGAAACTTTTTAACATAATCAATACACCAAAAACAATCAATAAAACACCCATTCCTTTTTTTATGCGATAAATAACTAAAGGCGTTAATTTATTTTTTAATTGCTTTGCTAATAATATTTTACCTAAGTCGGTGGTAGCATAGCCTAAAAGTATGGTAGCAAAATACCAAAAGATAGCGGTCGGATCCATATTTAATGTGGGTCCAACAACTAAAATAACTCCCAACCAAGTAGCTAAAACACCAACATTTATACAGTTCAAGGCAAAACCTTTTGCTAATAATTTTAAATAATCGTTACTTTCTATAATTTTGACCTCCGTTATTTGGGCATCTTTTTTATTGTTTTTATCAAAATAAGTAATAAAACCATACACCATTAAAATAAGACCGCCAACCATAAATAAACGAGGGTCGTCTTTAATTTTTTCTAGCAAACTTCTGCTTCCGTAATAGGCAATTAGCATAAAAGCGATATCACCTAAAATAACACCTATATTAAATGCAATTGCTGCTCTTGCTCCTTTTAAAATACTTGTTTTTATAAGCATAAAAAATACAGGTCCTATCATAAACGACATTATAAAACCTATAAATAAAGCGTTTTTAAAATTGTAAAAATCCATTTTTATACGCTGTGTTTAGCTCTAAATATCATCAAAATCAAGCACTAATTTTGGTGTACAAGGATGTGCTACACAGGTTAAAACAAACCCCTCTTCTAATTCATCATCCGACAAAATAGAATTTTTAGACATCACTGCTTTTCCTTGAGTAACTTTTGCTATACAACTACTACAAACACCGCCTTGACAAGAATAGGGTGCATCTAATTTGTTGCGCAAAGAAGCAGCTAAAAGTGTATCGGTTTTATCCATTGAAAAAGTCGTTTCTTCATCATCTAACAACACCGTAATTTCCGATTTTCCATCAGAAGAAGCCACTGGTATTTCAGTAGCTGAAGCACTTGCTGTAAACAACTCAAAATGGATGTTTTCTTTATCAAAATTAGCCTCTTGCAAGGTTTCTGACACCAAATTAATCATTTCTTCGGGCCCACAGATATAAGCAGCATCAAAAGAAATATCTTTATGAATATTTTTCACAAAGTAATTAACATGGCTTTTATCTATTCGTCCAAATTTGCTGTTACTTACTGCTTCTTTACTAAAAATATAATGCAGGTTAAACTGCTTCGGATATGCCTCGGATAACGCATTTAATTCATCATAAAAAATAGTACTTTCGGCTTTTTTATTTCCAAAAACCAAGGTAAAAGTTGATGAAACTTCTTTTTCTAACACCGCTTTTATCATTGATAAAACAGGAGTAATTCCACTTCCTGCGGCAAAGGCTAGGTAATTTTTAGCAGCTTTTGGCTCTAAAACAAACTTTCCTTCAGGCTCGGAAACTTCTAAAACCGTATTTTCTTTTAGCTCAGTAGTTGCATAGGTTGAAAAAAGACCTTTTTCAACCGCTTTTACCGCTACTTTAATTTGATTACTTTTTGGCGAAGCACAAATAGAATACGCTCTTCTTATTTCTTGCCCGTTTAAGCTTGCTTTTATAGTAACATATTGCCCTGCGATAAAAGTATATGCTTCTTTTAATTCGGCAGGAACGGTGAATAATATAGAAACAGCATCGGCCGTTTCTTTGATTATTTTTTCAATATTTAATTTATGAAATGTAGACATTTATCGAGTTTAGATATACAAAAATAAGCAATACTAAGTAAATGATTTGTGAGAGTTTGTATAAAATAATACCTAAGAAACTTATACATAAGAAAATTATGTATATTTGTATCACTTTAAAACAGTTTGAAGTTTATTTATTGTTTACAAAAATGGGAAATCAGAAATTATATAAAGGCTCTTTACAAACCATCATTTTAAAGCTTTTGGCTCAAAATGAAAAAATGTATGGTTATGAAATTACGCAAAAAGTAAAGGAGCTTACCAAGGGCGAATTAAAAATTACCGAAGGCGCTTTATACCCTGCTTTACACAAATTAGAAGCCGAAGGATTGTTAGATGTAGAAGTGTTAAAAGTTGGTAATCGCTTGCGTAAATATTATAAACTAACAGAAAGTGGCAGCAAAGAAACCGTTAACAAACTAGCTGAAATGCAAGATTTTTTAAAAACGATGCAACAATTGGTAAACCCTAAATTTAGTTTAGAATAAAATCGTATTACTATGGAATTAACTCAAGAACAAATACAGTGTGTAGAAAATTTTCTTAGCTACAAAAAACTAGATTATATCGATGTTCGGTTCGAAGTTTTAGATCATATTATTTCTGATATAGAAATATTATTAGCACAAGGAATTTCTTTTGAAGATGCTTTTAAGCAAAGTACAGGAAAATGGCATAACGATTTAAAATTTACCAGTAGTTTTCTAATAGGTATTTTATACAATAGACCAAAAATTGTAATTAACAAAGCAGTGAATTTAGGAAAACATTGGCTTATCTTTTCTTTTATAGCAGTTTTTTTACAAGCTTTTTTGATTGGTGAAAAATCAACTATTTTTTCTTTTTTATCGGATAATTCATTCTTTTTTTTAACAATTGGTGTTGGTTTAGCAATTATTAATGGATATTTTTATTTTAAGATGAGAAAATTAAAAACCACCTTTTTATTTCTCTTTGAAAAATTTATAATCCCAAGTTTACTGCTACTTTTTATCGCGTTTCTTTTACCTGAAATATCCTCTTTTTATGTTTTTTTAATATTCTGTAATAGCTTTTTAGGCTATAAGCTTTATAAAGAACATCAAAAAATTATGATAAAATGCAATTAACTCAAGAACAAACTCGTAGAATTAACAATTTTCTAGAAGGAATTGGCGTTGAATATATTGATATTCGCTTTGAAATGGTTGATCATATTGCTTCTGAAATTGAAAGTAACATTGAAAATACTGATGCTTTTTTTGAAAATAACCGTCTTCAAACTCCTTTTATTAAATATATGTTGAGTAGAAAAACAGCTCTTTTACTTGAATATAATTCGATAATAAAGCGCAAATTTTTGGCTGATTATTTGAGTATCGCTAAAAATTCTATATTTCAATTATCTAAACCTATTCATTGTTTAACTGTTGGTTTGTTTTTAGTAATTGCTTTGTATTTGATAAACTATAAACCCGAAATATCGGAGTATTTTTTGTTTACATGCCTTTTCATTGAAATGACGTATTTCGCTTACAACACTATTTCTTTTATGAAAAAACATCAGTTAATTAAAATAGTAAATGCTTATAATTCAATCACTATTTTTTTAACTTTAAGCATTGTACACACAGCTAGTATTATAAATTTTAACCAAAGACCTGTTTTCAGTTTTTATTTTTCCTATATACACTTAATTGTAATTATAGTTATTTATATAATACATCAAAGTTTTATTTCTAAACAAAAAACGATACAAACCAAGTATAAATATCTCGTAGAATAATTATGCAATTAACCAATCAAGATATAGCCCAACTTTACAAATTTACACAGCAACATTTTGTGGAGTTTTACGATGTACAAACCGAATTAGTCGATCATTTAGCAAACGATATCGAGCAAATTTACATCGAAAAACCTACAGTAACTTTTGAAGAAGCACGTGACGTTTCATTCAAAAAATTTGGCGTATTTGGTTTTATGGATATTTTAGAAGAAAAACAAAAACAGGTTGCTAAAAAATACCGTATAATTTTATGGAATTTATTAGCAACCTGTTTTAAAATTCCTAAAATAATTATAACATTTTCTATCTTTTTAGGCTTTTATAATCTGTATAAAATACCTGTTTTTGGTGCGTACAGCTATATTAGTTTTTATGTTGTTTTCTTTGTGTTTTTACTTATAAAATGCCGACTATTATTTAGTCAACAGAAACAAAAAATAGCCAAAACCAACAAAAAATGGTTGCTCGAAAATTTTATTTACAAATTAGCCGCTACTAACTTTATCCTTTTATTTTCAAATATCCATAATATCATTTCTATGGGTGAAAAACTAGATAATATTTATTGGATAGTAGCCTTGTCAATATTTTCAACATTTTTAGTTTTATCAGGATATATTACGTTAATTTTAATTCCAAATACATCCGAAGAAATAATGAAAAAACACTACCCCGAATACCAACTTGTTTAATTATTTTTTACCATCAACAACAATCACAATTTCGCCTTTTGCGGGTTTTAAAGTATAATATGATAACACTTCTGCTACTGTTCCTCGCTTGGTTTCTTCAAATAATTTTGTCAATTCTCTAGAAACTGATATTTGCCTGTCTTGCCCAAAATATTCGCCAAAATGGGCTAATGTTTTTAATAATTTATGCGGGCTTTCGTAAAAAATCATGGTTCTATTCTCTTCGGATAAAAGCGTTAAACGGGTTTGTCTTCCTTTTTTAACAGGTAAAAATCCTTCGAAAACAAATTTATCATTTGGTAAACCAGAATTTACTAAAGCAGGTACAAAAGCAGTTGCACCAGGCAAACATTCTACATCAATATTTTGTTGCACACAGGCTCTGGTTAATAAAAAACCAGGGTCAGAAATTGCAGGAGTTCCGGCATCAGAAATTAAGGCACAAGTTTCACCATTTTTTAATCGATTTAAAACACCATCAACAGATTTATGTTCGTTATGCATATGATGACTGTGCATTTGTGTTCCAATTTCAAAATGTTTTAACAATTTTCCACTAGTACGAGTGTCTTCTGCTAAAATAAAATCAACTTCTTTTAAAACTCTAAGTGCTCTTAGTGTTATATCTTCTAAATTTCCAATAGGGGTTGGTACTAAATACAATTTGCTCATACAGCAAAGCTACAACAAAGTTTTTAGTACATTTGCGCTATGCCAAAAAAGCTGTTAAAAAATATTAATTTCCCTTCGGATATAAAGAAATTATCTGCTGATAAACTGCCATTATTAGCAAAAGAATTACGCGAATTTATTATTGATATTATTGCCACAAAAGAAGGTCATTTAGGCGCAAGTTTAGGTGTTATTGAACTGACCATTGCATTGCATTATTTATTCGATACACCAACCGACCAATTAGTTTGGGATGTTGGACATCAAGCCTACGGACATAAAATTTTAACAGGAAGAAAAGATGTTTTTCATACTAACCGACAATTAGGCGGTATTTCAGGTTTTCCTAAACGTAGCGAAAGTAATTACGATACTTTTGGCGTTGGACATTCATCAACTTCTATTTCTGCAGCTTTAGGAATGGCAATTGCTTCTAAAATACAAGGAAGTGAAAAACATCATATTGCTATTATTGGCGATGCTTCTATTGCTAGCGGAATGGCTTTTGAAGCTTTAAATCATGCAGGCGATACTAATGCTAATTTATTGGTGATTTTAAATGATAATGCCATTGGAATTGACCCTTCAGTGGGAGCTTTAAAAGATTATTTAACACGCATAAAATCGACAAGATCGGATATTGAGCAACACAATATTTTCGAGGGCTTAAATTTTGATTATTCAGGTCCTATTGATGGTCATAATTTTGAAACTCTTTTATCAGAATTAAATCGTTTAAAAGAAGTTAAAGGACCTAAATTTTTACACATAATAACCACAAAAGGAAAAGGATTACGACAAGCTGAACAAGACCAAGTAAAATATCATGCTCCAGGTAAATTTGATAAAATTTCAGGTGATGTATTACCTAAAGAGAAAAGTAAGTTTACAAAATTTCAAGATGTTTTTGGAAAAACTATTATTGAACTTGCACATCAAAATAAAAAAATTGTAGGTATTACACCTGCTATGCTTTCAGGTAGTTCTTTAAATGATATGTTAGCCGAATTTCCTGAACGTACTTTTGATGTTGGTATTGCCGAACAACATGCCGTTACTTTATCCGCAGGAATGGCTACTCAAAATATTATTCCGTTTTGTAATATTTATTCGACATTTTTACAACGTTCTTTTGACCAAATAATTCATGATGTTGCTTTGCAAAATTTACCTGTTATTTTTTGTTTAGATAGAGCTGGTTTAGTTGGTCAAGATGGTGCAACGCATCACGGAGTTTTCGATTTAGCCTATTTACGCTTAATTCCAAATATGATAATTTTTGCACCTCGCAACGAAATCGAACTTCGAAATATTATGTTTACGGCACAATTAGGTTTAAAAAATCCTATTGCAATTCGTTATCCAAGAGGTACAGGTCAATTAGAAAAATGGCAACTTCCTTTTGAAGAAATTCAGATAGGAAAAGGTGTTTGTTTAAAGCAAGGAAATAAAGTAGCAATATTATCGGTAGGAACAATAGCAAATAATGTTTTTGAAGCCATAAATCAGCTAAAAAGTAGCAACAGTGTAGCTCATTATGATATGCGATTTGTAAAACCTTTGGATAAAAAATTATTAGATACTATTTTTAATTCTTTTGATATTCTAATCACCATAGAAGACGGAACTGTAAATGGTGGATTTGGTGCTGCTATTTTAGAATATGCATCTGAAAAAAACTACAAAGGAAGTATTGATATTTTAGGTATTCCTGATAATTTTATCGACCACGGAACAGTGGAGGAATTGCAAATTTCATTAAATATTGATGCAAAAAGTATTCAAGAAAAAATTGAAAAATTATTAGAACTTGTTTAAACTTCATTTAAAGAAAAATCGAATCCGTCAATCTGAATTTATTTCAGATTCGCATTATGATTCTCCATAGTTCTCTTATAAATTCAGCATGATAGTAAGTTTATAAAAACTAAAAAAGCGAATCCAAATGGATTCGCTTTTTCATATAAATTTAGTTGATAACAACTATATTTTTTTAGTTATTTAATGCTTCTGCACCACCAACAATTTCTAAAATTTCATTAGTAATAGCTGCTTGACGTGCTTTGTTATATGTTAATAATAACTCATCACGTAGTTCTTTAGCATTATCAGTTGCCTTATGCATTGCAGTCATACGAGCTCCGTGTTCTGATGCAAATGAATCACGAATTGCTTTGTATAATTGTGTTTTTAAAGATTTAGGAATCAATTCTAAAACAATCTCTTCTTTAGAAGGTTCAAAAACATAATCTAATGTTACTGTTTCATCACTTTCTGTTGGTTCAATTGGTAAAAATTGCTCTAATTGAGGTATTTGGGTTGCAGCATTTTTAAATTGATTATAAATAAGCTCTATCTTTTGGTAAGAACCAGCTACATATAAATCCATTATTTTTTGTGCAACTTCAGCAACGTTATCATACGTTAAATCATCAAAAATATCATTTCTATTTTCAATAACATTGTGCTGTTTAGATAAAATATCATCTCCTTTTTTACCTATCGTTAACAAATCAACAGCAACATCACTGTATTTTTCATCAATAGCTTTTATTGTTCTTTTAACAATAGAAGAGTTAAAACCACCACACAAACCTCTGTTTGAAGTAATTACAACTAGTAATACATTTTTCACTTCTTTTTGTGTTGAATATACTCCACCAGCATCACTATCTAAAGTAGCACTTAAGCTTTGTAATAATTCAGTAAGCTTAGATGAATAAGGGCGCATTGCCGTAATTGCATCTTGTGCTTTCTTTAACTTTGCAGCCGATACCATTTTCATGGCAGAGGTAATCTGCATCGTTGATTTAATAGAAGTAATTCTGTTACGTATTTCTTTTAGATTCGCCATACGAATTGTGTTGAGTGTTAAAAATAAAGTATTGAGAATAAACTCAATACTTTATATTAATATCTTTTATTAAGCCTTAAATTTAGCTGAAATTTCTTTTGCAGCTGCTGTTAAAGTATCAGTTACTTCATCAGTTAATTTACCTGCTTTTAAAGTATTTAAAGTATCTCTATGCTTAGCATTTAAATACTGAATATAATCTTTTTCAAATTCTTTTACTTTGTTAACTGGTACATCTTTTAACAAGTTTTTAGAACCTGCATAAATAATAGAGACCTGATCTTCAACAGTATAAGGGTCGTTTTGTGCTTGTTTCAAAATTTCAACATTACGTTGTCCTTTAGAAATTACATTTAAAGTAGCTGAATCTAAATCAGAACCAAACTTAGCAAAAGCTTCTAATTCACGGAATTGTGCTTGGTCTAACTTTAAAGTACCAGATACTTTTTTCATAGATTTAATCTGAGCGTTACCACCAACACGAGATACAGAAATACCTACGTTAATTGCTGGACGAACACCAGAGTTAAATAAATCTCCATCTAAGAAAATTTGTCCATCAGTAATCGAAATTACGTTTGTTGGAATATATGCTGAAACGTCACCTGCTTGAGTTTCAATAATAGGTAATGCAGTTAAAGAACCTCCACCTTTTACAACTCCTCTTAAAGAGTCTGGTAAATCGTTCATTTCACTAGCAATCTTATCATCATTGATAACCTTTGCAGCACGTTCTAATAATCTTGAGTGTAAGTAAAATACATCCCCTGGATATGCCTCACGTCCTGGAGGTCTTCTTAATAATAAAGAAATCTCACGGTATGCAACTGCTTGTTTAGATAAATCATCATAAACAATTAAAGCTGGTCTACCAGTATCTCTAAAGTACTCTCCAATTGCAGCTCCTGCAAATGGTGCATATACTTGCATTGCTGCAGGGTCAGATGCATTTGCTGCTACAATTGTAGTATAAGCTAAAGCTCCTTTTTCTTCTAAAACATTGGCTATAGCAGCTACAGTAGATGCTTTTTGACCAATAGCAACATATATACAATATACTGGGTTACCAGCATCGTAAAATTCTTTTTGATTTAAAATAGTATCAATAGCAACTGTCGATTTACCAGTTTGACGGTCTCCAATGATTAACTCACGTTGACCACGTCCTACAGGAATCATAGCATCAATAGATTTGATACCAGTTTGCATTGGTTCAGTTACAGGCTCACGATAAATAACCCCAGGAGCTCTACGCTCTAAAGGCATTTGGTAAGTTGTACCTTCAATTGGTCCTTTACCATCAATTGGCTGACCTAAAGTATTTACAACACGTCCTACAATACCTTCTCCAGCTCTTAAAGAAGCAATTCTTTCTGTACGTTTAACAACAGAACCTTCTCTTACTGATGTAGAAGCACCTAATAATACAACACCTGCATTATCTTCTTCTAAGTTTAATACGATTCCTTCTAATCCGTTATCGAATTCTACTAATTCACCATATTGTACATTAGACAAACCATAAACACGAGCAATACCATCACCTACTTGTAATACGGTACCAACTTCATTTAATGAAGCTTTAGACTCGAAGTTTGTTAATTGTTCCTTTAAAATTGCTGAAACTTCAGCTGGTTTAATTCCTGCCATCTTATTTCTTTGGATGTATAATTAAATTTGTGGAATGTTATGACTATTGTCAAATTCTCTTCTTAACTCTTTGAATTGATTAGAAATACTTGCATCATACTGCACATCTCCAACACGTAAAATAAATCCTCCTAAAATATTCGGATTTACTATATTTTCTATACTTGCGCTATTTCCTGTTAAAGAAACAATTTTCGCTTGTATTTTATCTTCTAACTCTTTTGTTAAAACTACTGCGGTAGTAACTTTAGCAACCTGTATCCCTTTATAAGCATCGTAAATAATAGCATATTGCTTTGCAATAGCTTCTAACATTATCATACGTTTATTCTCTTCTAATAAGTTGAATAAACCGTTTATGATAGCATCTACTTTATCACCAAAAAGTGCAACTAAAACCGTTTTTTTGTCATTGGCTTTAACTACAGGGCTTTTAAGCATTCTGTTTAAATCGCTACTTTCGGCAATAGTACTTGCGATTAACTTCATGTTATCGTTAACTAAAGAATCTTTATTAGTTTCTTTAGCAAGATTTAATATTGCTTTTGCGTAACGTAATGCTGGTCTAGATCCTTTCATCGATTGATTAGTTTAAAGTAATCTCTTCTAACATTCCTTCAACAAGCTTTAAATGATCTGCTGGTGAAGTTAACTCTTTTTTTACTAACTGCTGAGCAATATCTAAAGATAAATCAGTTACTGTTTTCTTTAATTCAGAAATAGCAGCTTGTTGCTCTTGTTTTATTGTTGCTTTAGCATTTTCAATCATCGTAGAAGTTTGTATTTCTGCTTCTGATTTTGCTTCTGCTACAATATTTTCTTTAATTTCACGAGCTTCTTGCATCATTGCATCTCTTTCGGCACGTGCTTCTTTAAATAATCTATCGTTATCAGCTTGTAAATTTTGCATTTCTTTACGAGCATTTTCAGCCTGATCTAATGCATTTTGGATACCTTCTTCTCTGTCATTTAATGCAGATAAGATTGGCTTCCAAGCAAACTTTACCATTAAAAAGATTAATATTAATAAGATAAAAGCCTGCATGACAAATAATCCTATTGAAAAATCATTAAAAATTCCCATACTAATTTATTTTGTATTTTTTTTATTGTTTAATAAAACACATCTGCAACCAACCGTTGCAGATAGTGTTTCTTTTTAATTTCTGGAAGATTATCCTAAAAGTAAAGCACCGAATGCTAAACCTTCTAATAATGCTCCAATAATAATCATCGCTGTTTGGATTTTTCCAGCAGCTTCAGGTTGACGTGCGATAGCTTCCATTGCGCTACTACCGATTTTCCCTAATCCTAATCCTGCTCCGATTACGATTAAACCTGCTCCTATTAAAGTAAGACCTGTCATAATAATTGATTTATATTAAATTAAACAAAAAATTTCATTTTACTAATGGTGATCGTGTTCTTCTACTGCCATACCGATAAACAATGAAGATAACATTGTAAAGATATAAGCTTGTAAGAAGGCTACCAATACTTCAATTAACGTTAAAAATAACGTTAAAAATACAGATACAGTTGTAGCACCTGCTGTTCCAAACTTCGCTTTTAATGTTATCATTAAAGCAGCAATTCCCATTACTACAGCATGCCCTGCTGTAATATTAGCAAATAAACGTACAAATAATGAAAATGGCTTTGTTAAAATTCCTAAAAATTCGATAGGAGCTAAAACAAACTTCATTAAAACAGGTACACCTGGCATCCAGAAAATGTGTTTCCAATAATCTTTATTCGCTGAAAACTGTACGATAAAAAAGGTAAAAAGAGCTAAACAGACTGTTACAGCTAGTTGTCCTGTAATGTTAAATCCTAAAGGAGTTAAACCTAATAAGTTCGAAATCCAGATAAAAAAGAAAACAGTTAATAAAAAGCCCATAAATTTACGGTAATGCTTTTCACCAATATTTGGCCTTGCTATTTCATCTCTAACATATAATACTAAAGGCTCTAAAACTCTTGCAAAACCTGTTGGTATTGCTCCTTTTTTGTATCCTTTAGCTAATGATCTGAAACCAAATATCATTAATAAACCTACTAAAAACATTCCTACAACACTTTTTGTTATAGAAAAATCTAATGCTTTATGAGCATTTGTAGCATGGTGAGCTTCATCAAAAGAAACAGCTGTTTCTCCTTCATTTAACTCATATATTTTACTATGTATTTTAGCTAACTGTACTCCATCCGCTGGTACAACTACATGACCATCATCATTATGATGAAAAGCTGATGACATAAAAGTTCTTAACCCTTTGCTTGTCCAAACAATAACTGGTAAAGGAACACCTACGTGTTTTCTTTCATTTTTATCATTTGTATAAGAAAACAAATTAAAATCATGTGAATCTGCTAAGTGATGATTTTTATAAGCTTCAATTTCAGCCTTTGTGTTTACACGGCCTCCGTCTTGTTCTACAATGTGCTCATCTCCCTGTAATACAGTGTGTTCATTTTTATGTTCACCTTCTTGTAAAGTAGTATTTCCACCTTCAGCGAACACTGAAAATGATGTAAAAACTAATGCAAGTATTGTTAAAAACTTGATAGATTTTTTTGCTATCATCATATCTTAAATTTGAATATAGGTTTAAGGTCTGTAAATTTCCGTGCAAAGGTACATATTGTAATTAAAACTACAAACCGTTTTCTATCTTAGTTTTAATACAAATTTAACATGCTGTTAAAAGTTTAGCTAAAAAACTAAACTACTTATTGTTCAGTAACTTAAAAATACCTAATGCTTCAGTTATCAAAAATAAAAATAAAGGTATTACTAAAGAAACCTTTTCTGGTTGACTGAGCTGTACACCTGTAAATACATCCTTTTGAAATATTAACACAAAAAAACCGATCTTTAAAAGCATAGACGCCAAATAACCATACCCAGCTTCATTAGGCATTTGACTTGCAAGAAGTTCAAACAAAGCATATATAATACTTGTAGCTACTACATGAAATAAATACACTGAAAATAAGGAATATGATATGACATCGCCACGCATATTTAAAATAGTATTATGAGAAATATAACCCACCGCAAATAATAACATTATAAAGGTGATAAAATATAAAATACGTTTAATCATTTTTTTACTTAAATATTTATTTAGATAATTTTGAAACTTGAGATATTACCGAAAACATCGCTCCAAAAACAGCTACCAAAGTACAAACCTTAGTATATAATTCATTTTCATTCCCATAGCTTAAGTCTAGCCATTCGCCAAGTTTATTTCCTAAATAAATAGTCAAACCCATTTGAAAAGCAATACCAGTAAAGCGAAGGTACTTACTAAGCGGTTTTTTCTTTTTTTCCATTGCTGTTCAATTCTTTTACCGATCCTTTCATTGCACAAGTTGCATTAAATGAAGCTCCTGGTTCTACTGAAAGCTTGCCGATAATAACATCACCATTAATAGTTGCTGCTGTTTTTACCGTTAAGGTGTTTGAAACGACTAATTCACCTGAAAACTTTCCTTCAATATCGGCGTTCGCACATTCTATTTTTCCTTTAATAAAACCTGCTTCACCAATAATAACCCTTCCGTTGGTTTTAATTGTTCCTTCTAAAGTTCCATCAATTCTAAAATCTCCTTCTGAAATAATATCACCCTTTATTTGTGTATTTTTACCAATAACATTTCTTTCTGAAACTTTAACTTCACTTGTTTTTTTACTCTCTTTACTAAACATCTTTTAGGTAATTTATTTTTTAAATTTTTCTAATATTTCTATTGCTTTAAGACCTTCGGGCCTATCAGCATACCGAATTGCTATAAACTCTAACGCTTTAATATATGCCTCTTTATTTTCTTGTTTACCAATAGCCAATGCTTTTAAAAACAAAAATTTAGGTATTAATATTGATTCTTTAACCGTTAAAGATACCGCTTCTACTTGTTTTATAACTTGTTCAAATTTATTTTCTTTATACAAGTAATATATTTCTTTATACCTATTTAAAAGCGCATCTTCTTTTTTGTTTGCTACTACTTTTTTTGTTGGATTTCTTATAATTTCAGCAAATGTTGTTGGCGCATATTTTGTTAAAATTATATTTTTATAATATCCTGCTTTAGCTACATTATTTTCTAGCCTATATAGTTGATATAAATGATAACTTATTGGCAATTCTAAGCTAGTATCTTGTTTTTTAAGTTGTTCTTTTTGCGCACGGGCTAAATTTTTGATAGCAAGATTGTTATTTTTAAACTGCTCTTTATAAATTAAACCTAACTGATACAACGCATCATTACGACTCTCTATTAAGCTTGTAATTATTTTTTTATCCGAAGGAATTTCGTTTAAATAGGTCGATAATTCGTAACGCAAATTAACTTCTGGTTTCGTTAAAATAGCATCATCATCTCTTTCGTTATTTTTACTAGATTTATCCGACAATCGCCAATTATCTTCTAAAGGACGTGTTCCCCAAACTTTCTGAAAATTTGCTTTTCCAAAAGCCAATACCTGCATATTATAAAAATACCACTTACCTTTATTACTAGTGGTATTAATTCCGCTACTTGTTCCAAAAGAACTTCCAAAATTCTGAGCATTTAATAAGAGTTGCTTTTTATCTTGATCTTCTTTTTTAATTTTTTCGATATACTTCTCAAAAAAAGAAGTACGTTCGGTAATTGGCATTGCTACTAATTTTAAAATACTATCATTTGTAGTAACAAGATTTTCATATTCTCGTAACCTTGTTAACCCTTTATTTTTTCTTCGGATTCTTCTAATGCGTTTTTCATTTATAAACTCTTTAGGAGTTACCGTTAAAACGCTGTCATAATAAGCACCTGCCAACACATATTTTTGTTTATCAAAAGCGATAGCCCCTAAACGCTGGTAAGCATATGTTTTTTGATAGTCGTTATTATGTTTGGCTTTTATCGATTTTTTAAAATAATCAATTGCATTATCGGTTTTATTGCGCCCTAATTCTAAAACACCCGCCTGATAATAAAGCGCATTCAAAAACTTTCGATTATCAGAATTTCTGATTAATTTTTTCAATTTTGATAAAACAACAATCGATGCTGAATCGTTTGGCGTATTTTTAGCCATTTCAATACTTGCACGAATACGATATTTATGCGGAGCCTTTCTAGTTTCTGATAATTTTTTAAACACAGCACGTGCAGAATCTTTATAATTTAATTCACTATAAATTTGCCCTAAAACGAACATATTACGCCCCGCTTGTTCTTTATTTTTAAATATTTTTGAAGCCGCCGTTAAATGTTCAATTACCTTTTGAATGGTATCTGTTTTTTGATACGCCATTGCCATTGCGGTGTGTGCTTGCTCTTTTATTACATCAGGAAGTTCGGCTTCATTTTCTTCTACTTCTAATAAAAATTTTAGCGATTCTATGGCTAATTTTTCATTATCTAAGCGAATATTTGTTTTAGCCCGCCACACTTTTGTTTCATTAATTAAACTCGCATTTGGGTAATTCGCAATAATATAATTAAACGCTTCAATTGCGGGTACAAAACGCTGTGTATAATACCGTGATTTTCCTAATAATAAATACGCATCATCAATCTGCCTATTTTTTTCATAACCATTAATATTCATCGAATGCTTTTGAATGGCTTTTACTGCTTTCTCTTCTGCTTTATCAAACATTGTTAAAACTTCTTCTTCCTGATCAACATCACTCATATCAAACCCTGAACCAGGTTGTAAAACAGGCAATATAATTTTATCAGCTTCAAAAGTAATCGGTTCTATTTGTAAAGGTTTCCAAAAATTATCTTTATGCTTGGCGCTAACCTCTTCTAGCCCTTTTAAATAAGCTTGTTCACCATTAAAAAGCACATTATACTTTGTGGTAAGCGCATGAAAATTTCGATTTAAAAAAGCATCTTTTTTTACACTACAAGAATATACTGTAGCTAAAAGAAGATTAAAAACTAAAATTTTGGATAGTTTATTCATATCATTATACTTTACTCTACAACAAAAATATAAGTAATTTTATTGCACGTAAAAGCGTAAAAATAGCAATAAAAAGATAATTTTCAGCCTCCTTATTAAATTTAAACATCATCAAGTTCTAAAACACGGTTTGTAATTAAACCTTTATTTTTTGTCAAATAGTGCTATTTTAAAAATAATTAGAAGCAATTTCCCGCTTTCCGCACTCGCTCTTTTTTGAAAAAAAATCAAAAAAGGAGCTCAAACAATTGCTACAATCGGGGCTAGGCATTTGTACTAAAAAGTAAAAATAGTACTTCAAACAAAATTTAGAACCTCTTAAAAAGAATCACACTGTTAGAGCCTGTTTAAAAATTAAATAAACTGTCAGTTCGAGTGATTTTTTTCCTTCAAAAAAATTGTATCGAGAACTTTTTTGCATAAAATTCATCAATATAAAAGAATCAAATTCTCGATACAATTTTAATTCCTTTTAGTCATTCAAATCACTCGAATTGACAAGAATCATCAAAAAAAGTTAAAAAATACGGCAAATAAGGATGAGAAACTTAAGCTAAAATCCCTTTGACGTGTTCGATTTCTTATTTTTACGTTACAAAATCTTTTAGATAAAATTTAAACAAGCTCTTCTCTTTTTATAAAAAACATAAAAAAAAGCATCAATTTAAAATTGATGCTTTTTTGAATATTATTCTTTAAACAATAACTATTTTATTTTCATTGATTTTGCAATTGCCTCTAATTCAAACAGAAAATCACGTTTATTTACAGAAGGAGCATAAGTGAATCCTTCAAAAACAACCAAGCGATTATTTTTTTTATCAATAATGGTATAATTAATAAACGGCCCTGCCATAAAATCATTTTTAACTTCCCATTTCCCACGAGTTTCGTAAGCTTTTTTACCATCGATTATAGCATCAAAAGTAAAAGGAGTGTAAGCTTGTTCGGTAATCATATACATACCTTTTTTACTTCCAGGAATATGTTTTTTACCAATCGTATCACGTACTGCGGTTATATTATCGGCAACTTTATTTTCATCACCTAAAGGAATTGTATAAATTAATACATTGTTTGTTCCATCGCCACGAGCAATACCACTTCTTAAGTGCTGACGAAACCAAATAAAATCACCCGAATCTTCTACCAATTTAAATCGTTTAGGAATATCGATAGTAAATCCTATATTTTTTATGGTTTTAAAGCCTGTTTCATCAATACGTTCTTTTTTGAATATTTTTTGTGTAAACTCAATATCTTCAT
The DNA here is from genome assembly GCF_964036635.1 of Tenacibaculum dicentrarchi. Classification (NCBI taxonomy): domain Bacteria; kingdom Pseudomonadati; phylum Bacteroidota; class Flavobacteriia; order Flavobacteriales; family Flavobacteriaceae; genus Tenacibaculum; species Tenacibaculum dicentrarchi. The sequence continues at coordinate 2,740,926 of NZ_OZ038524.1, forward strand.
CTTTAAATAACTTGATAATTTCTTTACCTCTTTTATCTAACATATTTAAAACTCCTTCTTTATTTTTAGCCGTAGCATGCACAATAATTTGAGGTTTTGCATACCTATTTTTTTCAACAGTAATAGTTTCTTTTTCGCCTTGTTTAATTATTAAAACAGCTTTTGAATGACGCATAAAACTACTAAAGCCACTAGGGTCTATTTGACTAACCGACAACAAGGTTTCTGGCTGTGGCAAGCCCACTTGATGTTCACCAAAAACAGTACGTATTTTATTTCCAATTTTCCCTTCCCAATCTAACGCTTTTACAACCACCATTATTTTATTGGTGTTACCGTTAGATGTTGGCAAAGTATAGCCATCTTTTCCTGTAGTAGTATTACATGATATGGCAAAAATCACTAAAAAAAGTAAGCCTATTATTTTTTTCATAATTCGTTGTTTTTATAACTTTTTAACAGCTTGTGCTTGGTATGTTTTTAAAAAAAATTAAAAGAATAAGTTAACTCTTAAAAATTTTGAGTTTCATTCCTGGTTTCAAACTTTTAACACTCCAAATATTGTTCCATTTTTTAATTTGATCAATAGAAACTGACGGATATTTTTTTGAAATAGTCCATAGCGAATCACCTCTTTCTACCACATACACTTTATGCGGCCCTTTTGGAAGTTTATTTTTTTTACGAATTACTTTTTTATGAGCCGTTAATTTCTTTGGGTAAATTTTTAAACGCTGTCCTATTTTTAATCGATGAGAACGCATACCATTCCAACGCTTAATTTGGCTTACTTTTACTCCAAATTTATTAGCTATTTTCCCTAAATAATCGCCGTTACGCACTTTATAACGTGTTTGTTTATCTTCTTCAAAATACTTCGGCAATGGCTTTTCTCGTTTGCTATCTTCTATGTTTGCCAATACATAAATATCTTGTTCTTTCTCTAAAAAATCAATTACATGTTTTTTAGGTAATCGAACTGCGTAATTTTTATTTTCGGCATACGGAATCACCGCTAATTTATATGACGGATTTAAAAATGATAATAATTCGGTATCAATATTTGTTTTTGCTGAAATCTGGTCAAAAGTAACCGTTCTTTTAACCTGAATTGTATCTGTTTCAAAATGATAAATAGTTGGTGGTTCAGGATAAATATTATGTGCTTCAGCATATTCAAAAATATACATCGTTGCATAAAAAGCAGGAACATAACTTGCCGTTTCACGAGGCAAATACGGGCGAATATTCCAATAGTTTCTATATCCTCCAGAACGTTTTATTGCTTTTGAAACATTTCCAGGTCCTGAATTATAAGCTGCCAAGGCTAAATCCCAATCGCCAAATGTTTTATATAAATGACTCAAATATTTACAAGCTGCAATAGTTGCTTTTACAGGGTTTTGACGCTCATCAACATACGAATTTACTTTTAAATCAAACTGAATTCCTGTTCCATACATAAATTGCCAAAGTCCTGTTGCGCCAACTCTTGAGCGAGCCGCAGGACGCAAAGCCGATTCTACGATAGCTAAATATTTCATCTCTAATGGAACATCAAACTGGTCTAAATACTGTTCAAACATCGGGAAATAATAGTGTGCCTTTGCCATTAAAGCAGGATAATATTTTGTTCGATATTTTAAATAACTGTTAATTACTTTTTCTAAAGATGGATTATATGCTAAACGAAATGGTGTCTTCAAATTCAAATCATTCAAACGTTTTTTTAGCAAATCGGTAGAAAGCATTACTGTTGTATTACCAATAATATCTTTGTCATCAATTACATATTGAATACTATCAAATGATGATGCGTTGAATTTTTTTTCAATCAGTAAACTATCTACTTTTTTTAAATCTGTATCTGAAAAACAGGCATAAATCTTTTTTCTTTTAATAGTATCTTTTACAATAGAATCTGTTGCTACAAAATTAGAATCAATTGCTATTGCTGTATTTTCTATAGGAACAAAAACACTATCAACAGGTTGTTGTGCAAAAATTGATACCGTAAAAAAAAGTAGTATTAGTAAGTTTCTCATGTTTAATTTATAAATTTAATTCAACAACAATCGGACAATGGTCAGAATGTTTTGCTTCGGGTAAAATATAGGCTCTTGATATTTTATCTTTTAAAGGTTCAGCAACCATTGCATAATCTAAACGCCAACCTTTATTATTTGCTCTAGAGTTTGCTCTATAACTCCACCAAGAATACTCTTGTTTTTCAGGGTTTATAAATCGAAAACTATCTGTAAACCCCATTTTTATAAACTCAGTAAACCAAGCTCTTTCTTCAGGTAAAAACCCTGAAACCCCTTTCATCTTCGGATTATGAATATCTATTTCTTCATGACAAATATTATAATCGCCACAAATAACTAAATTCGGAATTTCTTGTTTTAAATTATTGATGTATTCTTGAAATTCATCCATATAATTCAATTTAAAACTCAAGCGTTCAGAATTTGTTCCTGACGGAAGATATAAACTCATTACAGAGACTTCATCAAAATCTACACGAAGGTTTCTTCCTTCAAAATCCATAGTTTCAATTCCTGTTCCGTATTCAATATGATTAGGTTTTTCTTTACAAAAAACAGCTACGGATGAATACCCTTTTTTTTGTGCTGAAAACCAATAATGATAGGGATATCCAGCATTTTCAAATTCAGTTACATCTAATTGTTCTTTATGTGCTTTGGTTTCTTGAATACAAATTATATCAGGATTTGCAGCTTGTAACCAGTCGATAAATCCTTTTTTTAAAGCGGCTCTAATACCGTTTACATTGTATGATATTATTTTCATTAATCTAAAAATATAGGGTTTTTAAAAAAAATCCATGTTAATTGTTTTCTGTCTCCCGTTGCTGTTTTAATTATTTTTTTTCTTGGTGATAAAACATATGCTAAAGCAATTGCAATACATATTCTTAACCAAGATTCTTGAACAAGGAATATTTTATCTAGTATTAAAATAAAAAACACTATTAATAACGGATAAATAACTAGATAAAACTTTTTAAAATACTTCATGTTAAATATCCATTTCAGGAATTTCTCCTTCTACTATTAAAGTTGCTTCGGTAGCTTCTTTTATTTCATCAATAGAAATACCAGGAGCTCTTTCTAATAAGTAAAATGCATTATTTTTAACCTCTAAAACGGCTAAATTTGTAACTACTTTTGTAACACAACCAACACCAGTTAAGGGCAAAGAACATTTTTTTAATATTTTAGATTCGCCACGTTTATTAGTGTGCATCATAGCTACAATAATATTTTCTGCCGATGCTACTAAATCCATTGCTCCCCCCATTCCTTTAACCATTTTATTGGGGATTTTCCAATTGGCAATATCTCCATTTTGAGCAACTTCCATTGCCCCTAAAACAGTTAATTGCACGTGTTTTCCACGAATCATAGCAAAACTTGTAGCTGAATCAAAGATAGACCCACCATCTAAAACCGTTACGGCTTGTTTTCCTGCGTTTATTAAATCAGCATCTTCAGTTCCTTCTATTGGAAAAGGTCCCATACCTAATAAACCATTTTCAGATTGAAACTCAACTTCAATTCCTTTAGGAATATAATTAGCCACTAACGTAGGAATTCCGATTCCTAAATTAACATACCATTTATCTTGTAATTCTTTTGCTATTCGCTGTGCTATTTGTTGTTTTGATAAAGCCATTTTTTACAGTTTAGGAGTTACAGTTCGTTGTTCAATTCTCTTTTCATATTTTTCTCCTTGAAAAATACGCTGTACAAAAATACCAGGAATATGTATTTGATTTGGGTCTAAAGTCCCTACTGGCACTAACTCTTCAACCTCAGCAACAGTAATCGTTGCTGCTCCACACATATTCGGATTAAAATTACGAGCAGTTCCTTTAAAAATTAAATTTCCTGCTGTGTCACCTTTCCATGCTTTTACAAAGGCAAAATCGGCTTTAAAAGCAGGTTCTAATACATACATTTTACCATCAAACTCCCTAGTTTCTTTTCCTTCTGCAACTTCAGTTCCGTAACCTGCAGGAGTGTAAAAAGCAGGAAAACCAGCTTGTGCAGCCCTACATTTTTCTGCTAAAGTTCCTTGGGGTGTTAGCTCTACCTCTAATTCACCAGAAAGCATTTGACGTTCAAATTCATCATTTTCTCCTACATACGAAGAAATCATTTTTTTAATTTGTTTATTTTGAAGTAATAAACCCAAACCAAAATTATCAACACCTGCGTTATTAGAAATACATGTTACCTCTCTAACATTTAATTTTACTAATTCTACAATTGCATTTTCTGGTATTCCACACAAACCAAAACCTCCTAACATAAAGGTCATCGAGTCTTTTACACCTTCAAGGGCTTCTTGTACACTATTTACTTTTTTATTTATCATTTTAGTTTTTTATAATGTTAATAGAATTCTTAAATCTTCTTAAAAATCAGTATCTCCTTCTTCATTTTGTTTATCCTCATTCTTTTTTACCTCACTACAATTAACGGTAATGGTTAATTCGCCTGAAGGTTTTTCAAAATCTTTTTTACTTATATTTAACGACTTATCTGCATAACATTTTTGCATATATAAACCCCATGTTGGTAATGACATCGTTGCTCCTTGTCCTAAACCGATTCCTTTAAAATGGGTTGCTCTATCTTCACCACCTGTCCAAACACCCGTTGCTAAATTTGGTACAACCCCCATAAACCAACCGTCTGATTGGTTTTGTGTCGTTCCTGTTTTTCCTGCAATTGGATTAGTAAATTTATACGGAAAACCTGTTGTAGCATCTTTTCTTCGAGTCCAACCAGAACGTAATCTTGCACCTGAACCAAACTGTGTAACACCTTTTAATAAATCTAATACCACATAAGCTGATTCTTCACTTAAAACTTCTTTTGTTTTAGGTACAAAATCTTGTAAAACAGTTCCATTTTTATCTTCAATTCTGGTAATCATCATTGGACTAACACGTAATCCTTTATTTGCAAATGTTGAATATGCGCTTACCATTTCTATTAATGATAAATCAACTGCTCCTAAAGCAATAGAAGGATTTGGATCAATTTCTGACTTTATACCTGCGGATGTTGCCAAACGTGCCACATTTATAGGCGATACCTTATCTATTAACTGTGCTGTGATAACATTTACAGAACCTGCTAAAGCTTGTTTTAGACTTAATTCACCGCCATATTTGTTACTTGCGTTTTCAGGTGTCCAATCTTTTGGCATTCCATATTTTTCCTTTGGAATCGTATATAAAATATTAGGTAATTTATCGCATGGTGACATTTTTAATTGATTAATCGCTGTTGCATATACAAAAGGTTTAAAAGTAGAACCTACTTGACGTTTTTGTTGTTCTACTGCATCATATTTAAAATATTTATGACTGATACCTCCTACCCACGCTTTAATATGCCCTGTTTGTGGCTCAATGGAAACCAAACCAGAACGTAAAAAATGCTTATAATAACGAATAGAATCGTAGGGAGTCATAACAGTATCTCTATCTCCTTTCCATGAAAACACACGCATATCGGTATCAGTATTAAACGATTTTTCTATTTCTTTTTCACTTTTCCCTGCCGCCTTCATACGTCTGTAACGTGTTGAACTTCGTTTTCCTCGTTTTAAAATATTTAAAACTTGAGATTTTTCTAAATCGTAAAAAGGAGCATTTTTATTTTTCTTTTGTTCTTTAAAGAAAAAAGATTGCAAATTAGCCATATGCTCATTACTTGCTTCTTCAGCATACCTTTGCATGCGAGAATCAATAGTTACGTGTATTTTTAAACCATCTTTATAAATATTGTAAAACTCACCGTTATCTTTTGGATTTTCTTTTGCCCATTTTTTAAGACGTTGTTTTAAATTTTCTCTAAAATAAGTTGCCAATCCATCACTATGACTCTCTGGAGTAAAATTGATTTTTAAAGGTAATTTTTGTAACGAATCTTTTTCTTTTTGGCTGATAACCTCATTTTTTGCCATTTGAGCAAAAACCACATTTCTACGCTGTAACGATTTTTTTTTAGAACGCTCTCTATATGGGTTATACTGCCTTGGGTTTTTTAACATCGCTACTAAAATAGCAGACTCTTGTATATCTAATTCTTTCGGTTCTTTACCAAAATAAATACGTGCAGCAGAACGAATACCTGTAGCGTTAAATAGAAAACCTTGTGTATTTAAATACATAGTAGCAATTTCTTCTTTAGTATATTGGCGCTCTAATTTTATAGCAACTACCCATTCTTTTAATTTTTGAGAAAGGCGCTTAAAAATATTACTCGAACCTCCTTTATTAAAAAGGTTTTTAGCTAATTGCTGTGTAATAGTACTCGCACCTCCTTTTCTTCCAAAATTTGAAATAGCTCTTGCTGTACCATAAAAATCAATACCTGAATGCTCGTAAAAACGTTCATCTTCGGTAGCTACTAAGGCTTTTATTAAAACCTCAGGCAAATCTTTATACTCAATTGGTGTTCTGTTAGCTTTTACATAGTATTTTCCTAATGTTTTTCCATCCGAAGAAATAACTTCTGTTGCCAAATCACTTTTAGGGTTTTCTAACTCTTCAAATGAAGGTAACGCTCCAAAAGTTCCCCATGAAGCTAATAAAAATAATAGCCCTACAAAGAGGAATCCACCTAATAATATGCCCCAAAACCATTTGATATATCTACTAAAACTAGTTGTGTTATGCTCTGTCATTATTGTATTTTTTCAATTCTAAATCCTACTTGTGTAATTCCTTTAAGCTCTTTAATACCTTCTATTTTACCATTTTTTCTCATAGCTTGTGCAACTTTAAAAGTATGTGTTCCTGTAGTAGGAAATGTTATATTTTTTTTATAAAATAATTTATTTTCTTTAACTCCTGAAAAGCCTTTTCCTAAAAATTTTCCGTTAACATCTGTCATATCATATTCTAAAGTGTCAACGACCAACTCCCCATCAGGAAAGCGTAATTGTGTTATTAAAAACAGGTTACTATAAGCATAGTCTTCATTATTTCGAAGATTTATAAATAGGTTTTTTTTTTGTATTGAATCTTTTATATCAAAAGTAAATACAATTGCATTATTTTTATTCCATGAACCTTCTGGTAGCGTACTATAGGTATCATAAACACTTTTTGAATCACAAGATATGATTACAAAAACAGCTAAAAAAAAGATAACTAGGCTATTTTTCATTTTTTATATCGTTCTTTTTATTTTTAGTCGGCGTTGTCGATTTTTTAAACTTATTCTCCTTAGATGTTTCTTTTTCTATTGACTTACTAATATTAGTGTTTTTTTTAACAACATCCTTTTTTATGACTATTTTATTTATAGGTCTTCTTTGAGGGCGTCTTTTTGATTGTCCTTCTGTTTGCTTATTTTCTACAGATAAATCTTCTTCTTTTTTGTTTATAGGTCTTCTTTGAGGACGTCTTTTTGGTTGTCCTTCTGTTTGCTGATTTTTTGCTGATAAATCTCCTTCTCTTTTATTTATAGCTCTTCTTTGAGGACGTCTTTTTGGTTGTCCTTCTGTTTGCTGATTTTTTGCTGATAAATCTCCTTCTTTTTTATTTGTAGCTCTTCTTTGAGGGCGTCTTTTTGGTTGTCCTTCCCCTTGCTGATTTTTTACAGATAAATCTCCTTCTCTTTTATTTATAGGTCTTCTTTGAGGGCGTCTTTTGGACTGTTTTTCTACTTGCTTATTTTTTGTAGATAAATCGTCTTCTCTTTTATTTACAGGTTTTCTTTGAGTACGTCTTTTTGGTTGACCTTCCAAATGTTCATTTTTTACAGGTAAACTCCCTTCTTTTTTATTTACAGAAGCTCTTTGATGTCTTTTATTTGGTTGTCTTTTAACAGATAAACCATCCTTTTTGACTGCTTGTTTTCTTGGTTTTGTTCTCGCATTATTACGAGGTTTCTTAGGAATATCAAAACGAGTCAAACTATCTTGACCAACTACATTTTCAAAATCGACAATTGGCTGTACATTAACCTCTAACTCATATTCATCTAACGGTAAAGCGAGCTCATTATTTTGATTTAATACAATAATTTCATTTACTTGTTCTAACGATAATCTAAACCATTTAAAACTTTCTTCTTTATAAGTATACCAAACTATTTTTTTAAAGATATCCATTTTTACAAAAACAGCATCTCCTTTTTCAGTTTTAAGTACTTTATCTTGCTTCGGAAAACTTTTTAAAGCATCTAAATACGTATCTAATTCAAAATTTAAACAACATTTTAATTTACCACATTGTCCTGCTAATTTTAGCGGATTTAATGATAATTGTTGATACCGTGCAGCTGCAGTATTTACTTTTCTAAAATCGGTTAACCAAGTAGAACAACATAATTCTCTACCACAAGAACCTACTCCACCTAAGCGAGCTGCTTCTTGACGCATACCAACTTGTTTCATTTCTACACGTATAGAAAAAGTACCTGCTAAATCTCTAATTAACTGACGAAAATCTACACGTTCATCGGCTGTATAATAAAAAGTAGCTTTTGTACCATCTCCTTGATATTCTACATCAGAAAGTTTCATTTTCAGTTCTAAACGACTAATTATTTCTCGTCCTTTTCGCTGTGTTTCTTGCTCTCTATCTCTAGCTGTTTGCCAAATATCAATATCTTTTTGCGATGCTTTTCTGTATATTTTTTTTACATCTTCGCTATCTGCAGTAATTTTACGTTTTTTCATTTGAACTTTTACAAGTTCACCTGCTAAAGCTACAATACCAATATCATGACCTGATGAACCTTCAACAGCTACAACATCACCCATTGAAAGGGTTAATTTTTCGGTATTTTTAAAAAAATGTTTACGTCCGTTTTTAAATCGAACTTCATAAATATTAAAAGGGGCTTCACCTGTTGGCAAAGTCATATTCGATAACCAATCAAAAACAGCTAATTTATTTCCACTTCCACAAGTACCACTGGCACAATTTCCATTACTCTTACATCCTCCAGGAACTCCGTCTTTGCTAGTTGAACAACTGTTACAACTCATAAAATTATATATTTTAGAAGTATTTTTTAAATCTGATTTAACCCAGTATCAAAAAACACTTTTTTGCGATTAATTTTAAGTTAGATAAAAATTTTATCATAACTTTACTTAATCAGTAAAGATACATATTCTCACGAAAATGAAAAACGGATTTTTAGCATAAAAAACACCTCATAATTTTATAGAATTATGAGGTGTTAAAATTTTAAATATGATACTTCATTTAAGCTTTCTTTGCCCAATTATCTCTTAATCCAACTGTTTTATTGAATACTAAATTCTCTGAAGTTGAATCATCATCAACATTAAAATATCCTAAACGTTGAAATTGAAATTGCTCTCCAATTTTAGCAGTTTGTAAACTTGGTTCTACAAAAGCAGTAATTTTTTCTAATGAATTAGGATTTACAAATTCCATAAAATCTTTGTCTTTATGAGCATCTGGAGCTTCATCAGAAAATAATCTATCGTACACTCTAACCTCAGCTTTTACGGCGTGTTTTACAGAAACCCAGTGTAAAGTACCTTTTACTTTACGCTTACTTTCTTCAGTATTACTACCCGATTTTGTTAATGGGTCATAGGTACAGTGAATTACGGTAATTTTGCCATTTTCATCTTTTTCACAACTTGTTGCAGTTATAAAATAAGCATTTTTTAAACGAACTTCTTTTCCTAATTTTAATCGGAAGAATTTTTTATTAGCTTCTTCTCTAAAATCTTCTCTTTCGATGTAAATTTCTCTTGAAAAAGGAACTATTCTTGTACCAGCGTTTTCATCCTCAGGATTATTTTCTGCAATAAGAATTTCTTCTCTATCTTCAGGATAATTATCAATAATTACTTTTACAGGATCTAAAACTCCCATAACTCTATTGGCAGTTTTATTTAAATCTTCACGAATTTTAAACTCTAATAAAGAAACATCAATTACATTTTCTCTTTTAGAAACTCCCACAGTTTCAATAAAATTACGGATTGAAGCAGGTGTATATCCACGTCTTCTTAATCCAGAAATTGTTGGCATTCTTGGGTCATCCCATCCGTTTACGATGCCATTTTCTACCAATGTTAATAACTTACGCTTACTCATAATAGTGTAGCTTAAATTTAAACGAGAAAACTCACGTTGTTTTGGTGCATTTGGAAATTCTGACTTACTGTATTCGTACACATTGTCACGAAACCAGTTATATAATTCTCTATGAGGTTTAAATTCTAAAGAACATAATGAGTGCGATATTTGCTCTAAATAATCACTTTCTCCGTGTGTCCAATCGTACATTGGATAAATAACCCAATCATTACCTGTACGGTGATGTGCTTTCTTTAAAATACGATACATTAATGGGTCACGCATTAACATATTTGGCGATTCCATATCAATTTTTGCACGTAAAACATGTGTTCCTTCTTCAAACTCACCAGCTTTCATTCTGCTGAATAAATCTAAATTTTCATCAACAGTTCTATTTCTAAAAGGACTGTTAGTTCCTACTTGCGTTGGCGTTCCTTTTTGAACACGCATTTCTTCAGAAGATTGACTATCAATATACGCTTTTCCGTCTTTTATTAGTGAAACAGCCCAATCGTATAATTGCTGAAAATAATCAGATGAGTATAATTCATTTTCCCATTGATATCCTAACCAACTAACATCTTTTTTAATAGCATCTACATATTCTTGCTCTTCTTTAGCAGGATTTGTATCATCAAAACGCAAGTTTACAGGAGCATTATATTTCTGCCCTAAACCGAAACTAATTCCGATAGCTTTTGTGTGTCCGATATGTAAATATCCATTAGGTTCTGGAGGAAAACGAAAACGTAAACTTTCTTTTGGCATTCCGTTTGCCAAATCCTCTTCTATTATTTGCTCTAAAAAATTCAATGATTTTTTTTCTTCTGACATTTTCTGTTGGTATTGAATCACAAAATTACGCAAAAATAGTTGAAGGGATTTCTATATAAAAAAAAAGCCTGTTTTTTAGTTTAAATATTTTTATCTGACTATAAAAATCAATTTTAAAACAACTTATTTAACTATTTATATTGTAAAAAAAGCATAAAAAAACTCGCAACACACAAGGAAACGAGTTAAGTACTTAACACATGGGGGTGTTTTAAGAACAACAACACTACAAATATAACGTTGTTTTTAGCCTTAAAATGTAAGTATATGTTAACAAATCATATTGTTTGTGTTACTTATTTTTCAAGGCTATTTTATAATTTTATAGGATTAGATTTTATCAAACACTTATTGTTTTCCCACTTTCCTTTTAATGACTTTTTAGAGATAAGTGTATTATTACAGGTTAAAAAATTTCCGTTGGCATCTTTTTTGATAATTTTTAATTTACCTGCTTTAATAGCTTTAATCACTTTAGAAATCAATGCTTTCTTAGGCGTTATAACACCTTTTTTAGTAAGCGATAATCCAATATTATTGTTAAATAAATCCATTGTTGTTGCTATTTTATCAGGAATAACACCGTCTTCTAGTTTTCGTTTTTTATAGGTTTGATAATTTTCTCTTTCGTGTGCTTTTCCTAAGGAACGAGCGGCATTTTTTCCTATCTCTTGACGCAAACTCGCCATCCAAAAGGCATGACGAAAGGCATCAACTTGCCCACCTGCACCATCACCGTCTAATACTGGCGATTTTTTAATAGAATCGGCAACTCTATAAGCTTCTTTAGAAATTCGCTGTGCTTTTTTAGCTTTAAATGGATGAAAAATAATCCATATTTTTTTTGCAGAAGATAATTTTTTAAATTTTTTCCAGCTAGATTGTGAAAAAGAGAAACAGCTGGTAAATAGTAAAATAAGCACTACGTATTTTTTTATCATAAGATTTTATTTATTTTTAGTTTTCAAACAAAAAACAAGGGGCTTAAACCCCTTGTAATTCTTGTGCAATTTTCCTGTTCTTTCTTAAGCTTTATTTTTAGAATAATCTTTTAGATAAAAAATTATTTATTCATAATACTTTCAATTTCATCAGCATCAATAGGAATGTTACGCATTAAATTAAACGGCGCACCATTTTCTTGAATTACTACATCGTCTTCTAAACGAATACCAAAACCTTCTTCAGGAATATAAATTCCAGGCTCAACGGTAAACACCATATTTGCTTGCATTGGCTGATGTAATAATCCGTAATCGTGGGTATCTAAGCCCATGTGATGCGAAGTTCCGTGCATAAAATATTTTTTATATGCAGGCCAGTTTGGGTCTTCATTTTGAACATCCGCTTTGTCGATTAATTTTAAATCTAACAATTCTGAAGTCATTATTTTACCCACCTCTTTATGATAATCAGCCCAAATAGTTCCAGGGACTAATAATTTAGTAGCTTCATTTTTTACATGGTTTACCGCATTGTACACTGCTTTTTGACGTTCCGAAAAACGACCAGAAACAGGCACGGTTCTAGTCATATCGGAAGCATAATTGGCATATTGTGCGCCTACATCCATCAAAATTAAATCGCCCGCCTTACATTGCTGATTATTTTCAATATAATGCAATACATTGGCGTTATTTCCTGAAGCTACAATTGGCGTATAGGCAAATCTTTTAGAACGATTTCTGATAAATTCATGAATATATTCTGCTTCAATTTCATACTCCCAAACCCCAGGTTTGATAAAATCTAAGACACGTCTGAACCCTTTTTCGGTAATATCGCAGGCTTTTTGAATTAAAGCTAATTCAATAGGATTTTTTAAAGAACGTAAATGCTGTAAAATAGGGTTACTTTTAGCTACAGAATGTGCAGGATATTTTGCTAATAACCATTTTGTAAAACGAGCTTCACGAGTTTCTGTTTCTACCGATGCACGATAATGTTCGTTGGTATTTATGTACACATTTTCGGCAAGTGCCATTATTTCGGCAAGTACTTTTTCTAAATCTTGTAACCAATAAACACTTTTGATTCCACTAGTTGCGAATGCTTTTTCTTTGGTTAATTTTGCACCTTCCCAAACTGCAATATGTTCGTTTGTTTCACGTACGAATAATACTTCACGTAAGTGTTCTTTTGGGCAATTAGGAAATAAAAGTAAAACACTTTCTTCTTGGTCAACACCACTTAAAAAGAAAATATCACGATGTTGTTCAAAAGGAAGCATGCTGTCTGCACTTACAGGATATACATCGTTTGAATTAAAAACAGCAACACTATTTGGCTTCATTTTTGCCATAAAGTTTTTGCGATTTTCTATAAATAAGCTACTGTTTATTGGGTCGTATTTCATAATGCTAACAATTAAAATGTTCTTCAAAAATAATTAAAACTTAGGATTAAAGTTATTGTAGCCTGGTGTTTTTTTATGATTTTTAACTTTTTTTAACAAGCTGTAAGTTGTTTTGTTCTATCGCTTGAAAATAGTTGAAATTCCTAGCCCCGATTGAAGCTTTGTTTGAGCTCTTTTTTGTTTTTTTCAAACAAAAAAAGCGAGTGTGGAAAGCGGGAAATTGCTTCTAATAATTTTAATAAAAAGTATTGTAAGTGATATAAAATAGAAAACCTCCAAAATTTGACAATCAAACTTTGGAGGTTTTCGTATTTTATAAGAAGTTTAAAAAAATTATCTTCTTGTATTTCTTTTTGATGAGTTTCGAGAATTATTTCCAGAATTATTTTCAGAAGAACGATTTCTAGAAGAATTACTTCGTGAAGAGCCACTTCGTGAATTATTACTAGGACGTTGTCTTTTAGGTTTTGCACCAGTACCACCTCTATGACTTGCTCCTACGCCTTTTTTCTTGGCTGTTGAACTTTTCTTTTGTGTTGAAGCTCTTTTAGGCTGTGCCGTATCTTTGGGTTCATACCCAGGAATAACTTCAGTTTTTAGCTTTTGCTTTAATATTTTTTCTATTTCTTTTTGATACTCTGTTTCTTCGCTACAAACTAATGAAAGTGCTTCACCTTTTGCACCAGCTCTACCAGTTCTACCAATTCTGTGTACGTAATCTTCAGGTACATTTGGTAATTCGAAGTTAATAACGTGTGGTAATAAAGGAATATCAATTCCACGAGCCGCAATATCAGTAGCTACTAATACTCGGTTGGTATTATTTTTAAAATTTGCCAATGCTTTTGTACGAGCTCCTTGACTTTTATTTCCGTGGATTGCCGCGGCAGAAATTCCTGACTTTATTAACTTTTCAGTTAATTTATTAGCACCGTGTTTCGTTCTTGTAAAGATTAAAACCTGACTCCAATTACCATCTTTAATTAAGTTGATAACTACTTCGGTTTTTTTACCTTTATCAACAGTATATACTTTTTGAGCTACTTTTTCGGCAGTTGAATTTTCTGGCTCTGCTTCTACCGAAACAGGATTTCTTAAAATTCCTGAAGCTAATCGTTTAATTTCTGTTGAAAAAGTTGCAGAAAACATCAAGTTTTGACGTTTTTCAGGCATAAAACTGATAATTTTGTTAATATCTCTAACAAAACCCATGTCTAACATTCTATCAGCTTCATCTAAAATAAGTACATCTATTCTTTTAAAAGATACTGCTTTTTGGTCATGTAAATCTAATAATCTACCAGGGGTAGCTACTAATATATCGACTCCTTGACGTAATGTTTTTATTTGGCTAGCGGCTTTTACACCTCCAAAAACTACGGTAGACCTTATATCTAAGTACTTACTATATTCTCTTACATTATCATGAACTTGTGCAGCAAGTTCTCTTGTTGGTGTAAGTACTAATGCTCTTACGGGTCTGTATTTAGGGTGTTTAGAGTCAGCTAAACGTTGTAAAACAGGTAATGTAAAACCTGCAGTTTTTCCTGTTCCTGTTTGTGCTGAGGCTAATACATCTTTTCCTTCTAAAATAGGAGGTATTGCTTTTGCTTGAATTGGTGATGGGGTATCGTATCCTTTTTCTTCGATGGCTTTTAATAAAGCATCGGATAATCCTAAAGATTTAAATGTCATATATATTATTTCAGAAATACTCTAAAATAAGCACTTCTATGAAGATGCAAAGATACTGCTATTTATTTATAGGTGCATTTTTAATAATTTTAAGACTGTTTTTTGTTGTTTTTGATGAATTATTAGGCATTTCCGAAGTGAAATAACGCATCGCCCATATTTACAATCGGGAAATTATTTTTAGCAATAATATATCCATCGGCAGGAGCTTTTACAGCAAAATTTGTTTCTCCGTAGGTATCCATAATATGTCCTAAAATTTGTCCTTTTAGAATAAATGCTCCGTTTTTTACTGTTGGATTAAACAAACCTGCAACTTTAGCACGAATCCACATTCGTTTTTTATTGATGATAACGCTAGTGTTTTTAGGAATTACAATGTTTTTATCAATCATTTTAAAATGTTTTAACACTCGAAGTGTTCCGTTTATTCCTTGCTGAATTGCATCTTCATTTAAACGTAAAGATTCGCCTCCTTCATACACAATTACAGGAATATTATTTTTATAACATTGATTTCTAAATGATTTAGGAATTAATTTTGATGCAAATAATAAAGGAGCATTAAATATTTTAGCTAATTCAAAAGCATCTTCATCATTAGGCGTATATCTTATTTGCGGAAAATTACTTCTTTGCGCTCCACCAGTATGAAAATCAATAGCAAAATCAACATTTTTAGTTATTTCTTGCATTAAATAATATGCCATTCTACCAGCTAAAGAGCCTTTTTTACTTCCTGGAAAACTTCTATTAACATCTTTGCCATGCATATCTCTTGATAAACTTAAAAATCCAAAAACGTTTAATAAAGGTACTACAATAACGCAACCGCTATTAATTTTATAGTTTTTATCAATTAGCATTCTACGAACTAATTCAATACTATTTACTTCATCACCATGTAAACCACCTTGCAATAAAACGGTAGGTCCTTTTTGTGTTCCATTAAAAACATATACAGGAATTTCTATAAGTGTACCAGTTGGTAATCTATCTACAGGAATTTTAATAAGTTCAGATTTTCCGAGTCCAATTTTATGACCTCGAATTTCTACAACTCCGTTTTTAAAGTTTTGTGTAAACATTATCTTCTAAAAATTTAATAATTGCTTTGGCTGTATTATGTTTTGTGTAGTTTTCAATTCCTTGTAAACCAGGAGCTGTATTTACTTCAATTAATAAAGAGCCTCTTTTTGAGCGAATTAAATCAACTCCAGCAATAGGTAAGTTTAAATATTGTGTTGCTTTTATGGCAATTTGTTCTTCTTCTTCGGATAAATTAACTTTAAATCCGCTACCACCTTGATGGATATTTGAACGAAAATCATTTTCTGAACCTTTTCGTTTCATTGATGCCACTACTTTATTACCAATTACAAAAGCTCGAATATCTTCGCTATTACTTTCTTTTATAAATTCTTGTAATAAAATACTGGCGTTGGTACTGTACATAGTATCAATAATTGATTTAGCAGATTTATTACTTTCAGCTAAAATAACTCCAGAACCGTGTGTACCTTCTTGTAATTTTATAATGATAGGTCCACCACCTAATAAATTAATTTGTTCATCAATATTATCAGGATTTACAGCAAATATAGTATTAGGAATAGGAATATTATTTTGATTCATAATTTGTAAAGTACGAACCTTATTTTGAGCTTGTAAAATACCTAAAGAAGTTGCTGTTGTATACGTACCATTTAATTCAAATTCTTTCACCACCGCAGCTCCGTGACGTGTAGCAGAAGCACCAATTCTAGGAATAATTACATCAGGAATATCAATAATATTTTCTCCATTATATATTATTTCTGATTTACCATTTGCAAGTTTTATACTACATTTTAAATGATTAATAACACGCACATTATGTCCACGACGATTTGCTTCATTATATATTCTTTGAGTAGAATATATTTGCTCGCTTACAGAAAGAATAAAAATTGTCATAAATATTAATTGATGATTCAACTAAAACAAATTTACTATTTTTTTTGAGTGATAAATATCAATATTTTTAAGTAAAGTAAAAAACGTATTTTTGTAATTATAAATTCAATAAAATATATTTTGGGAATTATACGTGTAAACGACATTCGATTATTTACAAATCACGGATGTTTAGAAGAAGAAGCAAAAATTGGCTCAGAATATAGAGTTGATATTGAAGTAAAAGCAAATTTGCAAAAATCAGCAAAAACCGATAAATTAGTTGATACTGTTGATTATGTACATTTAAATCATATTGTAAAAGAAGAAATGGCAATTCGTTCGGAATTATTAGAACATGTTGCACAACGTATTTTAAATAGAGTTTTTAAAGAGATACAACTTGTTGATGAAGCTGAGGTTAGCGTTGCTAAAATTAATCCACCAATTGGAGGTAATGTAGCCGAAGTTGTTATTGTTTTAAAAGATGTACGTACTAATTAACAAATGATGTTGACATAATGTTAATAACATTTTTATAAAAATTTCTATAAAAAAATAGATATTTTGAAAAAAAAATGTAAATTTGCAGTCTTAAATATTAAAAAGGTGTCTTGGCCGAGTGGCTAGGCAATGGTTTGCAAAACCATGTACAGCGGTTCGAATCCGCTAGACACCTCTAAAACCTTATAAGTCTTTTGATTTATAAGGTTTTTTATTTCTTAATAATTACTTCATATAAAATTCTTGTTTCAAAAAAACAAAAAAAGTATTTTTACAGAAAAATTCCTCCCCAGATAAAAAACAATTAAATTTAAAATTTTATGAAAAAAATGCCTTTGCTGTGGATGGTTTTATTAACAATCTCACTAGCCTTTGTTTCTTGTAAATCAGAAGAAAAAAAAGAAGTAAAAGTAACTAGTCAAATTGCTGAAAAATCGGTAAAAAAAGAAAAAAGGAAAACGGCTAGTTTTAATTACAAACCAACCAAACCAATTAACGGAACTTTAAAAGGAGTTGTAGAATTAGGTGCCTCTGGTTTTAATTCATTTATTGTTGCTATTGATAAAAATAACAACTGGGAAATGAAAAGTAAAGAATTTGGTAATAGTTTAATTGCCGAAGGAATTACCAATACCCAAGAGGTTAATAAAAAATTAAAGAAATATATACAACGAATTATAGAGTTTGGTGTAAAGCCTAGTAACATACATTTTGTAGTAAGTTCAGGGGCTAATAAACAAGATATTACCAAACTAATAAAACAAGAACTTAAAAGAATAGGTTACGTTGTAAATGTGGTAACACCTGAGCAAGAAGGTCAATATGCCTTAGATGCTGTTATTCCTAAAAGGTTTGAAAAAACAGCTTATTTAGTAGATATAGGCTCGGGAAACACAAAAATATCGTATTTAGAAGCCAATAAAATAATAGGTAAAGAAACCTATGGTGCGAAGTATTTTCAGCAAGGAGTCGCTGATACAATTGTATATAAAGCAGTGCAGAAAATTGCAGAAAAAATTCCTTCTAACATAGCTTCTCAATGTTTTATAATAGGAGGTGTTCCGTATCAATTAGCAAAATCTTTACGTAAAGGAAATGAACGCTACACGGTTTTAAATAAAGACACTAATTTTTATCAAAAAGTAATTAAAAGAAGAGGTGAAAAAATAAAATCTGGTTTAAATATTTTTAAAGCCATAAATGATGTTACTAAAGTTCATTCCGTAATTTTTGACTGGGATGCAAATTTCACCATTGGTTTTTTATTAGCAACTAACGATAAAAAATAAGGTTTTTTTATAAAAAATAGCTAAAAGACACACTAATTAGTGCGTCTTTTTTGTTTTCATTAACAAAAAGTTTCGTTAAATTTCTGCATCTTTGTAGTTATGCAAATTTTCTCAATAGAAACTGGTAATTTCAAATTAGATGGCGGCGCTATGTTTGGCGTAGTTCCTAAAACTATTTGGCAAAAAACAAACCCTGCAGACGCTAATAACTTAATTTCGTTAAGTATGCGTTGTATGCTTATTAAAGATGGCGACAGGTTAACTTTAATTGATACTGGCGTTGGAAACAAACAATCCGATAAATTTTTCGGATACTATTACCTTTTTGGCGATTTTTCATTAGATACTTCCTTAGCAAAACACGGTTTTCACAGAGATGATATTACCGATGTTTTTTTAACACATTTACATTTTGACCATTGTGGCGGAGTAATTCAATGGAATAACGATAAAACAGGCTATATGCCCGCTTTTAAAAATGCCAAAGTATGGAGCAATAAAGAGCATTGGCAATGGGCAACCGTACCTAATGCACGTGAAAAAGCATCTTTTTTAAAAGAAAACATACAACCTATTCAACAAAATGGGCAGTTAAATTTTATTGACAAACAGCCTAAAAATTTTCAAAGCCAATTAGGTTTTGATGTTTTATTTATGGATGGTCATACCGAAAAACAAATGCTTCCTAAAATTCAATACCAAGGAAAAACAGTTGTTTTTATGGCCGATTTATTACCAACAGCAGGGCATATACCGTTGCCTTATGTAATGGGATACGATACAAGACCTTTGCTTAGTATAGAAGAAAAAAGAATATTTTTAAACGAAGCTGCCGATAATAATTATCACTTATTTTTAGAGCACGATGCCTATAATGAGCTAATTACGGTTAAACATACCGAAAAAGGAGTTCGTTTAAACAAGAGTTATAAATTTACAGATATATTTAATTAAGATAGAAATTATGAGAGTTTTAAGACCAATGTTTTATTCGGCAGTAGCAATTTCAATATTAACAGCCTGTTCATCGGTAAGTAAAGTTGCTGTACCTACAGGAAGTAATAATATTGTTAATATTTCAGCAAAAAAAGCAGCATTAACTGACTATGAAAAAGACAATTGGCTACATTTAGATTTAGCAACAGACAGTATTCCAGGAATGAGTGTAAACAAAGCGTACGATTTCTTAAAAGGAAAGAAAAATGTTACTGTTGTTGTTGGAGTTGTTGATTCTGGTACCGATTTAAAACATGAAGATTTAGCTTCTGTAGCTTGGGTAAACACCAACGAAATTGCAGGAAATGGAATCGATGATGATAAAAATGGTTATATTGATGATATTAACGGATGGAACTTTTTAGGTGAATCTTATAAAGAACACTTAGAGTACGAACGTATTTTAATGAATCCATCTTTAGTCGATGCAACTACTTTAGCTGAGGTAAAAAAACAACATGCCGAAAAAATAGCTGGTGCAAAAAAATCAAAAGTTCGTTCTGCTGAATTTGTAAAAATGTCCGTTGAATCAGAAAAAGCATTGACCAAATACTTTGGAAAATCAACCTATACAAAAAAAGAAATTGCAGCAATCAATTCTTCAGATGAAAGCTTAAACCGTGCAAAAGGTTTTGCGGAACGTATGTTAAGTTATTTTAGCGATTTAAAAGAAACTAAAGAATACTTTGAAAAAGGAATAAAAAATGCCGATAAAACCATTGCTGAAGATAATTTAAAAACTGATTACCGTAAAGTTGTGGGTGATAATCCTTACGATATTAACGATAAGCCTGGTTATGGTAATGCCAATACTGGGCATTCTGAAAAGAAAGAATCACACGGAACACACGTTACCGGTATTATTGGAGCAGTACGTAATAACAATATTGGAACCAATGGGGTTGCCGATAATGTAAAAATGATGGCTGTTCGTTCGGTATCAGACGGAGATGAGTATGATAAAGATGTTGCTTTAGGAATTCGTTACGCTGTTGATAACGGAGCAAAAGTTATTAACACTAGTTTTGGAAAAGATTTTTCTCCAAATAAAGAATGGGTTTACGATGCCTTAAAATACGCAGCTAAAAAAGATGTATTAATTGTAAATGCCGCAGGAAATTCAGGAAAAAATATCGATGTTGAAAAAACATTCCCAAATGATGCACCTGATTTAATTAACGAAATTTCTGATAATGTATTAACATTAGGAGCAATGAGTTCTAATTATAACAAAGAATTACCTGCAAGTTTTTCTAACTACGGTAAAAAGAATGTAGATGTTTTTGCTCCTGGAGTACAAATAAATTCAACATATCCTGATAATACTTATAAGAAAATTAGTGGAACTTCAATGGCATCGCCTGCTGCTGCTGGTGTTGCTGCATTAGTTCGTTCTTATTATCCTGAATTATCAGCTAGCCAAGTAAAACATATTTTAATGAACTCTGGAACTAAAATTGATTTATTAGTTACCAAACCAGGTTCTAAAACTAGCCAAAATCCTCAAGGAGATTTAGTTCCTTTTGCTGATTTATCAGTTTCTGGGCGTGTTGTAAACGCTTACAATGCTGTTAAAATGGCCGACAGAATGGTGAACGGAAGAAAGTAAAAAAATAATATAGAAGATAAAAAAGAGCATTGATTTTTAAAGTTTTGATGCTCTTTTTTTGTTATAAAAACAACCTATGCAGTTAGCGTTTAATAAAGAAACTCAACAAATAAGCATTAAAGATGACGTTCCTACACATTCATGGCTAATTATTTTATTAATGCTAGTGAACGTACTTAATATGAGTGTTCAATTATTTTATATTTCTTTTGATAAAAATGAAATACTCTTTATTTTTATGGCATTACTTGGCTTCGGATCGCTTGTTGCAGTGCTTTTTTATCTACTTAAAAAATCTTGGAAAAAAACGTATAAACTTACTGAAATTGAAGGATTAGAAATCAAAGAAAATTCAGGAATAGAACGTATTGCTTTAAAATTAAAAAATGGCAAAACAAGAAGTTTTTCAAAATTAAAAAATCAAAGTGAGTTAAAAAGCTTAAAAAAGACCCTAACAGCAATAGGTATTAAATCAATTTAATATGAAAAAAATAATCTTAGGACTTTCATTATTGTCGATGATATCTTGTGCCTCTACAAGTTCAACAACAAACAATGAAGTAAAAAAATCTATTAAAAATACCATCGCTAAAACAGCAAATACGCCTGTAAGTCAAAAATATTGGCAACAACATGTTGTTTATAATATGGATATTGATATGGATGTAAAAACCTTTCAATATAAAGGAATTCAGCAATTAGTGTACACTAATAATTCGCCCGATAAATTAAATAAGGTGTTTTATCATTTGTATTTTAATGCCTTTCAGCCAAATTCTCAAATGGATGTGCGTTCACAAAATATTAAAGATCCTGATAAAAGAGTCGGAAATAGAATTAGTAAACTATCGCCTACAGAAATTGGATACATCAAAGTAAACTCATTAAAACAAAATGGTGCAGCTGTAAAACATCAAACTGTTGGAACTATTTTAGAGGTTACTTTAAATAAAGAGATTTTACCTGGTGAAAGCGTAACTTTTGATATGATTTTTGATGCACAAGTACCTGCTCAAATACGTCGTTCAGGAAGAAATAGCGAAGAAGGTGTGGCATTGTCAATGGCGCAATGGTACCCTAAAATGGCTGAATATGATTTCGAAGGATGGCACACACCTCCGTATTTAGGACGTGAATTTCACGGTGTTTGGGGTGATTTTAATGTAACACTTCATATCGATAAAAATTATACGGTTGGAGGAACTGGATATCTTCAAAATCCGCAGGAAGTTGGGCATGGATATGAAAACAAAAAATCGGCTTTAAATATTCCATCAACTAAAAAATTAACTTGGAAATTTACTGCTCCAAATGTACACGATTTTACTTGGGCTGCCGATCCGAATTATACGCACGATATTTATACCATGAAAAATGGTATCGATTTGCATTTTTTATATAAAAATGATTTACCTAGTAATTTCAGAAAAAACTGGAAAAAATTACAGCCTAAAACAGCTGAATTAATGACGTATTTCAGCAAGCATATTGGGCAATATCCTTATAAACAATATTCAGTTATTCAAGGTGGTGACGGTGGAATGGAGTACGCAATGAGTACTTTAATTACAGGAAAACGTAAATGGGGAAGCTTATTTGGCGTTACAGCGCATGAATTAGCACATACTTGGTTTCAGTTTTTATTAGCATCTAATGAAACGAAACATTCTTGGATGGATGAAGGTTTTACAACTTATATTTCTAATAAAGCAGAAAATGTTATCTCTGGTAAAAATGATAAAAACCCACATACTGGTTCTTACAGATATTACAATTATGTAGTAAAAAATAAGTTAGAAGAATCGCTATCGACACATGCCGATCGTTTTCATACAAACATGGCATACGGAATGGGAAGTTATTCGAAAGGAAATATCTTTTTAACACATTTAGAATATATCATCGGAAAAGAAAATACGGCAAAGACTTTAAAGAAATATTTTACTGATTTTTCTTTTAAACACCCTGCACCAAACGATATTAAAAGAACGGCTGAAAAAGTTTCAGGAATTCATTTAGATTGGTTTTTAAACGAATGGACACAAACCACACATACGATTGATTATGGTGTAAAATCGGTAAAAGGAAAAGAAATTACCTTAGAAAGAATTGGTAAAATGCCAATGCCTATTGATGTTTTGGTTGTTTATACCGATGGATCAAAAGAATCTTTTAATATTCCTTTACGTATGATGCGTGGCGAAAAGCCAACAACAGCAACCGTTATTGAAGATTGGACTTTTGCACATCCAACCTATAGTTTTACTGCGTCTAAAATAGTAAAATCAGTAGAAATTAATCCTTCAAAATTAATGGCGGATATTAATTTAGATAATGATACTTTTAGCGTAAAATAACCGCATAAAAGTATTTTAAAATCAATAAAAACTAAAAACGACGCTGAAATAGCGTCGTTTTTTATTAAAAAATAATTACTCTCTTATTCTTTCTTTCTTTTTTCGGCTACCTCTTCTAATTCGTCATACCAGTTTTGCCCAAATTTTCTAACCAAGGCTTGTTTTACAAACTTATAAACAGGCACTTGTAATTCTTTTCCTAAAGAACAAGCATCATCACAAATATCCCATTTATCATAATTTACTGCCGAGAATTCACTGTATTGCTTAATTCGAACAGGATATAAATGACAAGAAACAGGTTTTTTCCAATCGACAATTCCTTGGTTATACGCTTCTTCAATAGCACATAAAGCAGTGTTTTTATCATCAAAAATAACATACGCACAATCTGCACCGTTGATTAAAGGCGTTTCTAATTCGCCAAAATCACCAGTAATCCAAGTGCCTTGCTTTTCAATAGCCTCAATACCTTCTTTACGTAAAAAAGGTTTGATTTGAGGATAAATATCCTCTAAAATTTTTGTTTCCTCTTTTTCTAATGGCGCACCAGCATCACCATCAATACAACAAGCACCTTTACAGGCAGAAATATTACAAACAAAGTCAGTATCTATAATACTTTCTGATACTAAAGTTTTTCCTAATTGGAACATAAAAATAGTTTAAGTTGGAAGTTAACAATAACTTCACATAAAATTTAGCTGCAAAAATACTAGATTGTAACATTACTTTATATAATTTTGCGCTTGAAAAACAAAATATTATGGATTTTAACTTCAAAGAAATTTTAACAGCCTTTATGGTACTGTTTGCTGTAATTGATATTATTGGAAATATTCCTATTATTATTGACTTACGTAAAAAAGTAGGGCATATACAATCAGAAAAAGCATCTGTTATTGCTGGTTTTATAATGATTTTATTTTTATTTGTTGGTAAACAGTTATTAAGCTTAATTGGTGTTGATGTACATTCTTTTGCTGTTGCAGGCGCATTTATTTTATTTTTTATCGCCTTAGAAATGATTTTAGGAATTACTTTATATAAAGATGATGATGACGAAGAAACCTTAACAGCTACTGTTTTTCCACTTGCCTTTCCATTAATTGCAGGACCAGGAAGTTTAACAACTCTTTTATCTTTACGTGCTGAATTTCATATATCAAACATAATTATTGCTGTTTTATTAAACGTATTAGTTATCTATGTTGTATTGAAAACATCTCCAAAAATTGAAAAATTTATAGGAAATAACGGAATTAAAATTATTAGAAAGGTTTTTGGAGTAATTTTATTAGCAATTGCTGTTCGATTATTTGCCGAAAACATTAAAGTATTATTAGCATAAATGATTTTTGACGTATTAATTATTGGAGGAGGTGTTTCGGGCATGCAATGTGCCTTGGTTTTAGGATCGGCACATAAAAAAGCTTATGCTAAAGATAAAAAAATAGGAATTTTATTACACCAAAAGACATCTCATTTACAAAATGCCCTATTTAACAATGTATTAGGATTGCCTGAAGGGAAATTAGGTAAAGATATTTTACTTGAAGGAAAAACACAATTAAAAGCACAATATCCTGACATAATTCAAATTGAAAACGAAAAGGTATTGGCTGTTTTAGATGATGAAAAAGGATATAAAATAGTTACAAATAAACAAGAATACCTCAGTAAAAAAGTGGTTATCGCTTTAAATTATTCAAAACCTTTTGAAATAGCAGGTTTAGAACAATATATAGAACGCCACAGTAGGGCAAATGTGATGAAAGATCGCATACAGCTTCGTAATTTTAATCATTTAATAAAACAAGGATTATATGTTTGTGGAACCTTAGCTGGTTGGCGCAGTCAGTTTGCAATTGCTGCTGGTAGTGGCGCTAGTGTAGCTACTGATATATTGACAGTTTGGAATAATCATACCCCCACAAAAGTACACGATAAAATTATTTAACAACAACCATTAACAACTATTAACATGATGATGAAAAGAGTATTATTATTAGGGTTTGCAACCTTATTCCTTATAAACTGTGGCGGAAACACAGACGATATTATAAAACCAGAACCAATACCAACTGAAACTGAAAAAATAGTAGCAAAAGACGATGCTTTTAAAGCTACTGAAAATACCGTTATTGAATTACCAAGTTTTTTATCGAATGATGAATATTCATCTAGAGGTAGTATTACTGTTACTTTTGATGCAAAAACTACAAACAACGGAAGCATAGAAAGAGAACGTGAACTTTATACCTATACTCCTGCTAAAAACTTTTCAGGAATAGATACTTTTACCTACACTATTTGCAGTAAAGATACCCCTGATATTTGTGAAACAGCAACTGTAAGCATTAGCGTTTCTGACAAAGGAACTCCTGAGGCTGTCGATGATATTTATAATACAGGAATTAATTCAGCGCTTATAATTAGTAGTTACCTTGATAACGATATGCTAATTGATGGTGCTAAAATTGAATCAATAAATACAGAGGCTTCAAATGCAACAGTCGTTTTAAATGCCGATGGAACAATTAGCTATACTCCTTTAGCTGACTTTTTAGGGAAAGACACCTTTACCTACACTATTTGTGATAACGATCCTACAAATTCATGTGCTACCGCAACAATTACGGTAAATGTTATAAAGGCAATTGCTTTTAATATTCCTGCGGAATTAGCAACTTATTATAGCGGTGTTTCTTTTGTAAACGATACCCAAAGTAATTATGAAGCACTGAAAGATTTATTAAAAAGATCGCATTCAAACATCTTAAAATATACCGACAGACATAAATATTTATACAATGCGGATGAAGATTTGAATAATACAGACAATGTAGTATTAATGTACACTGGTGAAAGTAGAGATAGAAGA
Organism: Tenacibaculum dicentrarchi; assembly: GCF_964036635.1. Lineage (NCBI taxonomy): Bacteria > Pseudomonadati > Bacteroidota > Flavobacteriia > Flavobacteriales > Flavobacteriaceae > Tenacibaculum > Tenacibaculum dicentrarchi. The sequence goes on from NZ_OZ038524.1 coordinate 2,767,508, forward strand.
GAATATACTTCTGGTTCTAATCCTCATCAAAAACAAACCTACAATACAGAGCATATATATCCACAATCAAAACTTGCTTCTGCAAATCATGCGGTATCAAGAACCGATTTACACCATTTAAGATCGTGTGATGATAAAGTAAATACAAGAAGATCAAACCTTCCATTTATTGACGGAAGTGGTGTTGCTAAAAAAGATAATAATGCTTGGTATCCTGGAGATCAGTGGAAAGGAGATGTTGCCAGAATGGTTTTTTACCTAAACGCTAGATATGGCGAAACTTTTGATAAAGTTGGTTCGAAAGAATTATTCTTAAAATGGAACAAAGAAGATCCTGTTTCTGATTTCGAAAAACAACGAAATAACACTATTGCAAAAGTTCAAGGAAATAGAAATCCTTTTATTGACAATCCATATTTAGTTACCCTAACTTGGGGTGGAGCTAGCGCTAGCAATACTTGGAAGTAATTAAAATAAAATACTATTGGTTCGTTTTTAAATGCGCCAATAGTGTTTTTTTATAGGTTCTTCCAATCGGTAAATTTTTAGAGTCGATAAAAAGATTGGTTCCTGTGAATTTTACCATTTTTTTGATATTTATAATATACGATTTATGAATCTGTATAAATTGAGTATCATTTAAAGTGTCTTTCCAATTTCTTAAAGAATCAATTATGGTTAATTTTTTATCCGTAGTAAAAAAAGTTACATAATTTCTGTCTGATTCTAAGTACAAAATATCATCAATATAAATTTTATGAATTGTTTTATCTACATTTAAAAACAGTGTTTCTTTCTTTTTTTCTTCGGATGAATTTAACTGTTTTTCAACTTTAGAAACTGCTTTTAAAAATCTATCAAAAGAAAAAGGTTTTACTAAATAATCTACAATAGTATCTAGCTCAAAACTTGATACAGCATAATCAGGATAAGCAGTTGTAATAATTATTTTTGGCGGATTTTTAATTGTTTTTATAAAATCTAATCCAGAAATATCGGGTAAATTAATATCTAAAAAAACAGTATTTACAGTATTATTTTTTAAAAACTCATTAGCCTTTATAGCAGTTTGAAAAGTAGCAATTAGTTCTAAATCAGGAATTTTACGAATATAACTTTTAATAATATATTGAGCAGGAAGTTCATCTTCAATAATAATACAATCCATATTTTTTTAGACTAAATTTAAGGTTAATGATACTGTAAAAATATCTGTAGCATCAATAGATAATTCATAGTTGTTTTTATACAATAAATTCAATCGCTTTTTTAAGTTTTCTAAGCCAATAGTATTGGTGTTTTTTATCTTTTTGATATCATAATTATTCGTGCAAATACAGGTTAATTTATTTTTATCTGCTTTAATAATTATTGATATAGTACTATTAATAGTACTATGTTTAAAAGCGTTTTCAATAATTGTAATTAACAATAGTGGTGCGATTTTATAATTTTTATTGTCTGTTGAAGTCTGATATTCTATTTCTTTGAGTCCTTCTGTTCTGATTTTATGAAAAACGATATAATTATCTAAAAACTGAATTTCTTTAGTTAAGCTTACTTTTTCTGAATTACTTTCATATAAAACATGCTTTAAATTGTCTGATAATTTTAAAATTAAATCGGGTGCTTTTTCGGGTTTTTCAATAGCATAAGCATAAATAGTATTTAGGTTATTGAATAGCACATGTGGATTGATTTGTGATTTTAAAAACTTCAATTCCATAGCTGTTTTTTCTTGTTGAATTCTTGCTACTTCTTCGGATTGATTTATATATCGAAATAACATCCATATAAATGAAAAAAACAATAAAGGTGTTAAAGTTTGCCATAAATAATCACTTAAACATTTCATAACTGAACACCCGCAACGTGCAAAAACATTACAATATAGTTGTGTTGCTAAAAATGAAATCAGCATAAAAATAAAGCTGTATAATACATACCATTTTTTCTTAACAAAAAAAGGTAACAGTACTTGATTATTTGTGTAAACAATAATAACAAGGATAAAAAAATAATATAAAAATGGGTTTTCAGTCCAATAATAACGTGTAAATACAAATAATGACACAAAAGTAAAAAGTAGCCAAAAAAGTACGTGAATTAATGCTTGAGCACTATCTTTTTTATTTAGTTTAATCATAGTTTTTGTAAGTAACTAAAATTTATTGATTCAACAAAATAATAAGTACTAAAGGCTATTTGTTAAGTATATAATACCGTTTTAGCTTTTTAATTGCAGTTTATACTTCTTTTTTTGATGTATATACTTTGTTTTTTTATCAAGGGTAAAAAAAAAATACATTTGAAGTAAATTAACACCAAAACTTTAATAATATGAAAACAATTTTAACATTATCGACTGTTTTTTTAATGGCATTATCTGTAAACGCACAAGAATTTAAATTTGTAGCAGAATCTATTGATTACGGAAAAATTACACAAGGTTCTGAAAAAAATCGTGTATTTGAGTTTACAAATATTGGAAATGTTCCTTTAATAATTCAACAAGTTGTTTCCACTTGTGGATGTGCCGTTCCAAAGAAACCTGAAAATCCAATAATGCCTGGTGAAAAAGGTAAAATAGCTGTTTCTTACGATACGAATAGAATAGGAGGTTTTTCTAAAATGTTTACCATTATTTCAAATGCTAAAACAACAAGTAAACGAATAAAAATTAAAGGGCATGTAACTGCTAAAAATACATTAGCCTCTAAATAAATTATAAACAAAAAATCCTAAGTGAAAACTCGGGATTTTTTGTCTAAAATGATAATAATTTACAATTCTTTAGCGTCTAATTTTGCAAAAACACTAATGACTGTTTGAATAGCCTCTAAAGTAAAATCTTTATTTATTTTATCATAGGTATCTGTAGCTTTATGATAATCTTTATGGTCAGGAACTCCAAAATATATAAACGGAATTTCCTTTTTATAAAATGCTGCGTGATCGCTTGAATTTGTCCAGTTTTCTAAGCTATCTAAACCTTCATGTCCTATAAGTAATTCAACTTCTCCAACTTTATTTAATGATGTTATTGTTTGTTTTAATATAGGAGTATAACGTGTTCCTACGGCGTATAATTCTTTAGTATCGCTTCTCGAAATCATATCGAAATTTAAGTTCAATACTATTTTATCTAAAGAAATTACAGGGTTTTTTACATAATGATATGCCCCTTTTAAGCCAAGTTCTTCGCCATCAAAAGCGGCTAATATAACGTTGTGTTTAGGTGGGTTTTTTTTTAAATATTCTGCAAATCCTAGTAATGCTGCAACCCCTGAAGCGTTATCATCAGCGCCATTAAATATACTACCATTAACAGTTCCTAAATGGTCATAATGAGCAGATAATACAATATATTTATCGGTGTTTGCTGTTCCTTTAATAAGCCCTAAAACATTAATTCCTTTATAATTTTTTGTTCCGTTATTAAAAGAAAAAGCTTGTTCAAAACTTTCAGTAAGCGGGGTTACATTTAAACTTTTAAAACGTTCTTTTATGTAATTTTTAGCTTTTGTAGCGCCTAGAGTTCCTGTTTTTCTACCCTCAAAATCATCCGAAGATAAAACCTTAATATCATTTAAAATTACTTCGGATGTAAACCCGTATGTAGGCACTTCTGTAGTTGGATTTGTTGTTATTACAACAGGAACTGTTGCCGTATTTTCTTGTATTTCTGATTTACAAGAAGTAACCGCAACCACTAAAATAGCGATGCTTAAAAAATGTGATATCTTCATAATTGTTTAGATAAATTTGTTAGTAAATTATTGGTAAAATTAAACAAAAAAATCCCGAGTATAAACTCGGGATTTTCAATCTATATCTAAAAAGAATCTATCCTTTTAAACTTGCTTTCATAAATTCTGTATTCATACGAGCGATGTTTTCTAATGAAATTCCTTTCGGGCATTCCACTTCACAAGCTCCTGTATTTGTACAGTTTCCAAAACCTTCAGCATCCATTTGAGCCACCATGTTTAAAACACGATCGGTAGCTTCAACCTGTCCTTGTGGTAATAAAGCAAATTGACTTACTTTAGCTCCAACAAATAACATTGCCGATGAGTTTTTACAAGTTGCAACACAAGCACCACAACCAATACAAGTTGCTGCGTCCATTGCGTCATCAGCATCTTTTTTAGGAATAGGAATTGCGTTGGCATCTTGTGTATTTCCTGAAGTATTTACAGAAATATATCCACCTGCTTGTTGAATACGCTCAAAAGCCATTCTATCAACAACTAAATCTTTAATTACAGGAAAAGCTGCTGCTCTAAATGGCTCGATTGTAATAGTATCGCCATCTTTAAACATACGCATGTGTAACTGACAGGTAGTAATACCTCTATCAGGACCATGAGCTTCACCGTTAATATACATAGAACACATTCCGCAAATTCCTTCACGACAATCATGGTCAAATGCAATAGGCTCATCACCTAAATTAATAATTTGTTCGTTAAGTACGTCCATCATTTCTAAGAAAGACATATGCTCAGAAATCTCGGTTACTTGGTAATCGACCATCTTTCCCTTATCACTTGCGTTTTTTTGACGCCAAACTTTAAGTGTTAAATTCATAATATCTTCTTATTTGTATGAACGTTGTTTTAGTTCAATATCGTTAAACTCTAATTCTTCTTTGTGTAAAACCGCAGCAGCTGGCTCACCTTTGTATTCCCAAGCAGCAACATAAGCGTAATCTTTATCATTACGTTTTGCTTCTCCTTTTTGAGGACCATCAATTTCTGCTGACTCTTCTCTAAAGTGACCTCCACATGATTCTTTTCTATCTAAAGCATCTTTGGCGAATAACTCCCCTAATTCAAGGAAATCAGCCACACGACCAGCTTTCTCTAATTCAGGATTCATTTCGTTTGCATCACCAGGAACTGTTACGTTTTTCCAGAAATCTTCACGTAATGCTTTAATTTCAACCATTGCTGATTTTAAATCTTTTTCATTACGAGCCATTCCACATTTTTCCCACATAATTACACCTAATTTTTTATGGTAATAATCTACAGAATGTGTTCCTTTATTATTGATAAAGAAATTAATACGTTCGGTAACTTCTTTTTCAGCTTGTACGAATTCTTTGGTATCGGTAGAAATTTTTCCTGTACGAATATCTCCAGATAAATAATCTCCAATAGTATACGGTAATACGAAATATCCATCGGCTAAACCTTGCATTAATGCAGAAGCTCCTAAACGGTTGGCACCATGGTCAGAGAAATTTGCTTCTCCAATACAGTACAATCCATCAACAGTGGTCATTAAGTTATAATCAACCCAAACACCACCCATTGTATAGTGTGTTGCAGGATAAATCATCATTGGTGTTTCGTACGGATTTTCATCAACAATTTTCTCATACATTTGGAATAGGTTACCATATTTTGCTTCTATGATTCCTTTTCCTAATTCGTAAACTTTTGCTTCCGAAGGATTTGTTATATGTTGTAATTTTGCTTGTTCTGTTCCGTAACGAGTAATTGCCGATTTAAAATCTAAATACACTGCTTCACCAGTTGCATTTACTCCGTAACCAGCATCACAACGTTCTTTTGCTGCACGAGAGGCAACATCACGAGGCACTAAGTTACCAAAGGCAGGGTATCTTCTTTCTAAGTAGTAATCTCTTTCTTCTTCTGATAATTGAGTTGGTTTTTTACGACCTTCTCTAATTGCCATTACATCTTCCATGTTTTTAGGAACCCAAATACGACCGTCATTACGTAATGATTCTGACATCAAGGTTAATTTCGATTGATAATCACCTGAACGAGGAATACAAGTAGGGTGAATTTGCGTATAACAAGGGTTTGCAAAAAATGCTCCTTTTTTATGAATTTTCCAAGCTGCAGTTGCGTTTGACCCCATTGCATTTGTTGATAAGAAATATACATTTCCGTATCCACCAGTAGCAATAACTACGGCGTGTGCTGAATGACGCTCGATTTTACCTGTAATTAAATCACGGGCAATAATTCCACGGGCTTTTCCATCAACTTTAACAACGTCTAACATTTCATGACGATTGAACATTTCAATCTTTCCACGAGCAATTTGACGGTTCATAGCTGAATATGCTCCTAATAATAATTGTTGTCCTGTTTGTCCTTTTGCATAAAAAGTTCTAGAAACTAAAACTCCACCAAATGAACGGTTGTCTAATAATCCACCATAATCACGAGCAAAAGGAACTCCTTGTGCCACACATTGATCAATAATATTTGCAGAAACTTCTGCCAAACGGTATACGTTTGCCTCACGTGAACGGTAATCTCCACCTTTTACGGTATCGTAAAATAATCGGTAGAAAGAATCACCATCACCTTGATAATTTTTTGCTGCATTAATTCCTCCTTGTGCTGCAATTGAATGCGCTCTACGTGGAGAATCTTGATAAGCAAATGCTTTTACATTATAACCTAATTCGGCTAAGGTTGCAGCAGCAGATCCACCAGCTAATCCTGTACCAACAACAATAACATCAATATTACGTTTGTTTGCAGGGTTTACTAAATCAATCTTATTTTTATAATCTGTCCATTTATCTTTAATTGGACCTTTTGGAATTTTTGAATCTAAAGCCATACTAGTTTCGTATTAATGATTGAAATGATGAAATAAAGCAACGATGATAAATCCAACAGGAATACCAATTGCATATATTTTACAAAATGTTTTCAATCCTTTAGTGTATTTGTTATTTGCTCCAACCGATTGGAATGCTGAAGAAAATCCGTGTAATAAGTGTAATGCTAAGAATACAAAAGCAATTACGTAAGCACCAACTCTAAGTGGGTTTACAAATTTTTCTTGTAATTCATGAAAATAACGTAATCCTTCAATACCTTCGTGTACACCACTCCAATCACCTTGGATAAATTTCGTGTTAATTTCTGGAAACCAGAAATCGATAAAGTGTAACAATACAAATGCTAAAATAGCTGCACCAGACCAAATCATATTTCTACTCATCCAAGTAGAATTGGCTGCTCCGTTATCTTTTGCATAACTTACACTTGTTGCACTTTTGTTTTTTAATTCTAAGACGAATCCCATTACAAAATGAAAAACTACACCAAAAATTAAGACTGGTTGCATCACATATTGAATTAACGGGTTAGTTCCCATAAAGTGGGATAACGCGTTAAATGTTGCTCCATTATCTGGAAAAAGTGAGGTGACGTTTATTACAAAGTGTTGCAATAAGAAAAACATCAAGAAGAACGCCGAAAGCGCCATGGCAAATTTTCTTCCAATAGAAGATTTTAATAATCCCATTATTTTGTTTGTTTATATAAATATTCTAACAAATTTAAGTGGTATTCGCATATTTTACAAGCTTTAACAATGCTTTTATTTAACATTTAGAATTAGTTTAAATAACGTTTCTAGTTTTATTTTTTTTAAGGATAATTTTAGCGCATTTTATGTTTTTTCCACTCCTTTTTTCATAAAAAAACGACATCAAAACATAATTAAAATACTGCTTAAAAAACATTTTCACATCAAAGTTTCAACTAAAAACAGTAGTAAATAAGTACTATTTTTAGAGCTTGTTTAAATTTCATCTGAAAAAAAAATATCACAGAAAAATAAGAAATCGAATCCGTCAACCTGAATTTATTTCAGATTTACATCCTAATTTAACGTAGTTCTACTATTTAATGCGATGCTGAATTAAATTCAGCATGATGAAAATTTAGTCTTTATTTAATTCTTAAACAGGCTCTTAGATTTTTTCATAATAAAAAAGAGAAGCCTTTCCACTTCTCTTTTTTTTATAATTTTTATATTTATTATATTAAAAATAAGTATTAATTTTGCCATAACTTTATAAATGCAAAAAGCCTGTTGCTCGAACAACAGACTTTTATTCATTAAAAAGTTATACAATTTAAAACTAACCTCTTTGGTTAGAGTTGAGTTATATCCATTAAACTAGAAATAATATAACCAAATAAAATTTATTATTGTAACAACAATAAGTTTTATTTCATTCTTAAACACTATCCACCATTTGGTAGTGTTTTTTTTGTTTTTACCCATTTTAAAGGTATAAAGTTAATGTCTCCTTTAATTTAAAAGGTCTAAAGGCTCTAACCTTTTTGTACTACACAAAATAGTATTCTTTACTGCTTTTCTTTAAAAAGAGAAGCCTTTCGACTTCTCTTTAATATAATTTTGACTTTTAATTTATTGGTTTTAAGAACCACACATTAAACAATCATCATCAGGAGCGCCATTTTTAGAAGCATCAACCATTGCTTTATATTCAGCAGCACTCATTGGTGCATCTTCTTGAATTACCTCTTTTTTCTTTTCAATATTTAAGGTAAACTGCTTCGCATTTACTGCCGATTTTGTTCTCAAATAGTACATTCCTGTTTTTAAACCAACTTTGTGAGCATAAAAATGCATCGAAGTTAATTTAGCATAATCAGGGTCTTTCATAAATAAGTTTAATGATTGAGATTGATCGATAAAATATCCTCTATCACGAGCCATATCAATAATATCTTTCATACTCATTTCCCAAACCGTTTTATAAAGGTCTTTTAAATCTTGTGGAATAGTAGCAATATGTTGGATAGAACCGTTTGCACGCATAATATCTTCTTTCATTGCATTGTCCCATAAATTCAATTCTACTAAGTCTTCTAATAAATGTTTGTTTACAACAATAAATTCACCAGATAAAACTCTACGAGTATAAATATTAGACGTATATGGTTCAAAAGCTTCGTTATTTCCTAAAATTTGAGAAGTAGATGCAGTTGGCATTGGCGCTACTAATAACGAGTTACGAACACCATGTTCTACAACTTCTTTACGTAAAGATTCCCAATCCCAGCGACCGCTTAAATCGGCTTCAGTTACGCCCCACATATTATGTTGAAATTCTCCTTTAGACATTGGCGAACCTTTAAAAGTAGAATATGGCTCTTTAGCTTTTGCAATTTCCATTGATGAAGTTACCGAAGCAAAATACAAGGTTTCAAATATTTCTTTGTTTAACTTTTTAGCTTCATCCGAAGTAAAAGGCAAACGTAACATAATAAAAGCATCAGCAAGTCCTTGAATACCTAAACCTACTGGACGATGGCGCACATTAGAATTTTCTGCTTCAATAACAGGATAATAATTTCTATCAATAACAGTATCTAAGTTTCTAATTACTTTTTTAGTTACTTTATATAATTCATCATGGTCAAAAAACTTTGTTCCGTTTTTATCTTCAGCAATAAACATTGGCATTGCTATAGATGCTAAATTACATACTGCTACTTCATCTTCGGCAGTATATTCCATAATTTCGGTACATAAGTTTGAAGAACGAATAGTTCCTAAATTCTTTTGATTCGATTTACGGTTTGCAGCATCTTTGTATAACATGTACGGTGTACCTGTTTCAATTTGCGACTCTAAAATTTTCTCCCATAATTCACGTGCTTTTATGGTTTTTCTACCTTTTCCAGCAGCTTCATACCCTGTATACAAACGGTTAAATTCATCACCATAAGTATCAAATAAATTAGGGCATTCTTGCGGACACATTAATGTCCAATCACCATCTTGCTGTACACGTTCCATAAATAAATCAGAAATCCACATAGCGTAAAATAAATCACGTGCTCTCATTTCTTCTTTACCATGATTTTTCTTTAAATCTAAAAAATCAAAAATATCGGCATGCCAAGGCTCTAAATACATAGCGAAAGAACCTTTACGTTTTCCTCCTCCTTGGTCTACGTAACGTGCTGTGTCGTTAAACACTTTTAACATTGGTACAATACCGTTTGATGTTCCGTTAGTTCCAGCAATATAACTTCCTGTAGCACGAATATTGTGTATAGATAATCCGATACCTCCTGCCGATTGCGAAATTTTTGCAGTTTGCTTTAAAGTATCATAAATTCCTTCGATACTATCATCTTGCATTTGTAATAAAAAACAAGAAGACATTTGTGGTTTAGGCGTTCCTGCATTAAATAATGTAGGCGTTGCATGGGTAAAATATTTTTTACTCATTAACTCGTAAGTTGCTATTGCTTCATCAATATCATCTTTATGAATACCTATTGATACACGCATTAACATATGTTGCGGGCGCTCTGCAATAGTTCCATTTAATTTTAATAAATAAGAACGTTCTAAGGTTTTAAAACCAAAATAATCATAATTAAAATCACGACTATAAATAATTGTAGAGTCTAATTTATCAGCATTTTTTTGAATGATTTCATATACATCATCAGCTAATAAAGGAGATTTTTTATCTGTACGAGGATTTACATAATTATATAAATCAGTCATCGTTTCAGAGAACGATTTTTTGGTGTTTTTATGTAAATTTGATACAGCAATTCTTGCTGCTAACTTTGCATAATCAGGATGAGCAGTAGTCATTGTTGCAGCAACTTCAGCCGCTAAATTATCTAATTCAGTAGCTGGTACTCCATCATATAAACCTTCAATAACACGCATTGCTACTTTTACTGGGTCAACAATATTATTTAAACCATAGCACATTTTTCGAACCCTTTCTGTAATTTTATCGAACATTACAGGCTCTTTTCTACCATCTCTCTTTAATACATACATATATATTATTGGTTTTAATTTTGATAAATAGCATCACTAAAAAACCTAACTATTAATAAGGTTATCAATAAAACTATTTGTTGTAAAGTTTTTTTTTGTTTTTAAAACAGTATGTTATAGAAAAAACACTATTATTTTTTCTATAACATACTTAAAATAAAGTTGCTGTAATTTATTTTATTTAAAATTCAGCATCAAAACTAATATCTCCTGTACCTCCACCAGAAACACCTGCTTTTTGGTATTCAGAAACTCTTTTTTCAAAGAAATTTGTTTTTCCTTCTAATGAAATCATTTCCATAAAATCAAACGGATTTGTAGCATTATATTCTTTGTCACATCCAAATTCTAATAATAATCTGTCTGTTACATACTCTAAATATTGTGTCATTAATTTAGCATTCATACCAATTAAACTCACTGGTAATGATTCTGTAATAAACTCTCTTTCAATACTTAAAGCATCTATAATAATTTCACGAATACGTGCTTTAGGTACTTTATTTACAATATGATGATTATGTAAATGCACAGCAAAATCACAGTGCATTCCTTCATCTCTTGAAATTAATTCATTAGAAAATGTTAATCCAGGTAATAAACCACGTTTTTTTAACCAGAAAATAGAACAGAAAGACCCAGAAAAGAAAATTCCTTCAACAGCAGCAAAAGCAATTAAACGTTCTGCAAACGAATCTGATTCAATCCATTTTAATGCCCAATCAGCTTTCTTTTTAATTGCTGGAAAAATTTCAATTGCTTTAAATAATTGGTCTTTTTCTATTTCATTTTTCACATACGTATCTATTAATAATGAATACGTTTCTGAATGTACATTTTCCATCATTATTTGAAAACCATAGAAAAATTTTGCTTCAGAATATTGTACTTCATTTACAAAATTTTCTGCTAAATTTTCATTTACAATTCCGTCAGAAGCTGCAAAAAAAGCTAAAATATGTTTAATAAAATAACGCTCATCGTCGGTTAATTTGGTTTCCCAATCAATAACATCTACTGATAAATCTATTTCTTCAGCAGTCCAAATTGATGCTTGTTGTTTTTTATACCAATCCCATAAATCATCATGTTGAATTGGAAAAATCACAAATCTATCTTTATTTTCTTGTAAAATTGGTTCGATTGCTGTCATTATTTTGTGTGCTAATTTAGGTTGTTATTCTTCTGATATTGGGGGTTACAAATATCTATAATTTTACTAAAATTCGAAAGCTTTACTTATTCACAAATCCCTTGAAGTTTTCAACAAATTGAAATACAAAGCAAAAACCACAGCACTCTAACAAATAATCAAACACCTAATAATCAACAAATTAACACCTATTAAATAGCTTAAGTAATGATTACCATAGGGTTTACTATTTTGGTTTTATTCCAAAAAAAGTACTGCAAAAACAGTACTTTTAAATTTTTATAAAAAACAGATTTAAGTTTACTTTTAGACCTTTAAAACATCTTTTATAATTTCTTCAATCTGTTTTTTTGGCAATGCACCATTGGCTCTTTGAGGAGCTTCGTTCATAGGGCAAAATAACATTGAAGGAATACTACGAACATCAAAAGCAGCCGCTAATTCAGGTTCTTCTTCTGTATTAATTTTATAAATATCAATTTTACCTTCATATTCGTTACTCAATTCTTCTAAAATTGGTGCTAACGATTTACAAGGACCACACCAATCGGCATAAAAATCAATTAATGCTGGTTTATCACCTTCAAAATTCCATTCTTTATTTTCTTCAAAATTAAATACTTTTTTAAAAAAAGTTTCTTTTGTTAAATTTTCTGTCATGATAACTGTTATTATATTACTACTTCTGTGCTTAAAAAATTCAAGTATAAAGATACTTCTTTTATTTTTTAAAGATTACAACGACTATAATTTAGTGTTAAAACATCTTAAAAAGAATATTTTCGTTCTTTTTTCAGCTAACTTTGAAATTATTAAAAAACCCCATTATCATGAAAAAAATCCTTTTTTCAATTCTTTGTGCGAGTACTGTTTTAGTGTCTTGTAAGAAAGAAAATCAATCTGAAAAAAACATTCAAAAAAACACCACATTGAACTATCCTAAAACCGCTAAAAAACCAATTGTAGATGATTATTTTGGAACAAAAATAACCGATAATTATCGTTGGTTAGAAGATGATAAAAGTACCGAAACCGAAAATTGGGTAAAAGCCGAAAATGACGTTACTTTTAATTATTTAAGTAAAATTCCGTATCGTGAGCAATTAAAAGATAGATTATCAGAATTATGGAATTACGAAAAATTAGGAACGCCTTTTAAAGAAGGTGATTATACCTACTTTTATAAAAATGACGGATTGCAAAATCAATCAGTTTTATACAGAAAAGATGCTCAAGGAAATGAAGAAGTTTTCTTAAATCCAAATACTTTTTCTAAGGATGGAACAACCTCATTAGGTTCGGTCAGTTTTACTAAAGATGGAAGTATTGTTGCCTATTCAATTTCTGAAGGAGGAAGCGATTGGCGAAAAATTATTGTTTTAAATACAAAAACTAAAGAAATTATTGGTGATACTTTAATTGATGTAAAATTCTCTGGAATCGCTTGGAAAGGCAACGAAGGTTTTTATTATTCTAGTTACGATAAGCCTGAAGGAAGTGAATTATCTGCAAAAACAGACCAGCATAAATTATATTATCATGCTTTAAATACGCCACAAAAAACCGACAAAATTATTTTTGGAGCAACATCCGAAGAAAAAAACAGGTATGTTGGCGGTTCTTTAACTGAGGATAACAAGTATTTACTTATTTCTGCGGCTACTTCAACATCAGGAAATAAATTATTTTTAAAAGATTTAACAACCCCTAATAGTAAGTTAGTTACCATTACAGATAATTATGATAACGATACTTATGTAATTGACAGCCGTGGCGATAAATTATATTTAGTAACAAACTTAAATGCACCAAATAAAAAAATAGTAACTGTTGATGCTAAAAATCCAACACCAGAAAATTGGACAGATTTTATTGCAGAAACTGAAAACGTATTATCACCATCAACAGGAGCTGGGTATTTTTTCACAGAATATATGGTTGATGCTGTTTCTAAAGTTTTACAATACGATTTTGATGGAAAATTAATCCGTGAAGTAAAGCTTCCAGGTGTTGGTTCTGCTGGTGGTTTTGGTGGAAAAACAAAAGCTAAAGAAATCTATTTTTCATTTACAAACTACAATACACCAAGTTCATCTTATAAATTTAATCCTGAAGATGGAACGTATATTTTATCTTGGAAACCTGAAATTTCTTTCAATGCTGATGCTTATGAAAGTAAACAAATATTTTATACATCAAAAGACGGAACAAAAGTTCCGATGATAATTACCTATAAAAAAGGTTTAGAATTAAACGGTAAAAATCCAACTATTTTATATGGTTATGGCGGATTTAATGTCAGTTTAACACCTTCATTTAGCATTGCAAACGCCGTTTGGATGGAACAAGGCGGAGTATATGCCGTTCCTAATTTACGTGGTGGTGGTGAATATGGTAAAAAATGGCACGATGCAGGAACACAATTAAAAAAACAAAATGTGTTTGACGATTTTATTGCAGCTGCCGAATATTTAATCAATCAAAAATATACTTCTTCTGATTATTTGGCAATCCGTGGAGGCTCAAACGGTGGATTATTAGTTGGCGCAACAATGACACAGCGTCCCGATTTAATGAAAGTCGCTTTGCCTGCCGTTGGAGTTTTAGATATGTTACGTTATCACACGTTTACTGCGGGTGCAGGTTGGGCGTATGATTACGGAACATCTGCCGATAACAAAGAAATGTTCGATTATTTAAACGGATATTCTCCTGTACACAACGTTCAAAAAGTGGCGTATCCTGCAACTATGGTAACCACTGGTGACCATGATGACCGTGTAGTTCCTGCCCACAGTTTTAAGTTTGCTGCCGAATTACAAGATAAGCAACAAGGCGAAAATCCTGTGTTAATTCGTATTGAAACAAATGCTGGTCATGGCGCTGGAACTCCCGTAGCTAAAACCATCGAACAATATGCCGATATTTTCGGATTTACATTATATAACATGGGTTTTAATAAACTTCCTAATCAAGATAAAAAGTAAAACATCAATAAAAATCATAAAAAACCGATGCGAAAGTGTCGGTTTTTTTGTGCTTATAATTTGGGCGTTACCACAAGGGTCGCGCTTTCCGCACTCGCTTTTTTTTGAAGAAAAATCAAAAAAAGAGCTCAAACAATTGCTTCAATCGCTAACGCAAGCATTTTAACTTAAAACAAAAGATAAACACAACAGTAACACTATTTTAAAATAGAAATTATATTTTTGCTTCTATGCTACAAGTAAACAATATTACCTTCGGATATTCTAAAGAAAAAACAACACTAAAAAACATCAATTTCTCCCTTCAAAAAGGAGAACATTTATGTATAATGGGCGCAAGTGGTTGCGGAAAATCAACTTTATTAAAAGCCCTTTACGGATTATTAGATTTAAAAAGCGGAACAATTTTTTATGACGATTTTCAAGTTCTAGGACCTGAATATTATTTAGTTCCTGGCGTAGATTTTTTCAAATACGTAGCCCAAGATTTCGATTTAATATCTTTTACAAGCGTTAGTGAAAACATTAAAAAATTCCTATCACGTTTTGATCCCGAAGAAGCTCAAAGAAGAACCAACGAGCTCTTGAATATTATTGAAATGACCAATTTCGCCAATACAAAAGTAGAAAACCTAAGCGGCGGGCAAAAACAACGTGTTGCAATCGCAAAAGCCTTAGCAAAACAGCCAAAATTACTACTACTAGACGAGCCTTTTAGTCAGATTGATAATTTCAAAAAAAACTCACTGCGTAGAAACCTATTTAATTATCTGAAAAAAAATAAAATTACCTGTATTACAGCCACCCATCAAGGAACAGACGCTTTATCGTTTGCCAACCATGTTATTATTCTTAAAAATGGTGAAATAATTGCTAACGATACGCCTGAACACTTATATAAAAACCCGAAAATAAAATATGTAGCCTCTTTATTCGATACTGTTAACGAAATTGTTATCGATCAAAAACAAGTAGAAGAAAGTATTTTATTATATCCGCATCAAATAGAAGTTGTAGCAAATTCGGCACGTAAAGCCGTAGTAAAAGAAATCTATTTTAAAGGTTCTCACTGGCTAATAAAAGTAATTTACAACAGCCGATTTGTCTTTTTAAAGCATCCTACAAAACTTAAAATTGATGAAATAGTTTCACTGAAGTTTGATGTATAGGACTGGTTTAGTTCAGTTTCATATCCTTATTTACCGTAATTTTTGTTAATTCTAGTAATTTTGATGATTTATAAAAAAACAGGTACATTTATTTCCAAAGAAAATTTTAGCCAAAAAAATGACAATACCAGACATATTAAATAGCACAGCACACAGACCCTGGAAAATACCTGCCGATACTTGGAAATTTTATCAAGAATGGAACAATGCGATATTTCTTCATTGGCAAGTAGAGCTTAGCGAATTAAGAAAATTTGTACCCGAAGAATTAGAAATTGACTTATTTCAAGGAAAAGCTTGGGTTTCTGTTGTGGCGTTTACCATGGAAAAAATCCGCCCAAAAAACCTACCTTCTTTCGCTCCTATTTCTAATTTTGATGAAATTAATATTAGAACCTACGTAAAATCTAATAATAAAACTGGCGTTTACTTTTTGAGTATTGAAGGCGGTAAAAAATTAGCTTGTAAAATTGCAAAAGGAATCTCTGAACTTCCATACCGATTTTCAAAAATCAACAGAAGTAAAAACCGATATCAATCAAGTAACGCAGTATTTAATGACCACTTAAATATTGAATTTAAAATCGCCGAAAAATTAACAGAAAAATCAACTTTAGATAACTGGCTAACCGAAAGATATGCGCTTTTTCAAGATACCGAAAAATCGATTAACGAATTTGAAATTCATCATTTAGAATGGCCTATAAACAATATTGAAATAAAAGAAATTACAGTCGATTACCCCAAATTTAGGAAGCTCTTAAAAAAAGAACCCAACAAAGTTCAATACTCAAAAGGAGTAAAAGTTGTTGCTTGGGGAAAGATTAAAAAAGAAAAAACTAGCTATACTAAAAAACATTTCTAAAAATAAATAAGCAGCTTATTTAATTCATTTTAGCTTTAAAACAAGAGGTTTAAACCTCTTGTTTAGTATTTTAATCTGTTAAAAAATTGCTGTAATTTTTTGTTCTATATTATTAAATGTAAAACTATCATTTTGTTTTTTTCCTAATAAAATACAACCAATTGGCGAAGACACAGAAACAGCAAAATAAGGCTGATTATCAATTGTTAATTGCCCTGAACTAATACTCAAATAAAACGAATTTTTGGTTGTTTTAACAACACTTCCTAAACAACCAATAGTAGCCATATTTTGACTATTTATTTTAGAAAGTGTTTCTTTCATTTTGATAATTCCACTAAGCTGTTGCCCTGCTTTTTCCATTTCTAATTGTAGCATTGCTCGCCCTGTTTCGTGCTTGTCGCCTGCCGAACTTTTAGTTTCTGATTGCAAGGCTTTTTGGTTCGATGAAATAATTTGTTCAACTGTTTTTAAGCGTTTTTCTACAAAAATCACGCATTGATTGTATAATTCTTGTTTTATATTTTTCTGATTCATCTGTTATTTTACTACTTTGAATACTATTTTATTGCCCTAAATCGGCTAATTCTTTACCTACCAAACTACCAATTGCTACGCCCATTCCTCCTAAACGAACACCACAAAATACATTATTTGATAACTGCTTTACAATGGCTTTTTTCTGATTTCCAACACCCATTATTCCGCTCCATCGGTGGTCTATTTCAAAATTAGTATTCGGTAAAATAGTGGTTTTTAAAATTTCTTCTAATTTATTTTGAACCAGTGCTGTTTCTCCAAAAACAGTAGTTTCTTCGGTTTTAAAATCGAGGTTTCGTCCGCCGCCTAATAAAATTCTATCGTCAATATTTCTAAAATAATAATAGCCTTTTTCTAAATGAAATGTTCCTTTTATAGCTAAGTTTTTAATCGGTTTTGTTATTAAAACTTGCGCTCTGGCGGGTTTTACATTTTCGTTCAACAACTTATTAGCAAACCCATTGGTGGCAATACATAATTTTTTGGTTGAAAATTCTATCTGATTTGTTTTAATCAAAACATTTTCATTGTTTTCACAATAACTTTCTACCAAAATACTATTGACTATTTTTATGCCCGATTTTTGTACTAATTCAAGCAATTTTACCGCCATTTTACCCGTATCAATTTGCCCTTCAAACTGATTGGTAATATAATTTTGATGAATATTTTGAAACTTAAATTTATTGGCATCAACTGAAAAAACAGGCGCTTCAAACAAGGGTTTTAACAAGATATTAAGGCTGTCTTTTTCTGATAAACAAGTTTCATAAAACTCGGTATCTTGAAATAATTCGTAGCCTTTATTTTGTTGATATTTTATATTTTTATCCCCTAAATTTTTTCGTAATAATTGCAAACCTTGCCAGCGTTTTTCGACTAAGTTATACACTTCTTGTTCGGTATGTGTTTTTAAGTCGTCTATTAATTCTGATATGCTTCCAAAACAGGCAAAACCAGCATTTTTAGTACTTGCTCCTTGTGGTAACATTCCTTTTTCTAAAATAATTATTTTAGCCTTCGGATGTTTTTCTTTTAATGCCAATGCGCAATTTAATCCTACAATTCCGCTACCTACAATGGTAAAATCAACATTGGTAAACCATTCTTTTAACTCCCAATAACTGTAATTCAACATCTTATACTATTATATTTTTGTACCTTGGTATATTAGTTGTAATGTATAAAATTAAACTCTAAAAAGTACTATTATGAAATTATTTGGACTCTTAATGTTCGCTGTTATTTTTACTCAGTGTGCCAATATTAAGCAAAATACGACGCCTCCTTTTAAGATAAAAAAAGCACTATATACCGATGATTTTAATCATTTATCAACAAATAAATCGGCTTGTTTAAATATTATTTTTACGTCAGATAAACCCATTGATTTTCAAAAAATATATTTTCAAAATACCATTATTAATACTCTTGTTGAACATAAAAATGGGAAAAATATTATTGTTGCTCGGTATAAAAACCGTATTATTCCTGTAGTTAATGAACTTGTTTTAAACGCCGATTCAGAAAAAGAATATGGTAATTCACTCCCTAAAATTACAGAAAAATTTCCGTTTAATTTAAAAGATAATCAAGCGGTTGTTACTTATAAAATAGGCGATAAAATACTGACCTATAAAATTGAAAATATGATAAAAACAAGTACTGTTCTTATTCAATAATTGGTTTTTAGACTGAAAAATTAAGGCAAATCAGGATGTGATACTGAAATAAGTTTAGCATGACCGATATGGTTTTGTGTAAAAATGCCTAGCCCCGATTGAAGCTTTGTTTGAGCTCCTTTTTTGATTTTTTTTCAAAAAAGAGCGAGTGCGGAAAGCGGGAAATTGCTTCAAAAAAAAAGTAAACAATTAGTAAAAAGAATAAACTAATTATCGATTTTTAATTTTGGCACGTAATTTGAAAGTTAGTAGCATATAACGATTAAATTACCATCTATGAAACCTTTAAAACTACTTTTTTTATACATTACAACAAGTGTAATGATATCTTCTTGTATGGTTCAAAATGAGGTAATTGACCATATTGATTATACTGAAAATACGCCCTTTTCACTAAATCAATACCTTTCTAGTTATGATTTATGGTATGTCGATTATAATAGCACAACAGGTACTAACGAAATTCCTTTTTTATCAAAAGCGTTTACAGTTTCGTTTTTAAATGGAAATATGTATGCCAATAATAATATTGTTGATATTGGTAAAACAGGCAATGGTTTGGGGGTTTTAGTTGGTAATTACCAGACAAACGGCAGTGTTTTACAAACCAATCATACACTTGATAATCAACATGATTTTGAGGTAATTCAATTGTCTGAAAATGAAATTAGAATTGATGATTTACATCAAAATATAAGCTATTTTTTAACTGGTTATCAAAGAGATAATTTTGATTACGATAAATTATTTTATGAAAATATAGAATATCTTTTACAAGAATATGTTGCTTGGGAAAAAATTGATGAAAATGGCGGATATGAAAACCCTTTTGATACCGAAAATTTCTTACAGTTTACGCCTGAAAATGATGTAACATTTTATTCATCGCACGATTTTCTTGGTACAAATATTGATTTTATTAAATGGGATTATGTTGGAGCTTATGAAATATCAACAATTAAAGGCTATGATAATTTGCTACTTTTAACACTTAATTATAATACAAATTCTATTGATTCGGTTGAAAAATTTGAATTAAAGATTATTAATAATCAAACAATTTCATTATATGATATAAGTTCGAAAACTACCTATACTTTTTTAGGCAAAGAATTTATACCACATTTAAGAAGTAACACTAAAAATACAGTAAAACATATAGTAAGAGATAACAATAGAAAACGCACTAAAATACAACGTAAAATTGTTGATAAACAGAATTAGAATGATGTTTGGTTAGTTGATTTTTAGTTGGAGTAGTAGCCAACTAAATACACCGCACTAGCAATAGTGCGGTTTTATAATAAATTAATCTAACATTGCTACAACTCTTGCTGGAGCACCTGAAGCACCTACAATTTTCAGTGGAAAAACAGCTATTTTAAATCCTGAAAAAGGTAAAGCATCTAAATTTACTAATTGTTCCATATGGCAGTATTCTTTGTTTTGCCCTACTAAATGAGCTTCCCAAAATAATTCTGAGTTATTCGTTTCTTTTGCTTTTTTAATCATATAAGGTAATGGTAAATCCCAGCCCCAAGCATCTATTCCCATTACTTTTATTCCTTTATCGATAAGCCATTCTGTAGCTTGTGCACTAACACCTGTTCCTTTTTCATGAAAATCTTTTGTTCCATTAAATATATCACGTCCTGTTTTTATTAGTACAATCATTTTAGGTTTAATTTCTAATGAATTTACCTTTAAAAACTGCTGAATATCTGCCACAGTAATAGGGTCAAAATCAGCTTTATGTTTCATATCGATAACAATTCCTTCTCCAAAACACCATTCTAATGGAACTTCATCAATTGTTTTTGCCTTTTCGCCATTTACAGTTGGTGAATAATGCCAAGGAGCATCAATATGAGTAGTTGCATGTACTCCCATTTTTTGAATTGTATCATCTGCCCAACCTGTAAAATTTTTAGGAAATAATTTAAAAGGCAAGCCTAATAATCTAATTAATAGTTTTGATTTTTTATGTGATTTATGTTTTACTTTAACTTTCATAAACCAAGGGTCTTCCTTGTTATATTGAATCGGTTTTGATAAATCAATTATTTTCATACTTAAAATATTATTTTTCACTAATTAAATTACCTTGACACTCTTGCAATTCTTTCCATTTACCTTGATTTGCTAATTTTGCTTGTTTTGGCCAAGTTTTAGGTTTTTGAATTTTATATTTATTTCCAACACTTTTTAAAATTTCTTGACATTTTTCAACAGAAGTCCCTGCTAAATCTTCCCAAGTTTTAATTCCAAAAGCATGAAATAACCCTTCAATTTTTGGGTTAATTCCTGCCACAATTTTCAAATCGTTTTCTTTCACTCTTTTAGAAAATATATTTTGAGCCCTTACTAAATTTTCTTTTTGTGGTTTATGCTGATTATTTGAGTCTACTTTTTTATTTAAATACCCAAAAAACATCGGTAATTGGTATTTAAAAAGACTGTAAACACTCATTATTATTATTACTGCTAGAATAAGCCAAAATATTATTGATAAAATCATATTATTATTTTTTAAGGGTTCGTATTGATATTTTTTGATGCTTCTTATCTTTTGATAAAAAAGTGTTTCAAAAAAGAATTATAATGGAGTTTTGTTTTTCTAAAAAAGATTAAAATTGATTCTTTTCAAATAGCAAGAATTTTTATTTAGATACTTATGAAAAATATTAAATTAAGCAACTAACTTTTTTAATAAATCAGTTTTAGTTTTCAAATTTACCTAAAGCTACTGGAGAAGAATTGATACTTTATCTTTATATGGTAAATAAGTATTTAAAGTGACACTCATAAAGTAAGCTTAACCACTTGATTTTAATCAATTTAAAGATTTACGTGAAATTACAAATATATGACGCAAAAAAACAAAAAAAGTTACATCTTTCGATGTAACTTTTATTTATTTAACATTTATTTAACACTAATTTAATACTAAAACAGCCTTTTAATAACAATTAAGAAACATTAAATGGTTGTTTTGTTAAGTTTAGGTTAAGCTTTTGTATTTTACAAGACCTATAAATCAAATTTAATTCCTTGCGCTAAAGGCAATTCATCAGAATAGTTTATCGTATTTGTTTGACGTCTCATATATACTTTCCAAGCATCAGAACCAGACTCACGTCCGCCACCAGTTTCTTTTTCACCACCAAAAGCACCTCCAATTTCAGCACCAGAAGTTCCGATGTTTACATTAGCAATACCACAATCAGAACCAGCATATGATAAAAACTTTTCAGCTTCTTTTAATTCATTTGTCATAATTGCTGATGATAATCCTTGAGCTACACCATTTTGTATATCAATAGCATTTTCAACATCACCAGAATATTTCATTAAATATAAAATAGGAGCAAAAGTTTCATGCTGTACTATTTCAAAATGATTTTCAGCTTCAATAATTGCTGGTTTTACGTAACATCCACTTTCGTAACCTTCACCTTCTAAAACGCCTCCTTCAACTAATACGTTTCCACCTTCAGCTTTTGCTTTTTCAATAGCAGCTAAATAAGTGTTTACCGAATCTTTATCAATTAATGGTCCAATATGATTTGTTTCATCTAAAGGATTTCCAATTGTTAATTGCCCATAAGCACCAACAATAGCATCTCTTACTTTATCATATACTGATTCGTGAATAATTAATCTACGAGTAGATGTACAACGTTGCCCACAAGTACCCACAGCACCAAATACAGCACCAGGAACTACTACTTTTAAATCGGCAGTTGGAGTAATAATAATTGCGTTATTTCCACCTAATTCTAATAATGATTTTCCAAAACGCTGTGCAACAGTAGCACCAACAATACGTCCCATTCTTGTAGAACCTGTTGCAGAAACTAAAGGAATACGAGCATCAGTAGTCATATATTCACCTACTTTATAATCACCATTGATGATAGAAGAAATTCCTTCTGGTAAGTTGTTTTCTTTTAAAACATCAGCAATAATATTCTGACAAGCGATTGAACATAAAGGCGCTTTTTCAGAACCTTTCCAAACACAAACATCACCACAAATCCACGCTAAAGCAGTATTCCAAGCCCAAACAGCTACAGGAAAATTAAATGCTGATATAATTCCAACAACTCCAATTGGGTGCCATTGCTCTCTCATTACGTGTCCTGGACGTTCTGATGGAATTGTTTGTCCGTTTAACTGACGTGATAATCCAACAGCAAAATCACAGATATCAATCATTTCTTGAACCTCACCATATCCTTCTTGTAAAGATTTTCCCATTTCGTAAGAAACTAGCTTACCTAATGGCTCTTTTAAATCTCTTAATTTATTACCAAACTGACGTACAATTTCTCCTCTTTGTGGAGCTGGCATATTTCTAAACGACTTAAATGCTTTTGTAGCCGTTTCCATTACTTTTTCGTAATCTTCTTTGGTCGTCGCTTTTACTTTTCCTATTAATTTACCATCAACAGGTGAATAACTTTCAATAACTTCTCCATTAGAGAAATTTACAGAACCTGTAGAAGTTCCATCATTAATATCTTTTACGCCTAATTGCGCTAAAGCTTCTTTGATTCCGAAATCTGCCATTTTGTTTTAAATTTAAATTGTTTAAAAATGAACCACGAAAATACGAATAATTTTACACATTATAAATTAAACAAAAAGTATTGATTTTGTTTAATTTTAAACATATTTAATGTAGTATTTTTTACATGAGCTAATATTCAAATAAACTATTATAAATTGATACTTTACTTACTTATATCAATTCTATATTACCTTTTTTTCTTAAAAAGATAAATATTTGTTTTTTCTTAACAAATATTTAATATATTTGTAGTGGTGAAATTTTTTACACCATATTACACCCTTCATAGTATTTTTTAGATCTAATATTTTTTTTTATGAATTTAAAAGAGTTGTACAACAGTACAAAATCTAAAGCAATTCTCCTATTTGACAAGGAAGGGAAAATTGTAGAAGTACACAGTAAAATTACTTATGAAAACCCTGAAGATTTTTCGGCGGTAACTAAAGTTGTTATCAATATAATTGATAATTTTTTTACTGATGTCTTAGAAACGACACCATTAACCGAAATAATTATAAAAACTACTGATCAAAATTTTTATATAAAAAAATGTGACGACGACCATATATTATGTGTCTTATCAGATGGTGTAATGAATAGAAGTTTAATTAGTCTTTCTTTAAAAAAAGACAATGACAAATAATAAATAACATCTAAAAAAAAGTAGCAATGACAGACATTTTAAATGATTTAATTAAAAACGTAAGTGAAAATATCCCTGGATATATAGCATTAAGTGTAACCGAAATAGAGTCTGGTGAGACTTTAGTTTCAGATTCAGTTAAATCTGATTTTGATATTGACTTGGCTTCTGCGTATAATTTAGAAGTAGTAAACGCTAAATTAAAAGCAATCAGTGTTTTAGGATTAAATGAAGAAGTTAAAGATATCACCATTACTTTAACCGATCAGATTCATATTATAAATATTGCACCTAATGGTGGATATTTTATTTATTTAGCTATTGATTCAGCTAAAGCAAATATTGCTATTACAAAAACATTACTTAACAAATATAAAGCAGATTTAAACAATGCCATATAAGCCATTAGATTTATCTAATTTTAAAATAGACGCGAAAGTTGCGTCTATTTTAAAATTAGGACAGCAAGAATATCAAAAAATACTAGGTATTGAATTGATAAACGACCAAATAAATAACGAGATAAGCCCTGTAACAACAACTACAAAAATAGTAGAAGCCAAAGATGCAGAAACTAAAAATCTCGAAATCGAAGTGGAAGTAGAAGAAGGGAAAAAGATATCTGAAGTTATTTTTGATTTTCTTTTTGAACCTAAATTTGATAATATGTTAACAATGTTTTCTAAAAAAGCAGTCTAATATATTTGAAACTTAATAATGCCCCTTTAATTTAGTGTTTTACAAAAAAAACAGTGCAATTTTATAATACTACTGTTATAACTACTATTTTTGTAAAACTTTATGAAACAACAAGTTTTTAATATACATTCAGAATTCGATTTTAAGCAAGCTGCTTTGACGGTTTTTAAGCATCAATTTAAAAATAATAAGGTTTACCGATCTTTTTGTGATTTACTATATATTCACCCTTCTAGTATTTCTAAAATTGAAGAGATTCCTTTTTTGCCTATTGAATTTTTTAAAACAAAAAAAATACTTTCTTCTTCAGATAAAATTAAGGAAACTTTTAGCAGTTCTGGTACTACTGGTAGCATTACCAGCAAGCATTTAGTAACCGATTTATCGTGGTATGAAACAAGTTATTTAAAAGGTTTTGATTATTTTTATGGAGATATAAAAGACTATGTGGTTTTAGCTTTATTACCTAATTATTTAGAACGAAAAGGCTCATCATTAGTTTATATGGTTGCTGATTTAATTGAAAAATCGGCACATCCTGAAAGTGGTTTTTACCTAAATAATTTAGATGAATTGGCAAAAAAACTCATCGAATTAGATAAAAAAGGACAAAAAACACTGCTTATTGGCGTTTCTTTTGCCTTATTAGACTTAATAGAAAAACAACAATTTATCTTAAAAAATACCATTATTATGGAAACTGGCGGTATGAAAGGACGAAGAAAAGAACTTATTCGTACCGAATTACATCAAGTTTTAAGTAATGGATTTGGCGTACAACATATTCATTCAGAATATGGTATGACCGAATTATTAAGCCAAGGATATTCGAAAGGAAATGGTATTTTTAACTGTCCTCCTTGGATGCGTGTTTTAATTAGAGATACCGAAGATGCTTTGACTATCTTACCCAATCAAAAAAATGGTGGCGTTAATATTATTGATTTAGCAAACTACAATTCTTGCTCTTTTATTGCGACACAAGATTTAGGAAAAGTACACACAGATACTAGCTTTGAAATTATTGGACGGTTTGATAATTCTGATATTAGAGGTTGTAACTTAATGGTATTATAAAAACGATATTTTTTTGTTTTTAGCCCCGATTGAAGCAATTGTTTGAGCTCCTTTTTTGATTTTTCTTCAAAAAAGAGCGAGTGCGGAAAGCGGGAAACAGCTCCAAATAACTTACTAAATAACAAGCAATTACTTTTAATTTATAGTCTCTATTTTTATATGTACTTTTGTAATAAAAGGTAGCTATGACTAAATTTTCTTTCTTCAATCGAAAAAATATTCAAGAACAATTACAAGAAACAACATTTGATATTTTAATTATTGGCGGCGGTATTACTGGTGCTGGAATTGCTTTAGATGCAGCATCTAGAGGAATGAAAGTTGCACTGGTTGAAAAAAATGATTTTGCTTCAGGAACTTCAAGTAAATCAACCAAATTAATACACGGTGGTTTACGCTATTTAAAACAATTTGATTTTTGGCTAGTCAAAGAAGTTGGTTCTGAACGTGCTATTGTACATAAAATAGCCCCACATTTAGTGGTTCCCGAAAAAATGATTTTACCCTTAATTGAAGGTGGTACTTATGGTGCTTGGCTTACCTCTATCGGCTTAAAAATTTACGATGTATTGGCTGCCGTAGAAGGAGATGACAAACGTAAAATGCTTGATAAAAAAGAAGCACTTGAAATAGAACCATTATTACCCAAAAATATTTTAAAAGGGGCTGGTTATTATGCCGAATATCGTACAGATGATGCCCGTTTAACCATCGAAATATTAAAAACAGCAAGTACATACGGAGCTGAAATACTTAATTATACAAAAGCAAATGCCTTTATTTACGAAAAAAATAGGGTAGTTGGTGCAACAGTTACTGATGTTTTTAATAATCAAAGCTATAATATCAAGGCAAAATATGTAGTAAATGCCGCAGGACCGTGGGTCGACGAATTACGTCAACTTAATCATTCAAAAACAGGTAAAAGACTACATTTAACCAAAGGCGTTCATTTGGTAGTAGCTCACGAAAAATTTCCAATAAAACAATCCGTTTATTTTGATGTTCCTGATGGACGCATGATGTTTGCCATTCCTCGTGGAAAAATCACCTATTTTGGTACTACAGACACTAATTTTCAACAAAATAAAGATGCACTATCAATAGATATTGCTGATGCAACCTATCTAATTGAAGCGGTAAATAATATGTTTACAGATATTCACTTAACAATTGCTGATATTCAATCATCATGGGCAGGTTTACGTCCGCTAATTCATGAACAAGGAAAATCAGCTTCTGAACTTTCAAGGAAAGATGAAATTTTTATTTCTGATACCAAATTAATATCTATCGCTGGTGGTAAATTAACAGGATACCGTAAAATGGCGGAACGTATTGTTAATTTAATCGCTAAAAAAATGATTCGACATTTTGATGTAAAATTTGATGCTATAAAAACAGAAAATATTGTATTAACAGGCGGAAATTTTAAAAACTATAAAGCCGTAGAAATTTATACAAAAGAAATTTATAATGATTTAAAAGAACATAATTTTACTAAAAAAGAAGCTACTTATTTAGTACATAATTATGGTAAACAAACAAATATTATTTTAGAAAGATTTAATAAAATTGATGAAAAAAATACCACACTACGCTTATTAAAAGCCGAAATTTGGTTTACTATTCAATATGAAATGACCTGTACACCTACTGATTTTTTTATGCGTAGAACAGGTCGTTTATTTTTTGATAAACCAAGTGTAAACACCTACAAAGAAGCTATTTTAAATGAATTTACAAAGTATTTTAATTGGGATATTTCATCCGAAGAAAAGCATCGAAAAGAATTAGAATCGAAAATAAATATAAGTATCAGTTTTAATTAAAAATCTATTAAAAAAAAATCCCCCCATATGAAACAACAATTTATTTTATCGCTACTTGTAATTAGTAGTTTTATAGCAAAAGCACAAACAAGTAATATTATAACTCTTGTAGAACTAAACTCCTTTAAAATAAATAATATTACATTATCTGACCTAAAAAAAACAGCAGGTAAACAAGCTGCTGTAGAAACACTATTGGGTAGTGCTAATTCGTATAAATCAGATGAAAATCAGCAATATTATTATTTTGTTTTTAAAGGACTTAAAGTTGATTTTTCTAGAGATAAAAGCACTCCTTATATTGAATCTTTTGAAATAAATAACAATAAATCTTCCCTAACAATAAAACAACAAACCATTACCATTGGCGATAATATAAGTAAATTAGGTACTATTTTTTTTAGCCCTGGAAGAAATGGTGATAAAAGTATTATATATACATCTTGTGAAGATTGTGATAGCTTTATTAATATTGAATTTAATCAAAATACTAATCTTATTACTAAGATTAGCTATTTAGATATGTCGTAAATAAAAAAACCAGTGAATTAATTTTCACTGGTTTTTTTTATTGATTACTAAAATTAACTGTTTAAAGTTTTATAAACTTAGTTACCAATTCTCCTTTATTAGTAATAATTTTCATAAAATAATTATTTGGATATAAATAACTAACATTCATTACTCTTGTGTTTCCAAAATAATAACCGACTAAATTTCCTCCAATATCATATATTGTAATATAACTAATTTGAATATTATCATTTAATACTTTTAAATTTAATATTCCAGTAGTTGGGTTAGGAGACAATGTAAAATAATTAGAAAATTCAGGTTGTTCTATTACTTCTTTCTTAACTGTTACAATTTCATTTTCTGTAATTACTGGAGCATTAAAATCAAAATAAATTGCAGCACCATTTACAATTTTATCCCCTTCAACTAAAGTTTCTTTACTCTTTATTTTAAATAATACATATCCATCATTATTAGCATCATCAAAAGGAAGGTTTATATTTTTAAATATAAATTCTACCTCATTACCATTTGTAATTATTGTTGAATAAGAATGACTAGATTTTAATGGTATTAATGATTCAATATCTAATTTAGTCGTATCAATAACATCTTTAACACGTATATTTACTGCTTCGGCTGTTCCTTTATTTTCAAAACGAATTAAATAATGTAAATACTGACCTACATTATCAGGATTTAAAATATTTCCTTCTAAACATGTTTTATCATTAGGGTCATAAGAATTTACAACTGTTTGTGATAATGTCATTACATTATTATTGGGCGTTTGATCTGTTTTTCCTGTAACTGTTGCCTTATAATTTAAAATATCTCCGTTATTTAATGCTGGAGAATCTAAAGGTGTATTTAATACAAATGTTACAGGTATTTCTACTGATTTTAACGGTAATAAATTTGTAAAACTCCAAGTCAATTGTCCATTTGTATCGCTATTTACAGTAGGTATTGAACTAACATAGTTTAGCACATTTTCTTGATAATTTAAAGTAACCGTACCAGATTGTGTCGTTGTTCCTATATTTTTATAGGTAAGTTTATAAGTTGCATTAAAACCTGGTCTTGCTCTAGTTAAAGGAACAATACTTACTTCTAAATCATTAAAGTTACCAACTGATTTTACACAATAATCTGTTATTAATGTATTTAACTGTACAGGAATATTTATTGGTGTAGGAGTAACTGGTGTTGAAAATGTAAAATAATTTAAATTCTGTAGGGCAGGAGCTATAAAATAGGTACCATCTGATATATGCAGTGCGTATTTTCCTTCTTGATTTGGATATGCCACAGTAGATTGACCATTTGTCAATGAAATTGCAGAAACTCTTAAACCTCCTGTAAAAGGAACATCAGCACTATCACAACCATCGCCATTTACATCATAAGTAACAGTACCTTTAATACGATTATGAGGTACATCACAATCATTAGAAAGCATACAACTTGTTTGATTAGCTTCTTCTAATAGAGTAAAAATATCATTTAAATATTCCTGTTCAGCACAAATAAATTCTAATTTAGGACAATTTTTTAAATTTACATTTAATTTTTCTTCACCTGAAATTGATGTTGTATATCCTATTGATTGCCCAGTCATAGAAACACTTGTTAAATTAGAATTACCCTCAAAATTTAAAAAAATAAGTGAACAAGGTCTTACATTTAAGGTATTTAATTTATTATATTGAATACGTAACCAACCCAATTTAGAGTTATTAGAAAGATTTATATCTGTCAATTTATTGTTATTTACAGATATTGATGTCAATAACACATTTTTTGAAACATCTAAATTTAATAAATTATTTTGCATAACATTAAGAGTTACTAAATTAGTATTATTAGAAATATCAATTTCAGTTAACCCATTATTAAAAGCATATAAATGTTTTAATAATACATTTTTAGTAATGTTTAATTGCCCTAAACTAAAATTAGATGCTACATTTAAATTTGTTAATAATACATTTTTAGAAATATCAATACTTTGTATATTATTATTAAAAACATCTAATGATGTTAAGTTTAAATTTGTAGCTATATTTATATCAGTTAATTTATTATTCCGAATACTAAAAGATTTTAAATCTAAATTATTAGTTATATTAATATTACTTATTTTATTATCACTTAAATTAATTAATTTTAACTTAGTATTCTTTGTAAGGTCTATAGATATTAATTGATTTTTATTTACTGTTAAACCTTCTAAATTTGAGAAATTTTCTATTCCACTTAAATCACTTATACCTTTATTCGTTAATCTTAAATATTTTGAATTTTCTGCCTCTTGAACACTTATTTCACCATTGCTATCTGTATCTACTAAAGGGCTATGACTCAAAAGTGCATTTTTAAAATTGGAGTCAGGAAAATTAATATTTTGTGTATTTCCAATAGCATAGTAACCTATTAATAAGGTTAAGAATAATAGTTTTTTCATATATTTTTTATTTTTGGTTAATATTATTACGGCTAATAATATTATTAATTTAATGATTTATCATTTATTTTTAAAAAAACATATAAACAAATAAAAATCAACAAATTAACTACTTATAGTTAGTAATAATTTTACAAATCTAAGAGATGTTATTTACCTGTACAATACCCAATACCCCTAATTAAAAATAGGGTTAACCCTATTTTTGTTAACTTATCTTTAACATTTAAAAATAAAATGTATATTAAAAAATGTAAAATTTAGAGGAAAAAAATATATCCTAAATAATATTTTGAAATGAATTTAAAAGATATTTTTAAAAAAAGAGTGAAGAGGTTTTAAATATGTAATAAAGCCTATTAAATTTATTTTTTCTTAGAGCCTGTTTAAATTTCATCTAAAAAAGTTTTATAACATCAAAATAAGAAATCGAAGCCGTCAAAGGAATTTTAGTTCAGTTTCTAATCCTGATTTGCCCTGTTTTTTAGCTTTTTTTTGATAATTTTTGTCAATTCGAGTGCTTTTAATGACTAAAATAAATTAAAATTGTATCGAAAAATTGAATTATTTTATGTGGGAGTTCTCGATACAATTTTTTTGAAATAAAAAAATCACTAGAACTAACAGTTTATTTAATTTTCAAATAGGCTCTTACAATTACTCCATTTTTTCGTGTGAATCTAAATCTTCACTTAAATCTAATTTTCGCAATGTAGGATTTAAAACCCCTGTAGTAATAACCGTTATTAATGTCATTGTTCCACCAAAAACAACAGCAGTTACTGTACCCATTAATTTTGCGGTTACACCACTTTCAAAAGCACCTAATTCGTTGGAAGAGCCTACAAACATAGAATTAACTGAAGCAACTCGACCACGCATATTATCGGGTGTTTTTAGCTGTAAAATGGTTTGACGGATAACCATCGAAACTCCATCGGTAATACCACTGAAAAATAATGCTACAATAGATATCCAAAAAATAGAAGACAATCCGAAGATAATAATACAAATTCCAAAACCAAAAATTGCGGCTAATAGTTTTAGCCCTGCATTTTTACTTATCGGAATATAAGCGGTTACCAACATGGTTAAAAAAGCGCCAATTGCTGGTGCGGCTCGCAATGCGCCAAAACCTTCTGGTCCTACTTTTAAAATATCTTGTGCATAAATAGGTAATAATGCCACCGCACCGCCAAATAATACCGAAATCATATCTAAGGTAATGGCTCCTAAAATGGCTTTTGTTTTAAAGACGAAATGAATTCCTTCTTGTAAACTTTTTAAGATTGGTTCGCCTATTTTAGGGTTTAAAATAGGTTTTTTATCGATAAAAAAGACCATCAGAAATGAAAATAACACCAAGCTGAAAACAATGCAAAGCGACCAATGAACGCCTATCCATGAAATAGTAAACCCAGCAAAAGCAGGCCCTAAAACTGATGCCATTTGCCATGTAGAACTGCTCCAAGTGGCTGCGTTTGGATATAATTTTTTAGGCACAATTAAACCGATTAACGAAAAGATTGTAGGACCGAAAAAAGAACGTAAAAGTCCTCCAAAAAATACCAAGCCGTAAATTGCATATAAAACAGTATTTTGTTGCCAACCCGCTACAAAACTAGGAAGTGTTAAAAAAAACAAGCCCAAACTTATCAATGAAAAAATACCGATACAAAGTGCTAGTAAGTTTCTTTTTTCTTTTTGATCGACAATATGCCCTGCAAATAACGCCATAGAAACTGCAGGGATTACTTCCATTAAACCAATAATCCCTAATGATAATGGGTTTTTAGTAATGCTATAAACCTGCCATTCTATGATTATAAATTGCATCGACCAGCCAAAAACTAAAGCAAAACGTACTAAAAGAAATAAATTAAATTCCTTAATTCTTAAAGAAGCATACGGATCATTTTTTTGCTGATATTTTGACATTTTTTGATATTTTTAATTTAATTTTAAATCCATTAAAATAGCAAATGTTTCATTAACATCTTCTTCTTTTACCACAATAGTCATTTCATGTGTAGTTGAAATTATTTCTTGCACTGCTATATTTGCCCAAGCAAATTGCTTTAAAATAAAATAATAAATACCTGATTGTTCTAAATTATTTTTAGGTAATTTAATGGTAATAGAAGCTAAATCATTTACGTTATTAATTAGCGTTTCTCGTTTAAAAATTTCTTCAACATAAGCTCGTAAATTTTTACTAGTAACAATATTTGTTTCAAAGATACCTTGTGAAACTGTTAAAAAATAGTCGTTACTATCAGCCGATTTACTTAATATTTTAGCTATTTCTTTTAATAAAGAAGATGTATTTTTAAAGGTAAAGTCACACAAATCTGACCGAACAATAACATCTCCTAAATTAAGTGCTAATTTTTTAATATTTTTACGTACTCTTAATTCATTTGCTGGCGATAATCTATTTATAGCCATCATAACAGCACCTACTTTTACATCTTTTTTAAGTAATTTAGATACTTCTGGTAATATTACTCTAGCTAAAGAAGATACATTTATCAATTTTTCATTTAAAGCCTCTTCTATAAAAGGTGTTTTTCTTATAGTAATTTCAACAGCTTCTTGAATTGTTTTCATTGTTGTTTAATTTTAAACGAAAATACTTAAAATACAACCAATAGTAAAATTTTTCTAAAACATTTAAATTGTTTATTTTTAATACAAAATAAATGTAAATCAGATTTTTAAGTTATGTTTGTTTCTTATCTTTACAAGGCTTTTTTATCACCTAAATAAAGGTAATAGTGATTGATGAATTTTCTTTAAGAAAGGTTATTTTATTAAATGCAAACAACTAATCTAATCTATTTGTTAACTTCAAAAATTCATCTTTCGCTTCTTTTTTACCATATAACACATTATATACTGCTTGTATAATAGGTGTATTAGCATCAATTTTTTGATTTATTTCGTAGGCACTTTTTGTAGCATAATATCCTTCGGCAACCATACTCATTTCTAACATTGCCGATTTTACAGTATAGCCTTTACCAATCATATTTCCAAATAATCTATTTCTACTAAAAACCGAATACCCTGTAACTAATAAATCACCTAAATAAGCCGAATCATTAATGTTTCGATTCATTTTATCAACCTTTTCGATAAATCGTTTCATTTCACGAATGGCATTACTCATTAATACTGCCTGAAAATTATCTCCATATCCTAAACCATGTGCAATACCTGCTGCGATGGCATAAATATTTTTTAACATTGCGGCGTATTCTGTACCAATAATATCATCAGAAATTTTTATTTTGATATAACGACTCGCAATAAATTGGCTTAAATACTCTGCTTTTTTTTCATCTTGACAAGCAATTGTTAAGTATGATAGGCGCTCCATAGCAACTTCTTCTGCATGACAAGGACCTGTAAGAACTCCTATATTTTGATAAGGGATATTATAATTTTCATGAAAATGTTCACCTACAATTAAACCTGTTTCGGGTACAATACCTTTAATAGCTGAAAAAATTATTTTATCTTTTAGTGAAATTGATAATTTATCTAATGCTGTTTTTAAAAATGCAGAAGGAATTGCAAAAATTAAGATATCATAATTTTCAACGATATAATTCATATCATCAGACAAATCTAACTGCTTGGTATTAAATTCTGCGGAGCTTAAATAATTAGGATTGTGTTTGTTTCTTTTTATATGCTCAATAGCATATATACTACGCATGTACCATCCGATATTTTCTAAATTTTCAGATAACATTTTTACAATGGCTGTAGCCCAACTTCCACCACCTAAAACAGCTATTTTAGTTTGCTTATTCATAATATAGTTTGATTAATGGGCTAAATTAATAAATCTATATCCTTCTAGTAAAAGTTATGAGTATTATTATATTTGAATTTTGAAAACTTTTTATAAAAAACATGAACGTACAACTAATAAATAAATCGAAACATCAAACACCTGCTTACGAAAGCCAAGGTGCTGCAGGAATGGATTTACGTGCAAATATTGAAAAGCCTATTACTTTAAAACCTTTAGAAAGAGCAATTATAAAAACAGGGTTATTTATTGCATTGCCTATCGGTTTTGAAGCACAAGTACGCCCAAGAAGCGGATTATCAGCTAAAAATGGAGTAACAGTATTAAATTCTCCAGGTACTATTGATGCGGATTATCGAGGGGAAATTGGCGTTATTTTAGTCAATTTATCAAACCAAGATTTTACTGTAAATGATGGTGAACGTATTGCACAATTAATTATTGCAAAACACGAACGTGTAAACTGGCAAGAAGTTAGTGCTTTAAATGAAACTGAACGTGGTACTGGTGGTTTTGGTAGTACTGGTGTTTAATTAGTGTTCAAATTTTTAGCCCCGATTGAAGCATTTGTTTGAGCTCTTTTTTTGATTTTTTCTTCAAAAAAAAGCGAGTGCAGAAAGCGGGAAATTGCTTCTAAAAAAAAATAAAAACCTGTTGCAAAAATATTACAACAGGTTTTTATTTTAATATAATAAAAGAGTATTATTTATTTTCAATAGCATCTTTTATTTTAGCTTCTAATTCTTCTGCTAATTCTGGATTATCTTTAATTAAACCTTTCACAGCATCTCTACCTTGTCCTAATTTAGTTTCACCATAACTAAACCATGAACCGCTTTTTTTAACAATTCCGTATTCAACACCAATATCTAAAATTTCACCAACTTTAGAAACTCCTTTACCATACATAATATCAAATTCTGCAATTTGAAATGGTGGTGCTACTTTATTTTTTACAATTTTCACTTTCGTACTGTTTCCAATAACTTTATCGCCATCTTTAATTTGTGTTCTACGACGAATATCTAAACGAACAGAAGCATAAAATTTTAAG
Source organism: Tenacibaculum dicentrarchi (assembly GCF_964036635.1). Lineage (NCBI taxonomy): Bacteria > Pseudomonadati > Bacteroidota > Flavobacteriia > Flavobacteriales > Flavobacteriaceae > Tenacibaculum > Tenacibaculum dicentrarchi. Next base: position 2,803,223 of record NZ_OZ038524.1, read on the forward strand.
GCATTACCTCCAGTTGTTGTTTCTGGGTTTCCGAACATCACACCAATTTTTTCACGTAACTGATTGATAAAAATAACCGTACATTTCGTTTTACTAATTGTACCTGTTAATTTACGTAATGCCTGAGACATTAAACGGGCGTGTAATCCCATTTTAGAATCTCCCATTTCACCTTCAATTTCTGATTTAGGAGTTAACGCCGCAACAGAATCTACCACTACAATATCTACCGCACCAGAACGAATTAAATTATCAGCAATTTCTAATGCTTGCTCACCGTGGTCTGGCTGAGAAATAATTAAATTATCAGTATCAATACCTAAACTTTCGGCATAAAAACGGTCAAAAGCGTGTTCTGCATCAATAAAAGCGGCAATACCACCAGCTTTTTGAGCCTCAGCAATTGCATGTAATGTTAAAGTTGTTTTACCTGATGATTCTGGTCCATAAATTTCAATAACTCTTCCACGAGGGTATCCGCCAACGCCTAAAGCTAAATCTAATCCTAAAGAACCTGATGAAATTACTTCCATTTCCTCGACCTTAGTATCACCTAATTTCATTACCGACCCTTTTCCATAAGTTTTATCTAACTTATCTAAAGTAAGTTGAAGAGCTTTTAATTTTGCTTCTTTTTCTTTGTCCTTATTTTTATTTTCTTTATCTGCTGCCATAAATCGTGCTATTTTTATTATAATAAGAGTGGCTAAGTTATGAAAAACTACTTTTATTTTACCATCTTTTTCATGCTACATTTTGTAATATTGTTTTTCTTAATTTCAATAAAAATGAATACTACTATTCTTTTAAAAAACAGTCAAAGTTCTGCAAGTATATGTAAAGGTGAACTAATTAGTTTTATAATTAATGATGAAGAACTAATACATTCGAAAGATTCACCTGGTTGGAATGCTTCTGATATAGAGATGTTTCCTATTATTGGACCTACAAAATTAAATGATTTTTCTGTTGATACACCTGATGGAGTTGCTAAACAAGACCAACATGGTTTATTAAGAGAACTTGAGTATAAACTGATTTTTAGTGATAAAACTTCTGCCATTTTTGAAAAAAAATATGTAAAAAATACACTTGTAAAAAATTCTAAATTTCCAGAAAAATCGACACAAGAAAATTTATTTTGGACATATGATTTTGTTTTTAGAAAAATTATTTCGATTGAAAAATCAGCTATAAAAATAGATTTTGAAATTATTAATGATAAAAAAATGCCTTATATGTTTGGCTATCACCCTAGTTTTAAACTTGCTGGTTTTGGTACTGAAATAATAAAAACAAAAGATATAGAAATTAGCTTATCGGAAATTTTAAATGTAGGTTCGGCAGCTTATAAAGTTTTAAATACAAATGAAATTAATTTGATAAAAAAAGAGGGGAGTAGTATAAAAATTAGCACCAAAAATTTTGATAATTTTATGTTATGGACTCCTGTTAAAAATATGGTTTGTATTGAACCTATTACCCAATATCCTTTAGAAAAAGATTCTGAAAACTCAATAAAAAATAGCAGAATAAGTACAGGTAAAGACTTATTTTCAGTAACAATTAGTACCTTATAAATTTAATATGGAACACCGTCATTTTATTATTCATAAACCTTATGGTTATCTTTCTCAATTCATTACAAATGAAACTAAAAGAAAGAAAAAAATGTTAGGAGAATTGTTTGATTTCCCTGAAAAAACAATGGCAATCGGACGTTTAGATTTTGCATCCGAAGGACTTTTATTTTTAACTACGGATGGAAAAGTAAGTGCTGCAGTACGTAGTAAAAAAGTAGAAAAAGAATATTATGTACAAGTTGACGGACTTATAACTAATGATGCTATTGAAAAATTAAAAAAAGGTGTAGAAATTGGTTTCGATGGTAAAAAATACATCACGCTACCTGGAAAAGCGTCTATAATAGATACGCCTAATTTCCCTAATAGGTCTCAAAAAATTAGAGACGAACGTCATGGTCCTACAAGCTGGGTTAGTATTGTTATTTCAGAAGGAAAATTTAGGCAAGTTCGTAAAATGACCGCCGCTGTTGGTTTTCCTACTTTACGTTTAATTAGAGTTCGTATTGGTGATATTCATTTAAATAATATGAAATCTGGTGAGGTAAAAGAAACAGATACTTTAGTCTAAATTGATATGACTATTATTACTTTATTTTATGTAAATTTACAATATGAGAGATAATTCAAATACTTTTATTTACATAATAGCTAGTATTATTATACTACATTTTTTAGTCGGTTTTGGCTTTTTAATTTATAAAATGACAAAGAAAACTGATGATAAAAAGGAATTTAAAAACGGTAGAAAAGAATAATTTTTTTATTCAAAAATTTTAAACACAATGATATTAATTGCAGATGGTGGCTCTACAAAAGTAGATTGGATTGCTTTAAATGAGAGTAAAAAAGAAGTTTTTAGTACACAAACATTAGGATTAAACCCAAATGTTATTTCTAAAAAAAAGTTATTAACAATTATTGAAAACTGTACCGATTTAAAAGAATATCGAAAATCTATCAAAAAAATTTATTTTTATGGCGCTGGTTGTGGTACAGAAACTGCTAAAAGTATTTTAAATGAAGTTTTAAATAATTTTTTTTCAGCAACCACAAATATTGTTGTTAAAGAAGATATTTTAGGTGCAGTATATGCATCGGCAAAAAATAAAAAAGCCATTGTTTGTATTTTAGGAACAGGCTCAAATAGTTGCTATTTTAATGGAAAAAATCTTAAATATATTTCACCTTCGTTAGGTTATTCAATTATGGATGAAGCAAGTGGAAATTATTTTGGAAAAAAATTACTAAGAGATTTTTTCTACAAAAAAATGCCTACTGAAATAGCCGATAATTTTGAAAAAGAATTTAATTTGAATCCTGATTTTATAAAACAAAATTTATATCAAAACGAAAATCCAAATAGATATTTAGCCTCATTTGCTAAATTTATGTACCTTTATAAAGATACTCCTTACATAAAAAAATTAGTAAAAAAAGGTTTTAAAAAATTCTTTAATTTTCATGTTTTAGCATACAATAAGAATAAAAAAACACCCGTTTATTTTATAGGTTCTATAGCTTTTTATTTTAAAGATATACTACAAGATGTAGCAAGTAAAAACAATATTGAAATTACAAATATTATAGAAAAACCTATTAATAATTTAATCGAATATCATCAAGAGTTTTAAAAATAATTTCCTGCTATTTTAAATAATTTTTCATCTAAAAACGGCAGGAAATAAATATGTTTTTTACGCTATTTTCATTTTAACATGTGGTATTCCATCTTCTAAATACTCTTTTCCTTCTTTTATAAATCCATGAGATTTATAAAATTTTATTAAATATTTTTGAGCTGATATAGTAATCTTATTCGAATTATAATTATCGTAAACCGCTTGTTTAGAAGCTTCTATTAAAAAATGACCGTAACCATGTTTACGTTCATTTTTTTTAACAAGTACCCTACCAATACTTGGAGTTTCAAAGTATTCACCGCTATTAAATAAACGTGTATAAGCTATAATTTTATCCTTCTTTATTCCTAAAACATGTAAGGCGTGTTGGTCTTTATTATCAAGATCTTGATATACACAGTTTTGTTCAACAACAAAAATTTCAGAACGTAATTGTAATATTTGATAGAGTTCTGATATTGTTAATTCTGTAAATTTTTTGATTAAAAAGTTCATTTAAAAAAATTAATTTATAATGATTATAAACTATTATAGACAATCGCAAGCTATTTTATTAACTCTGTTTGCGTGTCTTCCTCCTTCAAATTCAGTATTTAAAAATATAGTTACAAAACCTAAAGCTTGTTGTAATGATACAAAACGAGCAGGAATAGTTAAAATATTGGCATTATTATGTTGACGAGTTAATGCTACTAATTCATTATTCCAACATAAAGCAGCACGTACTCCTTGATGTTTATTAGCAGTCATTTGTGCACCATTACCACTTCCGCATAAAATAATTCCCATTTCAGCCTGCTTAGTTTCTACGGCTTCAGCTGTTGGGTGAATAGCATCTGGGTAATCCATACTATTACTATCATTTGTTCCAAAATTAATAACCTTGTGTCCTTGTTTTTCTAAAAATTTTATAATTTCAAATTTATACTCAGTACCAGCATGGTCATTTCCAATGGCTATTGTCATAATTTGTTGATTTTAATTTAGTTGTGTGTAACAAAAATACAGTAATTCAGGGTTATCAACAGTAATTAACAATGCTTTTTTAATAAAAACAGATAAAGGTCTAAAAATCAAATATTTATAAACACCAGATGAATGTTAATAAGTAAGAGTATCTTTTTAAAACTTTTTTTGTTTATCTAAAATATTTTTACAATACAAAAGTATATTTAATATACACAACTTTTTTTATCAGATTCTAATAAACATTTATCAACATAAAATTAACCTCTTATTAACAATTAAACTTAATAAAGTTATTAATAATTAATTGTTATTAACGGTTAATAACAATTGTTAATAACTTTATTAAAGTACTCATTTAAAAACTTTTAAACACATTATAACCTGTTAATATTATTTAATAAGTCATATTTACAAAAATAATAGCAAATACTTATTCTACTTATTAACAAACTATAATAACAACTATTTTTTTTTATTTATTAAAAGAGAAAATATATATAATATAATAAATGTTAATAACCTTATTAAAGAATATGAATTGTTTTTATTTCTTATTAATCAATTTGGTTAAAATCAATTTAAGATTGTTACTATATTTATATATATTTGCGTTACAACACTGTGTAGTTACTTCTCAATTAACAGCAATTTAATTGCTATATTTTTTACTAAGTAAGAAAATTCTAGTAAGACCTAGAAAAGCAAAACAACTAACTATTTTTATGGTATAAAAATTGCTCAATTTTTTATTGAGTTTAAAAAATATGATTATATCATAAATAATGTAAAAATTAGTCCAAAACAATAAATTGATAACAGTTATTTAATAAAATACACAGTTTATTTATTCG